>JBOHAD010000191.1:0-3495 GCA_050697555.1 Gaiellaceae bacterium | reverse complement strand
GCGGAGCCCGCGAGCGAGTGGGCGAGGACACGGTCGTCGCCGCTCTGGAACCCGAGCTGGAAGATGCAGTGGTAGGCGACGGGCAGGGAGAGGACGAACGCGGCCCGGCCCGTCCACCGGTGCACCGGCGGCACCCAGGGCGGGCGCTTCCAGGGCAGCTTGCGAAAGATCCAGGCGGCCGTGAAGACCTGCGTCAGCGCGAGCGCCGCGACCGCGCTCGCGAGCCACGCCTTCATGTGGATCGTGTCGCTGAAGAAGAGGTCGAAGTAGCCGCCTCCCTGGTCGAGCTGGGCGCGGGCGAGCAGGCCGGCGACGAGCGCCCCGCAGGCGAAGGCCGCGAGAGGCGCCACGAGCCAGCGCCCGGGGCGGGTACCGGGCCGGGGCGGCGCGGCAGGCGCGGCCGTTGTCACACGGCAATCAAAGCGCCGTCGGCGGTGCCGTTCAAGGGGCGCTAGTGGCGGAAGTGGCGGCGCGCCGTGTGGATCATCGTGCCGCCGGCGGACTCGACCGCCTCCACGACCTCCGCGTCGCGCTTCGAGCCGGCCGGCTGGATGATCGCCGAGATGCCCGCCTCGAGCGCGAGGCGAGGGCCGTCGGGGAAGGGAAAGAACGCGTCCGAGGCGAGGACCGCTCCGCGGAGATCGTGCCCGTGCTCGCGGGCCTTCTCGAGTGCGAGCCGGACCGCGTCCACGCGGCTCATCTGGCCGCCGCCGATCCCGAGCGTCTGCAGATCGCGCCCGACGACGATCGCGTTCGAGGCGACGTGCTTGGCGACGCGCCAGGCGAAGAGGAGGTCGCCCCAGCGGGCCTCGTCGGGACCTCTCGATGTCACGACCTCCATGCCCTCCCTATCGTCCACCTCGGCGTCTGCGTCCTGGACGAGAAAGCCGCCGAGGACGCGCCGGTAATCGCGCTCGCCGGGTGTGGCTCCACGCCGCTCGCGGTCCCGGAGGATGCGCATCGCCTCTTTGCGCCGCAGCGCCCCGAGGGCGTCCTCCGGGTACTCCGGCGCGATGAGGACCTCGACGAACTGCTCCGCGAGACGCTTCGCGAGCGCGGCCGAAACGGGCCGGTTGAGGGCGACGATGCCGCCGTAGGCGGAGACGGGATCCGCCGCGAGGGCCTTCTCGTACGCCTCCTCGATCGTCCCCGCGACGGCGCAGCCGCACGGGTTCGCGTGCTTCACGACAGCGCAGGCCGGGACCGTGAACTCGCGCAGCACCGCCCGGGCGGCGTCGAGGTCGTTGAGGTTGTTGAAGGAGAGCTCCCGGCCTCCGAGCTGCTCGACGCGCGAGAGCAGGTGCCGGCGCACTTCCGCCTCCGCGTAGTAGGCGGCGCGCTGGTGCGGGTTCTCCCCGTACGAGAGCCCGTCCATCTTCTCGAGGGAGACGATCAGGCGCGGGGGGAACGTCTCCACGTCTGCGAACCAGGACGCGATCGAGGCCTCGTACGCGGCCGTGTGCGCGAACGCCTCGGCGGCGAGCTCCCGTCGCGTGTGCAGGTCGATGTCGCCCTCGGCGAGTCGCCCGAGCAGCCCGGCGTAGCGCTCCGCCCGGCAAACGGGCACGACGTGGAGGAAGTTCTTGGCGGCCGCGCGCAGAAGCGCCGGCCCGCCGATGTCGATCATCTCGACGGCCTCTTCCTCGCGCACGTCCCTGCGGCCGGCCACGCGGGCGAAGGGGTAGAGGTTGACGCAGACGAGGTCGACCGTCCGGATCTCCTGCTCGCGGAGGTCGTCGAGGTCGCCCTCGTCGTCCCGGCGCGCCAGGATGCCCGCGTGGATGCGCGGGTGCAGCGTCTTCACGCGCCCGCCGAGGAGCTCGGGGACGTCGGTGATCTCCTCCACCGGCACGACGTCGATGCCGAGCTCGGCGATGTAAGCCGCGGTGCCGCCGCTCGCCACCAGCTCGATGCCGAGATCGGAGAGGCCGCGCGCGAACGTGTCCAGGTCCGTCTTGTCGAAGACCGAGATGAGGGCGCGTTCCACCGGCATGGGTCAGGAGCGTAGAGCGCCCGCACGATAGAGCCGCACGGCCTCGGGCAGGAGGCGGTGCTCGACGGCGTGGATGCGTTTGCGCAGCGTCGCGGGCGTGTCGCCGGGCTCGATCGCGACGGTCTCCTGGAGGATCACCGGGCCCGTGTCGACGCCCTCGTCCACGAAGTGGACCGTGACGCCGGTCTCGGCCAGGCCGGCGGCGAGGGCGTCCTCGATCGGCGTCGTGCCGGGAAAGGCCGGCAGGAGCGAGGGATGGACGTTGATGGCGGGGAAGCGCGCGAGGAAGCCCGTCGTGAGGAGCTGCATGAAGCCGGCGCAGACGACGAGCTCGACATCGCGCTCGGCCAGCCAGTCGGCCATGGCGCCGTCGCGGGCGGCGCGGTCGGGGTAGTCGGGGATGGGAAAGACAGCGGCGGGGACGCCTGCACGCTCGGCGCGCTCGAGGGCGCGCACGCCCGGCGCGCTGGAGGCGACGGCCACGACCGAAAGGCCGCCGTCGAGGAGCGCCTGCAGGTTCGTCCCCTCACCGGAGACGAGAACTCCGATCACGCCCGCCCCGCCCCGGGGCCACCGCCAGCCTCCCTCCGGTTCCAGCCTATCGCCGAGATTCGCGCGCGTGGCGTGCGCGCTGTGCCGAGAGCGTCACAACGCACGGGGCGCCGATCCCTCCTCCCAGACGACGCCGTCGAGGCCCGCCTCCAGCCGTCCGATGATCGGGAAGCCGGCCGCGCGCGCCTCCTCCGCCGGCACCACCGTGCACATGCCCACTCCCAGGTTGAAGACGCGCCGCTGCTCCTCCTCCGAGACGCCGCGCTCGTCCAGCCAGCGGTAGACCGCCGGCCGCTCCCAGCTCTCCGGATCGATCCGAGCCCCCACGCCGGCCGGCAGCACCCGCGCCAGGTTCCCGGCGATGCCGCCGCCCGTCACATGCGCGAGCGCCCGCACGTCGCCGCGCCTCCGTAGCGTCCGCACGTCCCCCAGGTAGAGCCGCGTCGGCGCGAGCAGGAGGTCGGCGTCGAAGTCCTCCTCCCCGAGCAGTCGGCGCACGAGCGTGAACCCGTTCGCGTGCAGGCCCGCCGACGGCAGCCCCAGGACGACGTCGCCCGGCTCGCAGCGCGAGCCGTCGACCAGGTCCGCCCGCCGCACCAGCCCCACGCACGTCCCTGCGAAATCGAGCTCGCGCTCGCGGTAGATCCCGGGCAGCTCGGCCGTCTCGCCGCCGACGATGGCACAACTCGCCTCGCGGCACACGGATGCCGCACCCTCGACGAGCTCTGCGACGTCCTCGAGGTCGAGCTCGCCGGAAGCGACGTAGTCCAGGAAGAAGAGCGGCTCGGCGCCGGTCGTCAGGACATCGTTGACGCAATGTGCAGCGAGGTCGACCCCCGCGTCGAAGAGGCGGCCCGCGCGCCGCGAGAGGATCAGCTTCGTCCCGACGGAATCCGTCGTCGCCGCGAGCAACCGTTCGGCGTCGAGCGCGTAGAGGCCCGCGAACGCGC
>JBOHAD010000190.1:0-3504 GCA_050697555.1 Gaiellaceae bacterium | reverse complement strand
GCGTGGGTGCCGGCGCCGACGCCGACTATCGGCACGGCCTGCTGCGCTGCACGGTTGGCGCCCACGGGCCGATCATAGGATCGGCGCGGTTGCTCCGGCGGCGCCGGTACCCTCCGTGGCTGTTTCCGACGATGACTCGCGTTCGTCGACTCCGCCCGGCTCTCTTGCTCGCTGCCGTCGCCCTCGCGCTCGGCGTCGCGGCGTGCTCGGGCGAGGACGAGGGAGAGGAGGAGAGCCGCTCGCCGCCACAGGCTGCGCCCGAGACGGAGGCACAGGAGGCACCGGCGCCCCCGCCCGCCCCCGAGACGGCCGTTCGCGTCCTCGACGGCGACACGTCCAAGCCCGTCGCGGGCGCGCGCGTCGTCGTTCAAGGGCAGAACGCGCGAACGAGTGACGACGGGGTCGCCGAGCTCGGCGCGCCGCGGGGGCGGAAGGTCACCGTCCGCGTCTCCGCGCGGGGGTACGGGACCGAAGCCGTCCGCCTCAGCTTCCGCGAGCGCCGCGCCCAGAAGGTCCGGCTCTGGCGCCCGAGCCTCCAGTGGCCGATGTACGGAGTGAACCCTGCGCGAACCCAGGTGCACTCGGGGATCAAGCTCCGGCCCCCATTCCGGGTCGTCTGGAAGCGGAACCTCCGCAGCCTCCTCGAGTTCTCCGCCATCGTCTGGAACGGCGTCGCCTACGTCAGCAACATCGACGGCTTCCTCTACGCCCTCTCCATGAAGAGCGGACGGACCCTCTGGCGCAAGCGCGTCGGGACGCGCATGGCGTCCTCACCGGGCCTCGACCCGAAGCGCCGCGTGCTCGTGACGACCTCGATGAGCCCCGGCGACGTCAAGGTCGTCTCCATGGACACCGGCCGGGTGCGCTGGCGCTTCTCCACGGGGCGAGCGGAGCCGTCGCCTGTCATCCGAAACGGGATCGCGTACTTCGGCGCCGCGAACGGGAACGTCTACGCCCTCGACCTCGACCGCCGTCGTCCCCGCTGGACGTTCCGCGGCGGCGTCAAGATCACGGGCAGCCCGACGCTCGTCGGCAACCGCCTCTACATCGGTGACTACTCCGGTCGCGTCTTCGCCCTGAACGTGCGCACGGGACGCGTGATCTGGACCGGGAGCGCCGGGACCAGGGTGTACGGGACGGTCGCCGTCGCCGGCGGCCGCGTCTTCGCGCCGTCGGTGTTCTCCGGCATGTCGGCGCTCTCCGCGCGGACCGGGCGGCGGCTCTGGCGCATCCCGATCGGCGCTTACACCTACTCGTCGCCCGCCGTCTTCCGCAACCGCGTCTACTTCGGAACCTACGAGGGCCTCGTCTACTGCGTGAACGCACGCTCGGGCCGCATCCTCTGGACCCGCCCCGCAGGCGGCCGCGTTTCTGGCGCGGTCCAAGTCGTCGCGGGCGTCGTCTACGCCGCCAGCATCGATAACCGGACCACCGCCTGGCACTGGCGCACGGGGCGCCAGGTGTGGAGCTCCCCCTACGGCGAGTACGTCCCCATCTCGGGGAACGGAGAACGCCTCCTCCTGCACGGCGCCAAGCGCATCTGGGCGCTCGACCCGAGGCGGCGGCGATGACGAGGAGGCGGTGGGTCGTCGCCCTCGTCGTCCTGGCCCTCTTCGCCGCGGGGGCGGCGGTGGCGGGGATCGTCGTCTGGAACGAGCGGAACCCAGGCACGATTCGCGGCTCCGCCTCGCTCGAGTTCGAGACGTCGGAGGCGCCGGGAGCCACGACGCGCCCGGAGAGGACGGTGCGCGAGATCCCCTGGCCCACCTACGGGTACGACGACGCGCGGACGCGCTTCGCGCCCGACTTCCGCCTGCGGCCTCCATTCGAGAGGCTCTGGCGGGTGCGCGCTGGGAGCCTGCTCGAGTTCCCGCCGGTCGTCGCGTACGGCCGGCTCTACTTCGGGACGAACAACGGACGCTTCCTCGCGGTCGAGGGCGAGACGGGGAACATCGCCTGGGAGAAGGACTTCGGCCTCTGCACGGCCGCCTCGCCGGTCGTGGCAGACGGCGTCGTCTACCAGGGGCTCATGGATCCCCACCCGTGCCGCGAGCACGACCAGGATGCACCGGGGTTCATGGTCGCGATGGACGCCGAGACGGGCGAGGAGCTCTGGCGCTTCCGCGCGGGCGTGATCGAGTCGTCCCCGCTACTTCTGGACGGCGTCCTCTACTTCGGTTCCTGGGACAAGAAGATGTACGCCCTCGACGTCGAGACGCAGGAGGTCGAGTGGACGTTCGAGACCGGCGACAAGATCAAGAGCGCCCCGGCCTACGCGCGGGGGACGATCTTCTTCGGCTCCTACGACGACAAGGTCTATGCGGTCGAGGCGCGGACGGGAGAGCTGCTCTGGGAGGCCGGCGGCGTCGGCAACTTCTACGCCAACCCCGCCGTCGCGTACGGACGCGTCTTCATCGGCAACACCGACGGGCGCGTCTACGCCTTCGGAGCGAGGAGCGGCCGCCTTCTCTGGGCCCGGGCGACGGGCGACTTCGTGTACTCGTCGGCCGCCGTGTGGAACAGGACCGTGTACGCCGGCTCCTACGACGGGCGCCTGTACGCCCTCGACGCGGGGACGGGTGACGTCCGCTGGTCGTTCGACGCGGGCGGGTCGATCTCGGGGGCCCCGACCGTCGTGGCCGGCCTCGTTTACTTCTCCACGCTCGAGGAGCGCACGTTCGCGCTCGACGCGAGGAGCGGGCGCAAGGTGTGGGAGTTCCCGGACGGACAGTACACGCCCGTCTCGGCGGACGAGGAGCGGCTCTACCTCACCGGGTACAAGCGGATCTACGGCCTCGAGCCGAGGTGACGACCCCCGCCTCGGGGCCGCCCGTCGTCGTCCTCGGCGTCTCCCGGAGCGGCACCACGCTGCTCAAGGAGATGCTCGACCGCCACTCCGAGCTCGCGATCCCGAGCGAGTCCTACTTCATCCCGCAGCTGTGGGACCGTCACGGCCCTCGGCCCGACCGCGAGGCGATCCTCGCGGACATCGGGCGCTTGGCGCGCGTGCGCGAGTGGGGGGTGATGCCCGACGACGTCCGCCGCCGGCTGGCGGCCGAGCCCTCCTTCACCGACGTGATCGGCGCCGTCTACCGCGCGTACTCGGACACGCGCGGAAAGGCGCGGTTCGGCGACAAGACGCCCGCGTATATGCAGCGCCTCGACTTGCTGGAGACGGTCTTCCCCGGTGCGCGGTACGTCCACATCGTCCGCGACGGTCGCGACGCGGCGCTCTCGTTCCTCGCCATGCGCCGGCGCCCCCGCTTCAACTGGGCCCGTCCGCGCGGACTCGGCGACTTCGCCTGCCAGTGGGACTTCGAGGTCAGGGCCGCGCGCTGCTTCGGCGCGACCGTCGCCCACGACCGCTCTCTCGAGCTCCGCTACGAGGATCTCGTCGCCGAGCCCGAGCGCCGCCTGCGCGAGGTCTGCGCCTTCCTCGCCCTCGCCTTCGAGCCGGGGATGCTCGAGTACCACCGCGACGTCGACGCGAGCACGCGCGAGGAT
>JBOHAD010000189.1:0-3544 GCA_050697555.1 Gaiellaceae bacterium | reverse complement strand
AGGCGCTGGTCGGGGCGAGCGACGTCGTCCTCCAGAACGCGACGCCAGGCTGGGCGGAGCGTGTCGCTCTGGACGAAACGGCGGTGCGGGCGCTCCGTCCCGACGTCGTCTACGTGGAGATCTCCGGCTACGGGCCGGACGGCCCGTATGCGCGCAGGAACGCGTACGACCTCGTCATGCAGGGGGAGACCGGCCTCATCTCGTTGACCGGGAGCCCGGAGGCTCCCGCGCGCATGGGCATCTCGGTCTGCGACGTCGGCGCCGGGAGCTATGCCGCCGTCGCCACGCTGGCGGCGCTCGTGCGACGCGAGCGCACGGGCGAGGGCGTCCGCGTCGCCGTCTCGCTCTTCGACGTGATGCTCGACTGGCTCGGCTACTTCCCCCATTTCTGGTGGCACCGGCGTGAACTTCCGGCGCGAACCGGCATGCGCCACCCGCACTTCTGCCCCTACGGGCCCTACGCGGCGGCCGACGGGCGGCTCGTCGGGCTGGCCGTCCTTTCGAGGGCGCATTGGCGGGCTCTCTGCGAGCAGGTCCTCGCCCGCCCCGAGCTCGCAGACGATGCGCGCTTCTCGACCAACGAAGACCGGGTCGCCCACCGCGACGAGCTGGAGGCGCTGCTCGAGGACGTGCTCGCCACACGCTCGGCGGCCGAGTGGCTCGAGCGCCTCCAGGCCGCCCGCGTCCCCTGTGGCGCCGTCAACGACCTGCGGGACGTCATGGAGCATCCCCAGCTCGTGCACAACCGCCTCGTGGCCGAGGTCGGCTCTCCGGCGGGAGCCCTCCCGACGATCGGCAACCCCTTTCTCGTCGGCGGAGACCGGCCGGAGCTAGGGTCGGTTCCCGCTCTCGGCGAGCACACGGCCGAGGTCCTGCGGGAGCTCGGCGTCGAGCCAGGCTGAGCGGCGGCCGTCGCTCGTCCAGACGAGCGGGAAAAAGGACTCGTCCATCGTCGTGTCGCCGACCCGGCGGTAGCGGGAGTAGACGGGGTCGACGTTCACCGGGTGGAACTCGGCGTCCGCGGGGACGAGATGCGAGATGGCCGCCCGGCGGTGAACCGACGGCGTGGAAGGTGTTGTGATGGTGGAAGGCGGCGCCTCCCGCCCGGACGACGATCGGCACGACCTCGACGTCCTGCCCCGCGGGGACGGCGCGGCGCACGGGAGCGAGCCAGTCGTCGGGCGCGTGGAACTCGCCTCGGTTCTCGCCCGCCCGGGGCCACCGGTGCGAGCCGCGTGCGTACGTGATCGTCCCCGCCTCGGCCGACGTGTCGTCGAGCGCGATCCAGCACGTGATCATCTCCGGTGGAACGAGGTAGTCCAGGTAGCTGCCGTCCTGGTGCATGCCGAGCGACTTCGTACCCGGCGGCTTCCAGATGCAGTTGTCCTGGTCGATCCGCACTCCGTCCCAGCCCATGAGCTCGGCGGCGAGGCGGCCCGTCCGCTCGGAGAGCACCTGGGCGGCGATCCAGGGGTCCGCCTTCCAGCCGTTGCAGATCTGCCGCGTGCGGTCCTCCGGGTCGCGCCCGGCCACCCAGTTGACCTCGTCCGGGCGGATGCCCGTCTCGTACTCGCCGGCGAAGAGACGGTCGAAGCGATCGCGCAGGAGCTCGACTGCGCGCTCGTCGATGAACGCCTCCTCGACGATGAGGAAGCCGTCGCGCTCGAACGCAGAGCGCTGCTCGTCGGTCCACTGCTCGGGCATCGGCTTGGATTCTGCCCGATGCGGGCGTGAAGCCTTAGCCCCGTGCGAGCTCTTCCACCAAGCGGCGCCGGTCGGCGTCGAACCAGGGCGGCGAGCCGGCGCGCGCGTTCTCACGTGCGTGCTCGGGGTTCGTCGTCGCGGGGATCACGACGGTGACGCGCGCGTCGGAGAGGGCCCACCTGAGGAGGGCCTGAGCCCAGCTCTCGACCCCGAGCGGCTCGAGCTCCTCCGCCGGCGGCGGCGGGATCTCGACCCGGTCGCCGCCAAGGGGCCGCATGACGAGGACGCCGAGCCCGAGCTCCTCGGCGAGCGGCAAGATGTCCTCCTCAGCCTCCTTCTCGAGCGGGTTGTAGGGCACTTGCACGGCGTCGAGGCGACCCGTGCGCATGGCGCGAGCGAGCTCGTCGAAGCGAGCCTGGCGGCCCAGAGTCGCTCCCAGGAACCCGATCCGGCCGGCGCCGCGCTCCCCTTCCAGCCAGGGCAGATGTTCCTCCCAGGCGACGAGGTTGTGCACCTGCTCGAGGTCGATGCGTCCGCCGTAGAAGCCGAGCTGGTCGTCGAGCTGGCCTCGTGCGTCCTCGGACTCGGTCCAGATCTTCGTGGCGACGAAGGCCTCGTCGCGTCGCCCTTCGAGCGCCCGCCCGAGGACGGCCTCGGAGCGACCGTACATCGGGGACGAGTCGACGACGGTGGCGCCCTCGTCGAGGATCGCGCCGACGACCTCCTCGGCCATCGGCTGCCGCTCGGGACCGACGTCGAACGTCAACCACGTGCCGAGCCCGACGACGGGGAGCTCCGGGCCGTTCGTGCCGAGGCGGCGGGTCTCCATGGGAGAATGGACCCTATGCCGTCGGGACTCCTGGACGCCCCCGAGCTCGCCGCCGAGCGGATCGACGCGCGGGCGCGCGGCGAGAACTTTCCCGTCGCGTCCCTGGTCGCTCCCCGCTGGGCACGGCCCCACCTGCGTGCGATCTACGGCTTCGCCCGCCTCGTCGACAACCTCGGGGACGAGGCGACGGGCGACCGAACCGCGCTCCTCGACGAGCTCGACCGCGAGCTGGAGGGGCCGCCGAGGACCGAGATCATGCGGCGGCTGCACGCCACGATCGCGGCCCGCGCCCTCCCTCTCGAGCCCCTGCGCCGCCTGATCGAGGCCAACCGGATCGACCAGAGGACGAGCCGCTACGAGACGTGGGAGGACGTGCGCGTGTACTGCACCTACTCCGCCGACCCGGTCGGACACCTCGTGCTCGCGGTCTACGGCCGCTTAGGCGAGCCCGGGCTGGTGGCGCTGAGCGACTCGGTCTGCACCGGGCTCCAGCTCGTCAACTTCCTCCAGGACCCACCCCGCGACCTCGCTCTCGGTCGCGTCTACCTGCCCCAGGAGGATCTCCGCCGCTTCGGGGTGCGCGACGAGGACCTCGCCGGGCCGCTGACGGATCGCGTGGCCGCTCTCCTGCGCTTCGAGGGCGAACGCGCCCGGGAGCTCCTCCTGCGGGGGCTCCCGCTCGCTGACGCACTCGACCGGCGGCCGGGGCTGTCCGTGGCGCTCTACGCCCGCGGGGGCCTCGCCGCATTGGACGCGCTCGAGCGCTCGGGCTGGGACGTCTTCGCGGGCCGACCGGCGCCGTCCCGCTGGACCTTCGCGAGACTCGCCTTGCTGGAGGTCCTCCACCGCCGATGACCGTCGCGGAGGCCTACAGGGAAGTCGGCCGGATCACGCGTCGCGAGGCGCGGAACTTCGCCTGGGGGATCATGCTCCTCCCGCGTCCCAAGCGTCGGGCGATCGCGGCCCTCTACGCATTCGCGCGGAGGGTGGACGACGTCGCCGACGACGGCG
>JBOHAD010000188.1:0-3560 GCA_050697555.1 Gaiellaceae bacterium | reverse complement strand
CGGTGCTCGACGAGAGCGGCATTCGCCGAGCGCTCTTCGTCCCGCTCATCGTCCACGACGAGGTGATCGGCGCCCTCGCGGTCTTCAAGACTCGCGCGCGGCCGTACCGCGAGGGAGAGGAGGGGATGCTCGTCGCCCTCTCGAGCCAGCTCGCCGTCGCGGTCCAGAACGCGCGCCTGCACGAGCGCACGAAGGAGCTCGGCGCAATCCTCGAGCAGACGCTCGAGTCCGAGCGGCGTGCGGCCCGGCAGCTGCGCGGCCTCTACGAGATCTCCCACTCGTTCGCCGAGAGCCTCTCGCTGCAGGCGACGTTGGACGCCGTCGCCAAGACGATGGTCGAGCTCTTCGACCTGGACGCCGCTTTGATCCGGCTGCCCGACGAGCGCGGCGCCGCGCTCGAGGCGCGGGCGATCTACGTCGCCGATCGCAAGATCCGCGCCGCGGCGGAGGTGATGCTCTCCCGCCCGCAGCCCCTCAGCGCGCCGCTCGCCCGCCGGCTCATGCGCTCGAAGCGGGCGGTGCTGCTGCGTCCGGGGACGCCGGCCGCGCGAGACGAGCACATGCTGCTGGAGCCGTTCCTCCAGCAGGGCTCGACGGCCGCGGTGCTTCCGCTGGCCACGCCCGCGGAGGTGCTCGGCACTCTCACGCTCCTCTCGCTCGACCCGACGCGCCCGCTCGCGCAGGACACGGTCGACGCCGCCATGACCGTGACCGCCCAGGCCGCGCTTGCCATCGACAACGCCCGCCTCTACCAGCAGCAGAAGGACTTCTCCGAGACGATGCAGCGCTCGCTCCTGCCCCGAGCGCTGCCCGCGGTCCCGGGGCTCGAGGTCGGGCACGTGTACCAGTCCTCCGCGCGCGTGGACGTGGGAGGGGACGTGTACGACTTCCTCTCCCTCGACGAGGGTCGCCTCGCCGTCGTGATCGGAGACGTGCTCGGCAAGGGCATCCAGGCGGCCGCCGACATGGCGATGGCGAAGTTCAGCTTCCGGGCGCTCGCGCGCAACCATCCCGACCCCTCCGCCTTCCTGGCCAACGCGAACGAGGTCGTCGTCGAGGAGATCGAGCCCGGCAAGTTCATCACGATGCTCTACGTCCTTGTCGATCCCGCGACCGGAGAGGTGGCGTGCGCGAGCGCGGGCCATCCCGCCATGCGCGTCGTCACTCCCGATGGGCGCGTGACCCAGCTCGAGGCCCTGGGGCTCGCGCTCGGGATCGAGACCGGACAGGAGTACCCGGCCGAGCGTCTCCGCCTCCTGCCCAGCTCGTCCGTCGTCCTCTTCACGGACGGGGTCCTCGAGGCGCGGCGGGACGGCGAGCTCTACGGCGAGGAGCGGCTCGACCGGCTGCTCGCGGCCCGAGGCCACCTGGGCGCGCAGGAGCTCGCGGAGGCGATCCTCGCCGACTGCCGCGCCTTTGCGGGCGGCGACCTCGCAGACGACTGCGCAATCGTCTGCCTGCGGCTGGCACCCTAAGCAGATGCCCGCAATGGACGGAGTGTCGGCCGCGCCGGCCACGGCTGCGGCAGTCGGGCGCCTGCGACTGGGCGTGGTCGTCTTCACCGGCGGCGCGGGGACGCTGGCGACCGAGATCGCCGCCTCGCGCCTCCTCGCGCCCTACTTCGGGAGCT
This sequence comes from Gaiellaceae bacterium, assembly GCA_050697555.1. Taxonomy (GTDB): domain Bacteria; phylum Actinomycetota; class Thermoleophilia; order Gaiellales; family Gaiellaceae; genus DASQWP01. The sequence continues at coordinate 1,930 of JBOHAD010000188.1, read as the reverse complement.
CGACGATCGTGTGGGCGAACATCATCGGGCTCATCCTCGTCTACCTCTCGGTGGGCTACTGGCTGGGCGGCAAGGTCGCCGACCGGCGTCCCGACCCGCGCCTCCTCGGCGGCATGATCCTGGTCGCGGCGCTCGCCGTCGCGCTGACGCCGTTCGTCGCCCGCCCGATCCTCGACCTCGCGGTCCGCGGGCTGGACGCCGTCTCGGTGGGGGCGGTCGTCGGCTCCTTCTTCGCGGCGCTCGCGCTCTTCGCCCTTCCCATCACGCTCCTGGGCGCCGTCGCCCCGTTTGCCATCCGCCTCGCGCTCGAGAACGTGGGGGAGGCCGGCACGGTCGCCGGCCGCCTCTACGCGCTCTCGACGGTGGGGAGCATCGTCGGCACCTTCCTCTCGGCGATCGTGACCATCCCGCTCCTCGGCACCCAGCGGACGATGCTGGGATCCGCGGCGCTGCTCGTGCTCGCGTCGGCGCTCCTCCTCGGGGCGCGCTGGCAGCTCCTCACGCTCGCGGCCGTCGCCCTCCTCCTCATCCCGCCGGGCACGATCAAGGCCAGCGAGGGCCTCCTGTTCGAGACCGAGTCCTCGTACCAGTACATCCAGATCGTCGAGCGGAGCGACGGCTCGCGCGCCCTCCATCTGAACGAGGGCATCGCCGTCCACTCGGTCTGGCATCCGGACAGCGTCCTGACGGGCGGAGTGTGGGACACCTTCCTGCTCGTCCCGCCGCTCCTCGACCGGCCGCCCGAGAGCATGCTCGTGATCGGGAACGCCGGCGGGACGGTCGCGCGCGCCTACGGCGAGCTCTACCCGGACGTCGAGATCGACGGGGTCGAGATCGACCCCGAAGTGAGCGAGGCGGCGCGCCGCTACATGGGCCTCGGCGACAACCCGAGGCTCGAGGTCATCGGCGCGGACGGACGGCCCTACCTCGAGCTGACCGACGAGCAGTACGACGTCATCGTCGTGGACGCCTACCACCAGCCGTACATCCCGTTCCACCTGGCCACGCGAGAGTTCTTCGAGGCCGTTCGAGAGCATCTGAGCCCCGGCGGCGTGGTCGCCCTGAACGTCGCCTCGGTTCCGGAGGACGATCTCCTCTCTGAGGCGATCGGGAGCACCGTCCTCTCTGCGTTCCCGCAGGCTTGGCGCTGGAAGCCGCTCCGCTTCAACGAGCTCATGCTCGGCCTCGACCGGCCTCTCCCGCGGGAGGAGCTCGTCGAGCGGGTGGAGGACGCGCCTCCGGCGCTCGAGTCGCTCGTGCCGCTCTTCCAGGACGGCCTGGAGGCCGTCCGGAGCGTCGAGACGCCGCTCACGGACGATCGCGCGCCCGTCGAGTGGCTGACCGACCGCATGATCGTCGAGCACATCGCCGAGGGCGGGGAGCTCGACGAGGTGTACCTGCCTACGGAGCCCGGCTAGACACCGGCCTTCGGGCCCGCGCCGCCAGGGCGCCGAGAATCGCGCCGGCGGCGAGCAGCTGGGCCCAGGCCGGGACGCCGCCTGCGCGGTGCCAGCCGTAGAAGCGATGGCTCGGAAAGAGCTTGCGCCCTCCCGGGCGCGGAAGGCGGACGACGTGCTCGACGTCCGGAACGGAGGCGGCGACGGCGCCGACGACGGCGGGGTCGAGGGGCCCGAGCCGCGCGGCGAGGAGGAGCACGGCGGCGGTTCCGCTCGCGACTTCGAACCGGCGCGAGGGAATGTCGTGGTGCGGCATGCGGTCTCCCAGCAGGTGGGCGAGCGGTCCGAGCGCGAGCGCGCCGGCGCGGGAGCCGGCCAGCGTTCCGACGAGGGCGCCGGAGGCGACGTGGAGCGAGACGATCACGGGCCTGAAGGAGGCAGGGTGGGGGAGACGAACGACACGCGTGAAGAATCTTGACCGCTCTCCCGTCTAAGATGAACATGAAGGTGCGTCGTGGGCTCGTCCTCGCCGT
>JBOHAD010000187.1:0-3572 GCA_050697555.1 Gaiellaceae bacterium | reverse complement strand
GGACATGGAGCGATACGACCCGGAGACGATCGAGCGGAAGTGGCAGGACGTGTGGGAGCGCGAGCGCGCCTTCTACGTGCCCAATCCGGACCCAGGCGAGCTCGACCGGGACGCACGGAAGACGTACGTGCTCGAGATGCTCCCGTACCCGTCGGGCGAGCTGCACATGGGGCACGTCCGCAACTACATGCTGGGCGAGGTCGTCGCCCACTTCCGCCGCCGGCACGGCTACGCCGTCATGCGCCCGATGGGGTTCGACGCCTTCGGGCTGCCGGCCGAGAACGCGGCGATCAAGGAGGGTGGGCACCCCCGCGACGTGACGGAGCGGAACATCGCCGCCATCCGCGGTCAGATGGAGCGAATGGGGTGGGCGATCGACTGGGATCGCGTGCTGGCCACGCACGAGCCCGAGTACTACAGGTGGACGCAGTGGCTCTTCCTCCGCTTCTACGAGGCCGGCCTCGCCTATCGCAAGGAGGCGCCGGTCAAGTGGTGCCCGAACGACCAGACGGTGCTCGCCAACGAGCAGGTGATCGACGGCCGCTGTGAGCGTTGCGGGGCCGAGGTCGAGGTGCGAAACCTCGAGCAGTGGTTCTTCCGCATCACCGCGTACGCCGACACGCTGCTCGAGGAGATGGCGCTGCTGGAGTCCTGGCCGGAGCGCGTCCTCACCATGCAGCGGAACTGGATCGGGCGCTCGGAAGGGGCGGAGGTCGTTTTCCGGATCGACGAGCTCGACGTCGACCTCCCCGTCTTCACGACGCGCCCGGACACGCTCTTCGGCTCCACGTTCTTCGTGCTCGCGCCGGAGCATCCCCTGGTCCCGAAGCTGGTCGAGGGGAGCCCACACGCCGAGGAGATCCTCGACTACGCGCGCCACGCGGCCGCCCGCCCGGCCGTCGAACGTGCCGACCCGGAGAAGGAGAAGACGGGTGTCTTCACAGGCCGCTTCGTCACGAATCCCGTGAACGACCACCGCCTCCCGATCTGGATCTCCGACTACGTCCTCATGGAGTACGGGACCGGCGCGATCATGGCCGTGCCCGCCCACGACCAGCGGGACTACGCCTTCGCCGAGCGCTACGAGCTGCCCGTCAAGGTGGTGGTCGTGCCGGCGGACGGCGAGCCGGAAGAGGCGGCCGCCTACGTCGGCCACTCCGAGGACGAGAAGCTCGTCGACTCGGCACAGTTCTCGGGCATGTCGAGCCCGGAGGCGAAGGAGGCGATCGTCGAGTGGCTCGAGTCCCGTGGCCGCGGGCGGCCGGCCGTCGGCTACCGGCTGCGCGACTGGCTCCTCTCGCGGCAGCGCTACTGGGGCTGCCCGATCCCGATCCTCTACTGCGACGAGTGCGGGCTGGTCCCCGTGCCGGGGGAGGATCTGCCCGTGCTCCTTCCGGAGATCCGCGAATACCTGCCGAAGGGACGCTCGCCGCTCGCCGCGGCCGAGGAATGGGTGGCCACGACGTGTCCGCGCTGCGGCGGCGCTGCGCGGCGGGAGACGGACACGATGGACACGTTCGTCGACTCCTCCTGGTACTTCATCCGCTACTGCGACGCTCAGAACGACCGGGAGGCCTTCGACCATGCAATGGCCGACTACTGGCTGCCGGTCAACCAGTACATCGGCGGGGTCGAGCACGCGATCCTCCACCTGCTCTACGCACGCTTCTTCACGAAGGTGATGAACGACATCGGGCTCGTCGGCTTCCGCGAGCCGTTCGCCCGGCTCTTCACGCAGGGGATGCTCCACTACCACGGGGCGAAGATGTCGAAGTCGCGGGGCAACGTGATCGTCCCGGACGAGTACGTCGAGCGCTACGGGGCCGACGCCTGCCGGCTCTACCTCCTCTTCATCGGCCCCGTCGAGCAGGACGCGGAATGGCAGGACGCCGGCTTCGAGGGGATCGTCCGCTTCCTGAACCGCCTCTGGCGCGTCACGCTGGAGCAGGCTTCGAATCCGGCGGGCGAGGTTCCGGACACGCCGCTCGCACGCAAGACGCACGCGACGATCGCCAGGGTGACGGACGACATCGGCCGGCGCTTCGCGCTCAACACGCCGATTGCGGCCGTCATGGAGCTCGTGAACGAGCTCTCGCGCAGCCCGGGCGATCCCGCCGCGCGCTTCGCGGCGGAGACGGCCGTCTCGCTCGTCCAGCCGTACGCGTCGCACATCGCGGAGGAGCTCTGGGAGCGGCTCGGTCACGAGCGTCTCTGGGAGGAGCCGTGGCCCGAGCCGGACCCGGCCATGCTCGAGCGGGAGACGTTCGAGCTCGTCGTCCAGGTGAACGGGCGCGTCCGCGCTCGGGTGGAGGTGGGGGTCGACCTCTCCGAGGACGAGCTCGTCGCGCGCGCGAAGGAGCTGCCGCGCGTCCGCTCGCACCTGGACGGCAAGCCGGTCCGCAAGGCGATCGTCGTCCCGGGCCGGCTCGTCAACCTCGTGGTCTAACGCTGTCCGTATGCTGGTCGGCGTGAACGTCGCTGACGTCTTTCTTCTGCTCGGCGTCGCGCTCTTCGCCTTCCTCGGCTTCTACCGCGGATTTGCGGCTCAGGGTCTCTCCCTCGGCGGCCTCTTCCTGGGCGCCGTCCTGGGCTCCTTCATTGCGCCGCACCTGCTCTCGGAGAACTCCCCGTGGACGCCGCTCGCGGGGCTCACCGGCGCGCTCGTCGGAGCGTTCGTCCTGGGTGCCGTGGGAGCCGCCCTCGGTCAGCCGGTGCGCAGCTTTCTGGCGACGCGTCCAGGCCTCGCCGTCGTCGACCGTGTCGGCGGCGTCGTCGCGGGGGGATTCCTCGGGCTCGCGCTCGGCTGGCTCGTCGCGGTTCTCGCGCTCCAGCAGCCGGCGCTCGGCCTGCGCGGGGAGGTTCGCGCTTCGACGATCCTGCCGACGCTCGTGCGGGCGGTGCCGCCGGACTCCGTCCTGGCCGCGCTCAACCGCTTCGATCCGCTTCCGCTCCTTCCCGGGCTGGGCGGCGGTCTTCCCCCGCCGGACCCGAGCGTGCTCCGGAGCCCCGCGGCCGAAGCGGCCGCGGCCGCCGTGCTCAAGGTGCAGGGGACGGCGTGCGGAGTCGGGACGCAGGGGTCGGGGTGGGTCGTGGGCCGCGGGCTGGTGGCCACGAACGCCCACGTGATCGCCGGACAGGAGCGCACGCGCATACTCGCTCTCAACGGCCAGAGCCTCGGCGCGCAGCCCGTCTACGTGGACGCGGCGAACGACGTCGCTCTCCTCCGCGTACGCGGGCTGCGAACGGCCCCGCTGCGAACGGGTCCCGATGTGGAGCTGCCGCGGCCGGTCGCGCTGCTCGGCTACCCGCGCAACGGCGGCCTCACGGCGACGGCGGGGACGGCGGGGGATCCACGCACAGTGCTCGCCCCGGACGCCTACGAGCAGCGGGTCCGCCCGCGAGTCGTCGTCCCGCTGCGCGGTCGCGTCGAGCCGGGCGAGAGCGGCGGGCCGGTCGTCGACCGGCGGGGCCGTGTCGTGGCGATGATCTTCGGGGGCACCCGCACGGGCCGCGGCGGCTACGCGGTCCCGGTCGAGCTCGTGCTCGGGGCGCTCGAGGAGCGCCTCACGCCG
>JBOHAD010000186.1:0-3615 GCA_050697555.1 Gaiellaceae bacterium | reverse complement strand
CGGCGGCGCCGATCCGGAACACCTGGAGCGTGCGCTCGTCGAAGGGAACCTCGACGACGACCATCTCGCCGCCCTCGCCGGCGCCGAGCCCCCGGCCGGGGATCGCGACGAAGAAGTCCAGGAGGCGATCACTGCGGTCGCGAGCTCGGTGCACGAGCATGAAGCCGCCGCCCCCAGGGCCGGTGAGGGGGCTCTCCGCGACCCAGGAGACGAAGGCGGCGGCGATGCACGCGTCGACCGCGTTGCCGCCCTCCTCCAGGATGCGCGCGCCCGCCCGCGCGGTCAGCGGGTGGCCGGCGGCGACGGCGCCCTTCATGAGGAGAGGGTAGCGCCCCGCCGGCCGGACTAAAGCTCGCTCAGGAAGCTCGGCGGCTCGAGCGGGTCGGGCTCCGGCTCGCGCTCACGCTCGCGCGGCGGCTGGAGTCCGCGCGGGCGCTCGCTCGGCTTGCCGATGCCCGTGGCGACCACAGTCACCCACACCTGCCCGGCGAGGCGCTCGTCGATCGTCGCACCGAAGATGATGTTCGTGTCCTCGGTGGCGCCGCGGCGAATCACCTCCGCGGCCTCGTTCACCTCGAGGAGCGTCAGGTCCTCGCCCCCCGCGATCGAGAGGAGGATCCCCTTCGCGCCCACGAGCTCGGTGTCGATGAGCGGCGAGCGGAGCGCCCGCTCGGCGGCCTCCTGCGCCCGGTTCTCGCCCGTGGCGAAGCCTATGCCCATGAGCGCCGAGCCCGCGTTGGTCATGACGGTGCGCACGTCGGCGAAGTCGAGGTTGATGAGGCCCGGCATCGTGATCAGGTCGCAGATGCCCTGGACGCCCTGGCGGAGGACGTCGTCGGCGATGCGGAAGGCGTCGAGCATCGACGTCGAGCGGTCGAGCACCTCGAGCAGGCGGTCGTTGGGGATCAGGATGACCGTGTCGCAGACCTCGCGGAGCGCGTCCGCCCCCTCCTCCGCCTGGGAGCGGCGGCGCGTGCCCTCGAAGCGGAAGGGCATCGTCACGATGCCGACCGTGAGCGCGCCGACGTCCTTGGCCAGGCGCGCGACGATCGGCGCGGCGCCCGAACCGGTCCCTCCGCCCTCGCCGGCGGTGACGAAGACCATGTCGGAGCCGCGGAGGACGTGCTTGATCTGGTCCTCCGCCTCCTCGGCGGCGCGGCGGCCGATGCCCGGGTCGGAGCCCGACCCGAGCCCCTGCGTCAGCTCACGCCCGATGTGCAGCTTGATCGGCGCCTCACACGTCTTCAGCTGCTGGATGTCCGTGTTCACGGCGATGAACTCAACCTGGGAGATCCCTGCCTCGATCATGCGGTTGACCGCGTTCAGGCCGGCTCCGCCCACGCCGACGACGCGGATGACGGCAAGGTAGGCGGCCGACTCGGGCCGGGGCGTCGTCCGCAGGCGCGGGGCCGGCTCGATGAACGCCCGAACGGGAGGCTCCTCCACGGCCCGTTCCTGCCGGGGCGGCCGCGGTGGGGGGACTGCCGGCTCCTGCTCCGGAGCCGGCTCACGCGCGGGCGGACTGCTCGGCGGCGCGGTTGGAGGCGGCGACGGCGTTGCTCCCGCAGCCGATTCGACGGTCGGAGCCTCCTCCGGCGGAGGCGAGCCCTGCTGCTCGGCGGCGCGCGCCCGGCCGGGCTCCTCGCCCTTCTCGGCCTGGCGCTGGGCCGCTTCAGTCGCACGGAAGAGCTCCGCGAGGGGGCCTTCACGCATGCTCGCGCGGCGTCGCGCCATCGAGCACCTCCTTTGCGAGCTCGCGGTACGCCTCGGCGGCGGATCCGCTCGGGTCGTACTTCAGGACCGAGGCTCCCTGCACGGGCGCCTCCGCGTAGCGCACGGTCTTGCGAATGCGGGTGTCGAAGACCAGATCGCCGAAGTTCTCCTTCAGCATCTCGACCGCCTCGCGGCCGTGCAGGGTGCGGGCGTCGTACATCGTGGGGAGGATTCCACGGATCTCGACCGTCGGGTTCAGGTTCTCCCGGATCATCGAGAGCGTGTTCTCGAGCTGCACGAGTCCCCGGAGGGAGAGGTACTCGCACTGCACCGGCACGATGACGCTGTCGGAGGCGGTGAGCGCGTTGATCGTCAGGAGCCCGAGCGACGGCGGCGTGTCGATGAGGACGTACTCGTAGCGACTGCGCACCGGCAGCAGCGCCTTCTGAAGGGCGCGCTCGCGCCCGATCATGCTCGAGAGCGCGAGCTCCGCGCCCGCGAGATCGATCGAAGAGACCGCGAGGTCGATCTCCGTGCGATGGATGACCTCGTCGATCGGCACGGAATGGACGAGCACGTCGAACATCGAGCGTTCGACCGTGTCCGGGTCCATTCCCTGGCTCATGGTCAGGTTGCCCTGAGGGTCGAGGTCGATCCCGAGGACGCTGAAACCCTGCTCCTTGAAGGCGACGGCGAGGTTCAGCGTCGTCGTCGTCTTGGCCACGCCGCCCTTCTGGTTGGCGAAGGCGATGACCTGACCCAGCATTGCTCCTTGAGAGGTAGGCGTCCGCCCGAACGGACGCGTGAGGATTCCGGAAAGGCCCATTGAGGGCTCCTGTTTCGTGCCAGCGTAGCACAATCCTTCCGCAGGCCCCGTCCGCCGCGGAGGCCGAAAACCGGGACGGGGAGCGCGATTGCGGCTCTCCCTCGACCCCCGACTGGATCAGCGGCGCAGGGCGAGCAGGGAGAGCATCTCGAAGCAGGCGTTCGCCGCGACGAACGCCGTGACAGCGGCCGGGTCGTAGGGCGGCGCGACCTCGACGCAGTCGAAGCCGCGGAAGTCGAGACCGGCCAGCGAGCGCACGTAGGTGAGCGCCTCCCGGCTCGACGGGCCCCCCACCTCGGGCGTCCCTGTCCCGGGAGCGAAAGCCGGGTCGACGAAGTCGATGTCGAAGGACAGGAAGCAGGGGCCGCCGCCGACGCGGTCGCGCACCCGTTGCGAGAACCCGCCGGGCCCGAGTGCCGCGAGCTCCTCGTAGGAGAGCGCCTCGAGCCCGAAGTGCGCCGGGAGGTCGGCATCGGCGGCCTCCGTCAGGGATCCGCGCAGGCCCGCCTGGATCGACCGTGCAGGGTCGATCAGGCCCTCCTCGACCGCCCGCCGCACGACGCTTCCGTGGAAGAGCTTCTGCCCGAAGTACTCGTCCCACAGATCGTGGTGCGAGTCGAGCTGGACCAGCCCGAGAGGACCGTGGACTGCCGCGAGCGCGCGCAGCTCGGCGAGCAGCACCGTATGGTCGCCTCCGAGGCCGAGCGTCGTCACGCCCGCGCGGGCGATCTCCTCCAGCGCCGCGGCCGAGCGCTCCAGGGAGTCGGCCGTCGAGCCCGGCACCGTGGGCACGTCGCCGTAGTCGATGAGCGAGAGCCGCTCGACGACATCCACCGCCAGCAGCGGGTTGTAGCTCCGCAGCATGACCGAGGCGCTCCGGATGCCCTCCGGGCCGAAGCGCGCCCCGCTTCGGTACACGACCGCGCCGTCGGTCGGGATGCCGACGACCGCGGCGTCGACGCCGTCGAGATCGCGCACGTATGGCAGGCGCATGAACGTCCGCGGGCCGGAGAAGCGCGGCGTCTCGAAGGCGTCCGGCGGCCCGTAACGCGGCATGCGGCGCGATTATATGGAGG
>JBOHAD010000185.1:0-3642 GCA_050697555.1 Gaiellaceae bacterium | reverse complement strand
TGGGACCGTCAGGGCGACCCAGCCGTCCCAGCCGAACTGCACCTGCAAGCGGCCGGCCGAGCAGTCGACGGAGAACGTGTCGTCGCTCACGTTCTCAGAGTAGGAGCGTTCGCCCGTTCCTACAATGGGCGCGTGGACGCCGCTGCGCTGCGCGGGCGGATCGAGGAGCACGTCCGCCGGCACGACCTCATCCCGCCCGGCGGGGGCGTCACCTGCCTCGTATCGGGAGGCCCCGACTCCACCTGCCTCTGGCACGCCCTGCGGGAGCTCGGCTACCGCGTCTCCGCGCTCCACGTGAACCACGAGCTGCGAGGCGGGGAGTCCGAGGAGGACGCCCGCTTCTGCCGTGAACGCCTCGGTGCCGAGATCGTCGAGGCTCCAGGGCGCACGGAGGCAGAGCTCCGCGAGCTTCGCTACGGCTTCGCGCGCGACCGGCTGCGCGCCACCGGCCACACGGCGTCGGACCAGGTGGAGACGATCCTCTTCCGACTCGCCTCGAGCGGGACCATGACGGGCATCCGGGTCAGGCGCGAGGACGGCATCGTCCGGCCCCTTCTGACGGTCTGGAGCGACGAGACGGACGCCTACTGCCGCGCCGAGGGGCTCCCCTTCCGGACGGACTCCTCGAATCCGGACACGGCGCGCGGGCTCATCCGCGCCGAGATCCTGCCTGCGCTCCGCCGTCTCCATCCCGGCGCCGACAGGAACATCCTGGCGGCGCTCGAAGGGGGCGAGCGCCTCCCACGACCGCTGGAGAGAGCGCTGTTAGAGTTGCTCGCCTCCCGTGAGGGCTCGAAGCGTCTCGACCTGGGTGACGGCCGCGTGGCGGTGAGGGAGTACGAGAGCGTCTGGCTCGAGAGTGCTCCCCGCTCGCTCCCCCTGGAGCAGCCGATCCGCTGGGGAAAGTGGGAGCTCACGGCGATGAGGCCCGGCCTCAGGGTTCGCGGTTGGCGAGCCGGGGACCGCCTCGCCGGCAGCGAGAGGAAGATCCAGGACGTCTTCGTCGACGCCAAGGTCCCGCGCTCCGAGCGGGAGGCGTGGCCGCTCGTCGTCCGGGGCGACGAGGTCGTCGCCGTTCCCGGCCTCGCGGCGGCACGGGGCTACGAGGACGCCGTCGCGGGGACACGGGCGGAGTGAGCAGCGTCAACGAGCTCACGGCCGCGGTCGAGGAGATCCTCATCGACGAGGACACGCTCCAGGGGCGGATCGCGGAGCTCGGGGCCGAGATCACGGACGACTACCGCGGCCGCGACCTCCTGCTGGTCGGCGTGCTGAAGGGTGCGATCTTCTTCATGGCCGACCTCATGCGCGCGATCGAGGTGCCCTGCGAGGTCGATTTCATGGCCATCTCGAGCTACGGCGCGGGGGTCGACTCGTCGGGCGTCGTGCGCATCCTCAAGGACCTCGACATCTCCATCGAGGACCGGAACGTCTTGGTCGTCGAGGACATCATCGATTCGGGGCTCACGCTCTCGTACCTCCTCCGGAACCTGGAGGCGCGCGAGCCGGCCTCTCTCGAGATCTGCGCGCTCCTGACGAAGCCCGAGCGGCGGGAGAACGACGTCCACTGCCGCTACGTCGGCTTCGAGATCCCGAACCGCTTCGTGATCGGCTACGGCCTCGACTTCGCCGAGCGATACCGGAATCTCCCCTACGTGGCCGTTCTCCGCGACGAGCTGGCCGCGCAGGCCGAGGAAAGCACGTAACAAAGCTCATCCGCCGGCGCCCTGTCGCCGAATAGGAGACTGCTACCCTTAACTCGAAGCCCGAGGTCGCCTTGAGCCGTTTCTTCCGCAGCGCACTCTTCCCCCTCATCGTCATCGTCCTCCTGGTCTACCTGGCCTCGCGGACGCTGCTTCCGCAGGAGGAAGAGGGGCCGAAGATGACCTACTACCAGCTGCAGCAGGCGGTCGAGGAGAACCCGGACCAGTTCCAGCAGGTCGTCTTCAGCCCCAAGGGCCGCTCCATCGAGGCGGTCTACACGGATCCGGAGAGGCCCAAGGCCAAGGTCAACTACCCGAGCGATCAGTCGCAGATCGAATTCGAGAACCTGCTCGCCCAGCAGGGAATCAACTTCGACTCGAAAGGCACTGGGGAGTCGGCCTGGTGGTCGTTCCTCACCTACCTGCTGCCGTTCGTCCTCTTCCTGGGCTTCTGGATCTTCCTCATGAACCAGATGCAGGGCGGCGGCTCCAAGGTGATGAGCTTCGGCAAGAGCCGCGCCAAGCGCATGGCGCCCGACTCGCCCAAGATCACGTTCAAGGACGTTGCCGGGGTGGACGAGGCGGTCGAGGAGCTGCACGAGATCAAGGAGTTCCTCGAGAACCCGAAGAAGTTCCAGGCGCTCGGCGCGCGCATCCCCAAGGGCGTGCTCCTCTACGGGCCGCCCGGGACCGGTAAGACGCTGCTCGCGCGCTCGGTCGCCGGCGAAGCGGGCGTCCCGTTCTTCTCCATCTCCGGCTCTGACTTCGTGGAGATGTTCGTCGGCGTCGGCGCCTCGCGCGTGCGCGACCTCTTCGAGCAGGCGAAGCAGGCGAGCCCCTGCATCATCTTCATGGACGAGATCGACGCCGTCGGCCGTCACCGCGGCGCCGGGCTCGGCGGCGGCCACGACGAGCGCGAGCAGACGCTCAACCAGCTCCTCGTGGAGATGGACGGCTTCGAGATGAAGGACAACATCATCCTGATCGCCGCCACGAACCGGCCCGACATCCTCGACCCCGCCCTGCTGCGCCCGGGTCGCTTCGACCGGCAGATCGTCGTCGACCGTCCCGACCGCAACGGCCGCCGCCAGATCCTGGAGGTGCACACGAAGGGCAAGCCGATCGACGGAGACGTCGACCTCGACACGCTCGCCGCCGGAACCCCCGGCTTCACCGGCGCCGATCTCGCCAACCTCGTCAACGAGGCGGCCCTGCTCGCCGCGCGCCGCGGCAGGAAGACGATCGGCGATCTCGAGCTCGAAGAGGGGATCATGCGGGTGATCGCCGGGCCCGAGAAGAAGACGCGGCTTCTCTCCGAGCACGAGCGCAAGGTCACCGCCTACCACGAGATGGGGCACGCCCTCGTCGGCCACCACCTCCCCAACTGCGATCCCGTGCACAAGATCTCCATCATCAGCCGCGGACAGGCGCTCGGCTACACGATCTCGCTTCCTGCCGAGGACAAGTTCCTGACGACGAAGCAAGCCCTCATGGACCAGATGGCGATGACCCTGGGCGGGCGCGCGGCGGAGGAGCTCGTCTTCCACGAGGTGACGACGGGCGCCGCCAACGACATCGAGAAGGTCACGGCGACGTCCAAGCACATGGTCATGCGCTACGGGATGAGCGAGAAGCTCGGCCCCCGCATGCTCGGGCGCAACCACGACATGCCGTTCCTCGGCCGCGACATGGGCTCGGAGCCCGACTACTCCGAGGAGATCGCGCGCGAGATCGACGACGAGATCCGCCGCGTCATCGAGGAGGCGCACGAACGCGCGCGCAAGGTGCTCGCCCAGCACATGGACGAGCTCCACCAGCTCTCGGTGCTCCTCATCGAGCGCGAGACCATCGACAAGGACCAGTTCGAGCGCCTGCTCGCCGGCGAGGCGCCCGAGAGCGTCTTCCCCGAGGCGGAGGCGCCGGCTCCCGAGAAGGAGCG
>JBOHAD010000184.1:0-3651 GCA_050697555.1 Gaiellaceae bacterium | reverse complement strand
CACAAGCAACGAACGCAGCCAAGCCCTTGACGGCTGGCTCTGGCACTACAACCATCGCAGACGACACTCAGCCCTCGGCCACCAACCCCCGGCCAGCAGAACCAACCTGCTTGGGTCCTACAGCTAGAGCTTTACCCGCGTGGCCTGTCCGCTGAGCGCGCGCTGACACTTGCGCGTGGAGCGCTCCTCGCCCTTGGTCAGGCCCCTCCTGAAGCGATCTCGCGCCGGGTCGCGACACGATTCCCGGACGCGCAGCCTCTGCCTGGCCGGCCGGAGCTCGACCGACTGCTTGAACAAGCGGGCGTCGAGCTCGTGTGGGATGCGGAGCGCGACGCGTATGTCCCCGCCGAGCCCACTCTCACGGGGAGCGCGGGGACGCGCCTCACAAGGCGCTCGACGACGCTCGGCGGCGTGCGCGAGTACGACGATCCTGAGGTTCTCGACGCTGCACAGTTCGAGCGCCGTCTTGAGTCGTCTCAACGGAAGGGTGGCTTCCTCTGCGTGATCGGCGATGAGCGCGCGCTCGACCAGATCACAGACGAACTGACGCAGCGTTTCGGCGCCGAGCACGTGAGCCTCGACAGGCTCCTGATCCATCATCTCCGGCTCGCGGCGGCACGCCGCAACGTGGTCTGGGAGACAGTGATCGCGGCCGATGCGTCCGAGCATGACTCGAAGTCGTGGGCGAACCTACAACGGGTTGGGGCCCGCCTCGTCAACCTCACCCTTGCTGTTCTCGATCTTCTCGATCCTTACGCCAAGAAGGCCGTTGCCTTTCGCGATGCTTTGCTCGATCTCGTACTTGACGTAGTCTCGGTACGCCGTCTGATTGCCAACAAGCACCGCTGTCACCGATGTGCCCACCAGGGCGTCATCAATCATCTTCTTGATCGCTGCATCGCCCTTCTTCTTCGCCTCCTCCCACAGCCCGGCGTCGAAGAACCCGGCAGCCTCGCGATCCGCTTTCGTCACCCAGCTGTTCCGGACGGTGTTGGCGCGCCAAATATCGCGCTCGTAGTGGAAGCTGAAGAAAACGCGCCTCGCCATGACCTCTTCCTCTGAATCCGCCTCCGGCCGCGCATTGTAGAGCGGCGGACCGGGCGCTCACGCGACACGGACTGGCCGATCGAGCTTGTCGGTCCGACGCCGCGAGATCTGCCCGATGCTGTCTACGACGCCAACCTCAGATCCCAACAAGTTCGTCGAGCCTACAATCGCCAATCGCCGCCGTCGGCCTGCTAACGGCCTAGCCGTCCCCCGCCTGCTTCGACGACGATCTCGGCCAAAGGCCTCGCACCGCCGCACGCTTAGCCGGACTCGAAACCAGCCACCTCCTGGGGCGATCAACCGCGGATCCGTTCGCCAGTCGTTCGCCAGTGACGAGTGAAATCAATGGACTCTCGTGGACTTCCGTGGACTGAGGAGCGGCCCGGAAAACGACTCGCAAAAGCGTATGGTTGAGCGAACAAGCGGCGGGGGTGGGATTCGAACCCACGGAGCCTGTTCCCAGGCTCGGCGGTTTTCAAGACCGCCCCTTTCGACCGCTCGGGCACCCCGCCCGCGGGCCAGTGTAACTACGCGGAAACCGACGCCCGGCGCGGTGCGCCGTAGCGCTCGAGGACCTCGGGGACGGCGTAGGAGCCGCCCTCCTCCTGGAGGTTCTCCATGACGGCGAGGAGGAAGCGGGCGGTCACGGCTGTGCCGTTCAGGGTATGCACGGGCTCCGGGCGGCCGCCCTCGCGGCGGAAGCGCACCTCGAGGCGGCGGGCCTGGTAGTCGGTCGTGTTCGACGTCGACGTGATCTCGCGGTAGCGCCCCTGACTCGGGAACCAGGCCTCGATGTCGTACTTCTTCGTCGCCGACGCGCCGAGGTCGCCCGCGGCGATGTTGACCACCCGATACGGGATCTCGAGCGCCGCCACGAGCTCCTCCTCGACCGAGAGGAGATGCTCGTGCTGCTCCGCAGAGTCCTCCGGGAGGCAGAAGACGAACATCTCCACCTTGTCGAACTGGTGCACGCGGAACATGCCGCGCGTGTCCTTGCCCGCCGCGCCGGATTCGCGACGGAAGCAAGTCGAGTAGCCGGCGTAGCGGAGCGGGAGCGCGTCCGCCTCGAGCTCCTCGCCCATGTGCATGGCCGCCAGCGCCACCTCCGACGTTCCCGTCAGGTAGAGGTCGTCGCGCTCGATCCGGTAGATGTTGACCTCGTCCGTCGGGAGGAAGCCCGTCCCGTACATGGCCGCCTCGCGCACGAGCACCGGCGGCAGCACCGGCGTGAACCCCTTCTCCACCAGCCGATCCAGAGCGAACCGGTAGAGCGCGAGCTCGACGAGCGCCGTCTCGCCGACGCGGTAGGCGAAGCGCGAGCCCGAGACGCGCGCGCCCCGCTCCATGTCGATTCCGCCGAGCGCGAGGTGGTCGAGCGGCTCGAAGGCGAACTCGCGCGGCTCGCCGCTCCGGCGGATCTCGACGGCGTCCTCGTCCGTGAAGCCGTCCGGCGCGCTCGGGTCCGGCGGGTTCGGGACCCGCGCGAGGAGGGCGTCGACCCTCGCCTGTGCCTGAGCCTGCTCCTGCAGCAATCTGTCGAGCTCGGCCTTGACCGACTTCAGCTCGTCGAGCTGCTCGGGCGTCGGCTTCCCCTTCAGCTTCTGCCTCGACCGCAGGGGCTCGACCTCCGACTTGAGCCGGCGCAGCTCGGCGTCGGCTCCGAGCAGCGCGTCGAAGTCCTCCGCCGCGCCCTTGCGCGCAAGGGCTGCTCGCCATGTCTCCGGATCGTTGCGCGCAGCCTTGACGTCGATCATGGCCGCGATTCTAGAAACGCCTCGACCACCTGGGCGACACCCTCCTCGACGGCGGAGGGGCAGACCCAGTCGGCGACGGCCAGCACGCGCTCGTGCGCGTTCGCCACCGCCACCCCGTAACCGGCCCACTCGAGAAGCTCGACGTCGTTCTCGCCGTCGCCGAAAGCCACCGTCGCCTCGGCCTCGAATCCGAGGTGCTCGGCGAGAAAGGCGAGCCCCGAGGCCTTCGTCACGTTCGGGCTGGCGAACTCGAGGAAGAAGGGGAGCGACTTGGAGATGTAGAGCCGCCCGTCGAAGCTCGCCTTCATCCGCTCCTCGAGCTCGTCCAGCAGCTCGGGCTCGCCGATCGTGACGAGCTTCGTCGGCGGCTCGTCGAGCCAGGCGAGCAGGTCGCCGACCGGATGAATCGGCAGCCGCTGGAAGGACGCGTACTGCTCCGCCTCAGGCGTGACGCGCGCGACGAAGAGCTCGTCGTTGACGTAGCAGTTGACGTGGAAGCGCTCCTTCTCGAGCGCCACAATCGTCTCCCGGGCGAGCTCGAGCGGAATGGGCTCGTGCCGGAGGAAGCGTCCGCTCCCCGGCTCGGCGACCACCGCGCCCTGGTAGCAGACGACCGGGTCCTCGATGCCCGCCTCGACGAGGTAGGGCCGCACGGAGCGGAACATGCGACCGGTGACGACGATCACGCTCAGCCCGGCCGCCCGCGCCCGCCTGATCGCCGCGCGCGTCCGTTCGCGCAGGACGCCGTCCTCCCAGATGAGCGTGCGGTCGAGGTCGCAGGCGAGGACGTCGACGCCGCGGGGAAAGTCCTCGGGGAGCGTCAGCCTTCCTGCGTCAGGAAGGCGACGAG
>JBOHAD010000183.1:0-3653 GCA_050697555.1 Gaiellaceae bacterium | reverse complement strand
TCCGGGAGGGCTTCGAGCTTCGCTAAGGAGCAGGGAGCGAGCCCGGCACCTGCGCCATCTGGCGCTGGCGCCGGGGGCCGCATCGCTCCTGCTACGCGTCCCTCTCGCCGACGGCGGAGGGCGCCATCAGAGGCCGCGGGAGGACAGGCATCTCCTCCCGGCTGCGGCGAGATTCGTAGGCGCCGATGCCCGGCGGCACCGATAGATCGCAGCTTCCTAGCTTCCGTCGAAATGCCCGGACTTCACCTTCACGGTCGTCACCTCCTTCGAATTCGTGATCGCTTGATTGCGCGAGCCCGGGCTTGAGTTCGCCATCCCCAGATCGAATTTGCCGTTCCGACAGTGCCCAGGTGCTCACGACATCGCTAGTGAGCCGATTCGGGCTGAAGGGGCGCTTAAGGTCGGCTTAAATCGACAGTCACCGACCACCTCCGGAGAGCGCGATCAGGCGCGGAGGAGCGGGCGCGTGAGGCAGGTGGGGCCGCCATCGCCCTTGCGGGAGATCTCGTCGCCCCGGTAGGTGCGCACGTCCACGCCGGCCGCCTCCATGCGGCGGCGGGTCTCGTCGTTCCCCTCGAGCGCGAGAGCGACGCGGGGAGCGAGGGCGAGCACGTTCGGGCCCATCGTCCAGAACTCCTCCTCCGGCACCTCGACGAGGTCGATCCCACGCTCCGCCAGGAGCTGAACCAGGCGGACGGGCATGAGCGGGAGGTAGGCGACCGCGAGGTCGGAATCCAGCGGCGACAGCAGCGACATCAGGTGCAGCACCTCACCCGCACCGTGCAGGTGCGGGAGGTCGAACGCGATCACCTCGACCTCGGGAAGGGCCTCGCGAAGTGCCGCGACGCCCTGCTCGTTCGTGCGGTAGCCGATGCCGACGAGAAGCGTGCGCTCGTCCAGCCAGAGCGTGTCCCCTCCCTCCGCCAGCGCCGGCGCCTCGAGCCGGGCGGCCGCGGGCACGCCCGCTTCCACCAGGTCGGCCGCCATCGTGGCCACTTCGCCCCGCCGGCCCTCCTTCCCGGGGCGCAGGAGGAGGGCGCCGCGGTCGGAGACGAGCGCCGGGTCGTAGACGTAGATCGAGTCCGGGTCGCCGCCATGCGGCGTCTCCGCGATGACCACCTCCGCGCCGGCCTCGGCGAGAAGCGCGCGGAATGCCTCGTGCTCCTCGGCCATGCGCGCGGGATCCGGTTCCGCACGCCACCCGAACGCTCGCCAAAGAGTGGCGTCTTCGGAGCGCGGCGCGCGCACGAGCACCCGCAGGAGCCGGCCGGTCATGCTCTGACACCCGAACTGACGGGCGGTAACCTCCATCCCGGTGGAGACTACTGCTCGGCTCACGGGTCTCGAAGCCGGAGGCGGTTGCGCGGCCAAGTACTCCGCGGCCCGCCTGGAGGAGCTCCTCGCGGGGTTTGCGCCGGCGGCGTCCGACAAGCTGCTCGTAGGCCTCGCACCCTCCGACGACGCGGCCGTCTACAAGCTCGACGACGAGCGGGCGCTCATCTTCACGACCGACTTCTTCCCGCCCATGGTCGACGACCCCTCCGTCTTCGGGGCGATCGCGGCGGCGAACGCGCTGAACGACGTCTTCGCCATGGGCGGCCGTCCGCTCCTCGCGCTCTCCATCGCCGCGTTCCCCGAGGAGATGCCCGTGGAGACCGTGCGCGCTGTGTTCGACGCCGCGGCGGCCAAGGTGACCGAGGCGGGCGCTCTGCTCGCCGGGGGTCACACGATCCGGGACGACGAGCCCATCTACGGGCTGGCCGTCGTCGGCACGGTGCATCCCGACGCGCTCTGGCGCAAGAGCTCCGCCCGGCCGGGCGACGCGCTCTTCGTCACGAAGCCGCTCGGGACCGGTCTCGTCCTCACCGCCGCGCGCAAGGGGATCGTCGGCCCCGACGAGGAGGCCGAGGCGCTGCGGCGCATGGCCGAGCTGAACGGCCGGGCGGCCGACGTCCTGCGCGGTTTCGAGCCGAACGCCGTCACCGACGTGACCGGGTTCGGCCTCTTCGGGCACGCGTACGAGGTGGCGGAGCGGAGCGGCGTCCGCCTCGTCCTCGAGGGCGGGCGGCTCCCCGCGCTCCCGGGTGCCCTCGCCGCGGCCGGGGAGGGCGTCCGCACGGGAGGCGACGCCCGCAACCGCGACTTCGCCACGCGCATGGTCTCGCTCGACGCCACGCCCGACGCGCTCGCCGCACTCGGCTACGACCCTCAGACCTCGGGCGGACTCCTGGCCTCTGTGCCCGCCGAGAAGGCGGCCGTGCTCGAAGCCCGCTTCGCGGCCGAGGACCTCTTCCTCGCGCGCGTGGGACGCGTCGAGGCGGGAAGCGGGGTGGCCGTCGCCTGATGGAGGCCGGCGCCCGCACGGCGCGCGCCCGGGTTCGCTCGCTCACGGTCTCCCCGGAGACGTTCTGTCGGCTCGCGTACGCGGCCCTCGGCGCGCTCCTCCTCATCGTGGTCTCCGGCGCGACCGTCCGCCTCACCGGTTCCGGGCTCGGCTGCGAGAACTGGCCGCGCTGCGGCGAGACCTTCCTGCCGCCGAAGGACTACCACGCGTTCGTCGAGTTCGGGAACCGCGCAGCCGGCTTCGCGGTGGGGATCACGACGCTCGTCGCCGCGCTCGCCGCCTTCCGCGTCCCCGGGCTGCCGCGCTGGCTCCTCTGGAGCGCCGTCGCCCTCCCGTTCAGCGTCCTCGCCCAGGGGATCCTGGGCGGCATCACGGTGATCCTCGAGCTGCATCCGCTGATCGTCATGGGCCACTTCCTCCTCTCCCTCCTCGCCATCGCTCTCGCGCTCGTGGTCGCTCTCGCGGCCCGCGATCACGCGCGCGGCGCGACCGCGGAAGGCCCGCTCGGCGCTGCCTGGCTCGCCCTCGCCCTCGTGCCGAGCGCGCTTGCACTCGTCGTCTCGGGAACCCTCGTGACCGCGGCCGGGCCGCACTCGGGGGGCGAGGACATCGCGCGCTTCGGCGGGCTCGTCGAGGCGCTGCACATCCACATCGGCGCCACGGCCGTCTTCGGGGTCGCCTTCCTCGGCGTCGCGGCGATGCTCCTGCTGGAGCGGCGCCGCGCGCGGCCCGAGCTCATGCTCGCGGGCGCGATCCTCGCACTGCTGCTCGCGCAGATGGCGGTCGGCGAGGTGCAGTGGCGCCGGGGGCTTCCCTGGGGCCTCGTTCTCGTCCACGTGACGCTCGCCACGGCGGTGTGGGGGTGCGTCGTCACGCTCGCCGTCCGCGTCGTCCTCAGGAGGCGGGCCCGGCTCCCGTAGACTGAGCCCATCGCAGGGCACCTCCGCATCGAGCGCCGCCCCACGCTGCGCCGCCCGGTGCTCGTGGCCGCCTTCCGCGGCTGGAACGACGGGGCACAGGGAGCCTCGCTGGCTGCGAGCTACCTGGCTCAGAGCTGGAAGGCGCGTCGCTTCGCCGACGTCGACCCGGAGGAGTTCTTCGACTTCCAGGCGGTGCGCCCGCACGTGCGGCTCGAGGAGGGGCTCACGCGCCGCGTCGACTGGCCCGAGAACGCCTTCTACCACGCCGCCGTCCCCGGATCGGAGCGCGACGCCGTCCTCCTTCTGGGCGTCGAGCCCAACATGCGCTGGCGGACGTTCTGCGGGGAGGTCGTCTCACTTGCGCGCGACCTCGAGGTCGACCTCGTCGT
>JBOHAD010000182.1:0-3715 GCA_050697555.1 Gaiellaceae bacterium | reverse complement strand
AAGTGCCGGTCGGAAGCGACGACGAGCGGCTCGAGAAGCCGCTCGGCGACCGGCTCGCTGTAGAAGAGGTGGCGCTCCTCCGCCTCGATCGGCAGGTCGACGCCCAGTGAACGCAGCAGCGGCGGCGAGCCCGTGGAGGCCGCCACGACGACAGCCCCTGCCTCGACCGCGGTCCCGTCTGCGAAGCTGGCCCTCCAGCCGCCGCGAGTGGGCTCGAGCGCCACCACCTCGGCGCGCTCGACGCGAACGCCCAGCCGCTGCGCCGCCTCGGCGAACGCCTCGACGACGGCCTGCGGCCGGTCGAAGTAGCCGTCGTCTGCGCAGAACGAGCCCCCGAGCGTGGCCTCGGCGCGAAGGCCCGGCACGATCGTGGCCGCCTCCTCGGGATCGACGAGGCGGGAAGGGATGCCGAGCTCCGTCTGTAGCCCCACCTCCGAGCGGAGCCGCGCAAGCGTCGGCGGCGTGTCGGCGAGGAAGAGGTAGCCGCAGGCCTGGAAGCGGGGGTCGACGCGGGCTTCCAGGCGCTCGCGGAGCTCGCGGTAGAAGGCGAGCGAGTCTCGCGCCATCAGACAGTTCACGCGGGTTCCCCACTGCTGGCGCACACCTCCCGGCTGCACTCCGGAGGCGCCGGCCCCGATGCCGGTCCTCTCGTAGACGACGATCCGACCAGCCTGCCGCTCGGCCAGGTGGAAGGCGATCGAGAGGCCCGTGATCCCCGCGCCCACGATCGCGACGTCGGCCCTCACAGCGGCTCGGCCTGACGTGCGATGCGAGCCATGGGCTCGACTCTAACCTGGCCAGGGCCAGGGCTGGGCGACAGCGCGCGAGCGGCTCCCCGCCCGGGCGTAAGCGGATGGTAAGCGGATGGTAAGCGCAGCCACCGATGCTCCTCGGCGTCCCCCCGACGAAAGGAGCACAACATGATCAAGGCAGGCGACAGCATCGTGAACCCGGTCACCGGCGAGCGGCTCGTCTTCCGCAAGACCTCCCGCGAGACGAACGGCGAGGCGGTCGTCCTCGAGACCTTCGTCCAGCCAGGAGGGGTCGTCGCGGCGGCCCACGTACACCCTCAGCAGGAGGAGCGCTTCCAGGTGTTGCGCGGCTCGGTCGGATTCCGCCTGGGTCGCAAGAAGATCGTGGCCGGCCCCGGCCAGCGGCTGACTGTCCCGGCGGGCACCGCGCACAAGTTCTGGAACGCGGGAGACGAGGAGGCGCACTTCGTCTGCGAAGTCCGGCCGGCGCTCCAGTTCGAGCGGCTGATCGAGACGATGTTCGGCCTCGCCGCCGACGGCAAGACGAACCGCAAGGGCATGCCCAGCCCGCTCCGGCTCGCCGTCATCGCGCAGCACCACTTCGACGACGTGCGCCTGCCCTTCCCGCCGGCGTGGATGCAGCAACTGGGGCTGACGCTCGGTGCGCCGCTCGGGCGCCTGCTCGGCTACGAGGCCACCCACGTCCCCGCCGCCGACAGCGTCGCGCTGCCGCAGGGAGCGTGAGCGAGATGCGCCGCCGCAAGACGAAGAGACGGATCCTCTGGCTCGCTCTCTTCCTCGGGCTCCTGCTCCTCGCGGTGGCCGGTCTGACCGTACGCGCCGTCGGGGCAATCGCCTCGACGGCGCGCCGGCCGCTTGCGAAGACGGCGTAGATCCCGTCAGGAGAGGAGAGCCGGCGACGCGAGCAGCTCTGTGTGGACGGTCCGAGCCTGGCCGGCGGCGACCGTATTGCCCTTCCGCTCGTACAGCCGGAGCGCCTCCGCCACGGCGGTGACCGCTTCACTCGCACGCCCGGCCAGGCCCATGACCTCGCCGAAGTCCATCAGGGCATTGCCGCGCATGTTGAGGAAGTCGGTCGGCTCGGCGAGCCCGAGCGCGTTACGCGCGAGCCTCTCCCCTTCCTCGGGCCGCCCTCGACGAGCCAGGACCTTCGCCCGCGCCGCGAGCCAGTAGACGTTCGCGGAGCGGTCCTCCTCGGGGGCCGCCTCCTCGCTGATCTCGGTGAAGTGGAAAGCCTCGTCGTAGCGTCCCTGCGCGTACACCGCGTGAGCGAGCATGGCCGCTAGCGTCGAGAGACCACTCTTCTCACCCATGGCCTCGAGAATGTCGTAGCCCTCGCGAAGCCTCCGCTCGGCTGCCTCCGGCTTGCCGGCGAGCATCTCGAGGATGCCCCAGATCTCCGAGGCCACGGCCGCCGCGACGCGCAGCCCCACGTCCTCGATGATCGCGCGGTCGCGCTCCAGGAGCTCGCGCGCCTCGTCGAATCTCCCTTCCATCGCGACGAGCCCGGCAAGCGCGCGGTAGGCCAGGGCCTTGACCCGCTGCTGGCGGGGAGGCTCCCCGAGGAGCTCGTCGCAGCGCCGGATCGCTTCCGGGACGGGGAGAGGCCCGAAGAGCCCCGCGCCGAGGAGCAGGTTGAGGCTGTACGCCTCCGCGCGCTCGTCTCCCGACCGTCGCGCGTACTCGAGAGCGCGCAGGACCGCCTCTTCCGCCGCGGACGCGTTGCACTGCAGCCATGGAAACCAGGCCCGCACGGACCACGCCTTGGCGAGCCCGCGCTCGTCTCCGACCTGCTCGAGCATCTCGATGGCGCGATCGGCCGCCTCGAGGAGGGTCGGCGCCGCGAAGTCCGACTCGGTCTGCATCTGCATGCGGAGGCGAACGACGAAGGCGCGCGCCTCCCGCGACTGCTCCCCCGAGGCGGCGGCCCGCTCGATCGCCTCCCCGAGCACGCCCTCGGCCCGCTTGAACTCGCCGCTCTCCCGGAGCGCGTCGCCGAGATCCACGAGCAGGTCGAGGCGGGGGGAGCTGTCCGCGGGAAGGAGCGAGACGGCGCGGGAGAGGAGGTTGGCCGCGGCGGGCCCGTCGCCCCGGTCGTAGGCTCGCTCGCCGACGACGGCCAGATGCGCAGCGGCCCGCTCCGCCAGCTCGCGCGCGCTCTCGTCCACAGGGCCGAGCTCGGCGCGATAGAGGTAAGCCTGCTCGAGGTGGTATCCGAGGATCTCTTCGTGCTCCCCGGCCGAGCGATCGCCTCCTTCTTCCAGCTTGGCCGCGACACGCTCGTGCACCATGGCGCGGACCCGCTTCGGAATCGCAGCGTAGGCGGCGTCGCGAATGAGATTGTGACGGAAGCGAAAGCCGTCGCCGTGAGCAAGGGTGGAGGACGCCGGGCGGATGAGATCCCTCCGGATGAGCCTCTCCAGGGCTCGGGGGAGCGAGATCTCGCCCTCTCGCCCGTCGTCGAGAGCTGCAAGCGCATCCTGCGAGAACTCCCTGCCGACCACCGAGGCTCGCTCGATGACGATGCGCTCGTCCGGTTCGAGCCGGTCGAGGCGGGCGGCGAGAAGCGCGTGGATCGTGGGTGGAAGGACGCCGTCCTCGGGAAAGCCGCCGCGCTCGGCGAGCATCGCGAGCATCTGCTCGAGAAAGAGCGGGTTGCCCTCTGCGGCCTCCGCGACCCGCGCCCGGGTGTCCTCGGCGAGAGCCCGGTCGCCGAGCACGTGCGCGATGAGCGCCTCCGACTCCTGGCCGGAGAGCCCCTCGAGCAGCATCGAGGCGGCGTTGATCTTCCCCCCGCCCCACGAGGGGCGCTCCTCCAGGAGCTCGGGGCGCGCGAGGCAGAGGAGCAGGAGGGGAGCGTCGCGCGAGAGGTCGACGACGGACTCGAGGAGATCGAGGAAGGTGGGCTCGGCCCACTGGAGATCGTCGAACACGAGAACCAG
>JBOHAD010000181.1:0-3729 GCA_050697555.1 Gaiellaceae bacterium | reverse complement strand
GGTCCTGGGCGTCGACCGGAAGGACGACCTCGACGCCGGCAGGCTTCGCGCGGCAGGTGTCGAAGTCGTCCTGGGCGCGGAGGACCCCGCGCTCCTCGAAGGCGTGGACCTGCTCGTGAAAAGCCCCGGTGTCCCGAGCGAGGCGCCCCTCGCGGCCTCCGCGCGCGCGCGCGGCGTGACCGTCTGGAGCGAGATCGAGCTCGGCTCGCGCCTCCTGTCGAACCCGATAATCGGCGTCACGGGGACGAACGGGAAGACGACGACGAGCGAGCTTCTGGGCGCAGTCTTCCGAGCCGCGGGTCGCTCGGTTGCCGTCGCAGGCAACGTCGGTCGCCCGCTCACGGGCCTCGACGGAGTGGTTCCGGAGGACGCGTGGATCGTCTGCGAGCTCTCGAGCTTCCAGCTCGAGGACGTCGAGGCCTTCCGCCCGCGCATCGGCGTTCTCCTCAACGTCACGCCCGACCACCTCGACCGCCACGTCTCCTTCGACGCCTACCGCGCTGCGAAGCTGCGCATCTTCGAGAACCAGCGCGCGGACGACGTCGCCGTCGTTCCTCGCGGCTTCGAGAAGATTCCGGGCTCGGCCCGCCGGGTCGAGTTCGGCGCAGCCGATCCGCTCCCCGCAGAGCCGCGCATCCCGGGAGAGCACAACCGCGAGAACGCCGCCGCCTCGACGGCCGCCGCGCGAGCCGCCGGCATCCCTGACGCCGCGATCGCCGAGGCTCTCTCCACGTTCGCGGGGGTCCCGCACCGGCTCGAGCTCGTTCGGGAGGTTGAGGGCGTCCGCTTCGTCAACGACTCGAAGGCGACGAATCCGGAGGCGGCCGAGCGCGCGCTCCTCGCGTACCCGCCCGGCCTGCGCCTCATCCTCGGCGGAAGCCTGAAGGGCACCTCGTATCTCCGGCTCGCGCGCACAGCGCGCGAGTCGGCGGTGGCGTGTGCGTATCTCATTGGGGAAGCTGCCGACGAGATCGCGGAGGCGCTGGTCGGCGAAGGGGTCCGCTTCCGCCACTCGGGCGACCTCGACGGCGCGGTCCGCGACGCGTACGCCGACGCCGAGCCGGGCGAGGTCGTGCTCCTCTCGCCCGCGTGCGCGAGCTACGACCAGTTCACGAACTTCGAGGAGCGCGGCGCCCGGTTCCACGAGCTCGTGGAGGCGCTGTGAGGCGCGCGCCGCGGGGTCACCTCGAGTACCACCTGCTCGTGCTCGTCACGCTCGGGCTCGTCGCCTTCGGCCTCGTGATGGTCTACAGTGCGAGCTCGGCGCGGGCCGCCCTCGCCGCGGACGATCCCGCCTACTACCTCAAGCGGCAGGCGCTCTACGCGCTCGTCGGCCTCACGGCGCTCGCCTTCCTCTCCCGCTTCGACTTCCGCCGGCTCCGCCACTTCGTCGGCCCCTTCCTCGCCGTCAGCTTCGTGCTCCTCCTGGCCGTCCTCGTCCTCGGAGAGCCGGTGAACGGTGCCCGCCGCTGGCTCTCCTTCGGCCCGGCCACGCTCCAGCCCTCCGAGGTCGCCAAGCTCGCGCTCGGCCTCTGGGTGGCTGCCTATCTCGCGCGGCGGCCGGCTCCCCAGTCCCTCGGCGAGCTCGGCCGCCCGGTGGGCCTCGTCGTCGGACTCGCCTCCGGCCTCATCCTCGTCGAGCCGGACCTGGGCACCGCAATCGCCATCGCCACCATGGTCACGGCCATGCTGGTCGTGGCGGGAACGCGCATCACCGTCGTCGTGGGCGCGGCCGCGATCGGCCTCGTCGTCGTTCTCGCCGCCATCTGGATCGAGCCGTATCGCCGTGCGCGTGTCTTCGCCTTTCTCGACCCGTGGCAGGACCCCGAGCACACGGGCTTTCAGACCGTGCAGGCGATGATCGCGCTCGGCTCCGGGGGGCTCTTCGGGAACGGCCTGGGGGAGAGCGTCCAGAAGGTGTACTACCTGCCCGAGGCCTCCACCGACATGATCTTCGCCATCGTCGGCGAGGAGCTCGGCCTTTTGGGAGCCTTCGCCGTCGTCGCCGGGTTCGCGGTCTTCGGGTACGCGGGCTTCAACGTCGCGCTCCGCTCCCGCGATCCCTTCGGCAAGCTCCTCGCGGCCGGGCTCACCGCTCTCGTCTGCGGGCAGGCCGCGGTGAACATGAGCGCCGTCCTCGGTCTCGCTCCCCTCACCGGTATCCCGCTGCCATTCGTGTCCTACGGGGGGTCGAGCCTCGTCGTCGGCCTCGCGTCCGTGGGCATTCTCCTTAACATCGCCGTCAACCATGCCACCGACTCCCGAGCCGAGATGCCTGCTCGCCGCCGGCGGGACAGCCGGGCACGTCCTGCCCGCGCTCGCGGTCGCGGAGGCGCTGCGCGCCCGCGGCGCGTCCGTCACGCTCGCGTCTGACCGCGAGTTCCGCCCCGCCGAGGAGGCGGGCCTGGAGGTGGACGTCTTCGGCGTGGAGGGCTTCCACCGCGCGCTCGGGCCCCGGCTGGCGCGCGCCCTGCTCCGCGCGCCGGTTGCGGTTGCGGACTGCGTCCGCATCCTCCGGCGCCGCCGCCCCCAGGTCGTGCTGGGCGCCGGCGGCTACGTGGGCGGCCCGATGGTCCTGGCTGCGGGAATCCTGCGGATTCCGGCAGCGCTTACCGAGGCCGACGCTCACTTCGGCCTCGCCAACAGGCTGGCTGCGCCGTTCGCACAGCGGATCTTTCTCGCCTTTCCGGTCGAGGGTTTGCAGGGCGACAAGTACCGGCTCGTGGGGCGGCCCATCCCCCGGCGCTCGGAGGCCGTCGACCAGGCCGAGGCGCGCAGGCGGTTCGGCCTTCCCGAGGCCGGGCAGGTCGTCCTCGTCTTCGGAGGGAGCCAGGGGGCCCGCCGCCTGAACGAAGCGGCGCTGGAGGCCTTCGCCGTCGACGGCCCAGCCGTGCTCCATCTGGCGGGCGAGCGGGACTTCCCCGAGCTCGCGGAGCGCGCGCACCGCGAGGGCTACGTCCTCCTGCCGTTCACGGACGACTTCGGCGCGGCGCTCTCGGCGGCGGATCTCGTGGTCGCGCGGGCCGGCGGCTCAGTGTGGGAGATCGCGGCCGCCGGCAAACCTGCCCTGCTCGTTCCGTATCCCTATGCCGCTGCCGGGCACCAGACGAAGAACGCCCGCTACTTCGAGGCGGGAGGCGGCGCAGTCGTCGTCGCCGAGCCGGAGCTCGACCTGCGCTGCCAGGTCGAGGAGCTCCTTGCCGATCCCGCCCGGCTCGAGCGCATGGCGGCGGCCATGCGGACGCTCGCGCGGCCGGACGCGGCCGACGTGGTGGCCGAGGAGCTGATGCGGCTTGCGGCCTCTTGAAGGCCGCAGGATCTGGTTCGCGGGGATCGGCGGCGCCGGTCTCTCCGCGTACGCGGTCGTGGCGAAGGCGTGGGGCGCCGAGGTGGCCGGCTGGGAGCGGTTCGAGACCCCGTATCTCGTGCACGTCCGCGCTGCTGGAATTCCGGTCGAGCTCGCGCCCGAGCCCGTGGCCGCGCCTTCCGGCTGGGAGGCCGTCGTCTCGACGGCGTTCGCCGGCCGGACCGAGGGCCGGAGCCGGGCGGACTTCCTGCGCGAGCTCGTCGCTCTGCGCCCCTCGATCGTGGTCGCCGGCGCGCACGGCAAGACGACCACGGCCGGCATGATCGCCTTCGTGCTCGACCGGCTCGGCCGCGACCCGTCGTTCCTGATCGGCGGGGAAGTGCCGCAGCTCGGCGGCAACGCGCGCGCGGGCGAGGGCTGGC
>JBOHAD010000180.1:0-3737 GCA_050697555.1 Gaiellaceae bacterium | reverse complement strand
TCTCGACCCGGCCCGACTTCAGGCACCGCGCGCAGACGTAGCTCCGGCGCGCGACGCCGTTCACGAGGATGCGGACGCGCTGGAGGTTCGGGTTGAAGCGACGCTTCGTCGCCACCATCGAGTGGCTCCGATTATGGCCGAACGATGGCCCCTTCCCGCAAATAGCGCAGACCTTGGACATACGGCGGCCGAGTATAGCTACTGGACTGTGGCCGCCCGCAGGCGGGCAAAGACCCCGGCCATCTCGAGAGCCGAGCGGGCCGCCTCGGTGCCCTTGTTGCCGCGCTCCCCGCCCGCCCGTGCCTCCGCCTGCTCCCGCGTGTCACACGTCAGGACGCCGAAGGCGACGGGAACGCCGGTCTCGAGCGCGGCGAGCTGGAGGCCGCTCGCAGCTTCCGCGGCGACGTAGTCGAAGTGAGGCGTCTCTCCGCGGATGACGCAGCCGAGCGCGACGATGCAGGAGTAGCGACGCGTCTTGGCGAGTGCCATCGCACCGAGCGGAAGCTCGAACGCTCCGGGAACGGTGAGCACGTCGATGCGCCCGCGTGGAACGCCCGCCTCCTCGAGCTCGGCGACCGCGGCCTCGAGCAACGCCGTCGTGACGTCGCCGTTGAAGCGGCTGACGACGATGGCGACCGAGCGTCGAGCCCCGTCGGCCGAGCCTTCGATCGCCCGCATGCCGTCGGGCAGCCGGAGCTCGCCCGCTGCGTGCTCGCCGCTCTCGACCTTCTGTCTCACTCGCCCTCCGCAGGCTCGTCGAAGCGCAGGTCCTGGTGATGGAGGCGATGCCCGAGCTTGCGCCGCTTCGTCTCCAGGTAGAGCCGGTTCTCCATGTTGGGCGTCACCTCGATCGGCACCTGCTCGACGACTTTGAGGCCGAAGCCCTCGATTCCCGTGATCTTCTTCGGGTTGTTCGTGAGGATCCGGATCGTGGAGAGGCCGAGGTCGGAGAGGATCTGAGAGCCGATGCCGTACTCGCGCAGGTCAGGCGGGAAGCCGAGCTCGAGGTTCGCCTCGACGGTGTCGAGCCCGTTCTCCTGGAGCTCGTAGGCCCGGAGCTTGGCGAGAAGGCCGATCCCGCGGCCCTCCTGCGACATGTAGAGGAGGACGCCGCGCTCCTCGGAGGCGATGCGCTTGAGCGCGAGCTCGAGCTGCTCGCCGCAGTCGCAGCGGAGCGAGTGGAAGACGTCGCCCGTCAGGCACTCGGAGTGGACTCGCACGAGCACGTCCTCCTCGCCGGCGACCTCCCCGCGAACGAGGGCGACGTGGTGCTTGCCGGTGAGGACCTCGCGGAAGGCGACGGCGGTGAAGTCGCCGTACGCCGTCGGGAGCCGCACCGTCGTCATCCGCTCGACGAGCTTCTCCGTCCGCCGGCGGTACTCGATGAGCTCCTCGACGGCGACGAGCTTGAGGCCGTGCCTCAAACAGTAGGGGACCAGGTCCGGGATGCGGGCCATCGTCCCGTCCTCGTTCATGATCTCGCACACGACGCCGGCCGGGATGAGACCTGCGAGGCGCGCGAGGTCGACGGCCGCCTCGGTCTGGCCGGTGCGCTGGAGCACTCCGCCCGGGCGCGCGCGCAGCGGGAAGACGTGGCCGGGCTGGACGAGGTCGCCCGCCTCCTTCGTGGGGTCGATCGCCACCTGGATCGTGCGGGAGCGGTCGCCGGCAGAGATGCCGGTCGTGACCCCCTCACGGGCCTCGATCGAGATGGTGAAGGCGGTCTCGTTGGGCGTCTCGTTGTTGTAGGTCATCGGCTTGAGGCCGAGCGCGTCGCAGCGCTCTTCGGTGAGGCAGAGACAGATGAGGCCGCGGCCGTGCATGGCCATGAAGTTGATCGCCTCGGGTGTAGCGAACTGGGCGGCGATCGTCAGGTCGCCCTCGTTCTCCCTGTCGGCGGCGTCGACGACGACGACGAACTTGCCCTGGCGGATGTCTTCGATCGCCTCTTCGATGGTGGCGAAGGGGGCGCGGGTCTCGACGGAGGTGCTCATGGTTCTCCCGAAGATCGTAACTATCGCTGGAGGAGCCGCTCCACGTGCTTGGCCATGAGGTCGGCCTCCAGGTTCACCTCGTCGCCTTCGCCGAGCGCCCCGAGAGTCGTCGCCTCGCGCGTGTGCGGGACGAGCGCGACGGTGAAGGACTCCTCGCCGAGGCCCGCGATCGTGAGGCTGACGCCCTCGACGGCGATCGAGCCCTTCTCCACGCAGTAGCGGAGGATCTCTGGGGCCGCCTCGATCTCGAGGCCCTCATCGTCGGCGCTGCGAACACGACCGAGCCCGTCGACGTGCCCCTGGACGAAGTGTCCCCCGAGGGGGTCGCCCGCACGGAGAGCGGGCTCGACGTTCACGGCGGCGCCGGAGTGCAGGCGCCCGAGGCTGGAGCGCCTGAGCGTCTCGGGAACCGCGTCGAAGGCGAGCACGCCGTCCTTGCTCGACGTCGCGGTCAGGCAGACGCCGTTGAGCGCGACCGAGTCGCCCACGCCAACCTGAGCGGCCGTCTCGGGAGCGCGGACCCGGAGGCGGGCGCCGTCCCCCTCCTGCTCCACGGCCTCGAGAACGCCGATCTCGCGCACGATCCCCGTGAACATGAGTCCACGATAACGCGGCCGCGAACGAGGCTTGTGTTTCAGTAGCACAAAGTGCGGTACGGGCGACCTTGAGCGAATCCGAGCCGCGAGCCCGCCCCTGGAGCTTGTGCGTGTGGAACACAAGCTCATGGTGGGCGAGGCTAGGGCTCGCGGAGATAGCCGGTCAGGAGCACGTCCTCCCCGACCCGCTCGGCGGTCGTGTGCAGGACCTCGACGGGCGCCTCGAGGTCGCCGAGGAAGCGCGGCCCGCTGCCGGAGAGCCTCGGCGCGACGAAGAGCGCGAGCTTGTCGACGAGCCCGGCGCGGAGGAAGGCGGTCGCCAGGGTGGGGCCGCCCTCCAGGAGGAGCGTCTGCACTCCTTCGCCTGCGAGCGCGCGGAGCTCGCCCTCGAGCGGCCCGGGGCGCAGCTCGAGCTCCGAGCCCTCCGGAAGCGGGCCGCCTCCGAAGGCGAGGCGGCGCGGCTGCCGGCGTGCGTCCACGCCGCGCGCATCGAGGCGCGGGGCGTCCGCCCGCACCGTTCCCGTGCCGACCGCGACCGCGTCCGAAGCGGCGCGGAGCTCGTGCACGCGCCGGCGGCTCTCCTCCCCGGTCACCCAGCGGGAGCCCGGCACGGTCACGCGCCCGTCGAGCGTCACGGCGGCCTTATACGTGACGAAGGGGCGATCGAGCACCGCCCACACGCGAAAACCCTCGTTCTGGACGCGCGCCCGCCACTCGAGCTCGCCGCCCGCCAGCTCGACGTCGACCCCCGCGTCCCGCAGCCGCCGGAAGCCCTCCCCGTTCGTGCGCGGATCGGGATCTCCGGCCGCGGCCACGACCCGCGCCACCCCCGCCGCGACGACCGCCTCCGCGCAGGGCGGCGTGCGTCCGTGGTGCGCGCACGGCTCGAGCGTGACGTAGAGCGTCGCCCCTCGCGTGCGCTCTCCCGCAGCCTCGAGGGCGAGGACCTCAGCGTGCGGCCCGCCCGGTCGCTCGTGCGACCCCTCCCCCACGATCTCGCCGTCGCGCACGACCACCGCCCCGACGACGGGGTTCGGCGCCGTCGTACCGCGCCCCAGCTCGGCGAGCTCGAGCGCGCGCTCGAGGAAGCTCATAGGCCAGCCTCTGGCCTATGAGCTTGTGGAGGGGGTGAGGGGGAACCGGGAGG
>JBOHAD010000179.1:0-3747 GCA_050697555.1 Gaiellaceae bacterium | reverse complement strand
GCTTGGTTGAGCGGAGGGGGAGGGATTCGGACCCTCGAGAGGCCAGTGACCTCTAACGGCTTTCGAGGCCTTTTCGAAGGCGCATATTTGCAGGACTTTTTCTTGTCGTGCGCCAGTGTATGCGCCAGCCAGCGGACATTCGTGCGGACTCGCCGAAGACCGCCTACCTAACGGTTCCAGTGTGTTGCGCGCCAGCTCACGCGCAGCCCGGTGCCTGGCGCCGATCAGAAAGAGCTAGTCAGTTGTCGCGTGTAGCGTCCTCGCCTATGGCCAAGCACGCGTCTGCGGAAATGTGGGGAAGGATGCTGACCGGCGACTTTCCCCAGGGCCTTCGGCGCATGATGGGGGTACTGCCGTCGCCGCCGCGCTGCAAGCTCTGCAATGCCCCTTTCCGCGGGCCCGGCGGCTTCCTGATGCGGGCTATCGGCCGCGGCCCGTCGCCGCTGAACCGACGGCTCTGTAGGTTTTGCATCCGCGCGGTTCACAAGCACCCCGGAGGTGCCGAGGTCGAGATCTCGGTGCTGTTTGCGGACGTCCGCGGGTCGACGGCAATCGCCGAGCGTATGCCGCCGGAAGAATTCTCGCGCTTGATGGCGCGCTTCTACGGAGCCGCCGCCGGGGCAGTCGACGAGTGGGACGGCATCGTCGACAAGTTCCTCGGCGACGGCGCCGTGGCGCTCTTCATCCCCGGCTTCGCCGGGAGCGACCACGCGGCAGACGCGGTTGCAGCCGCACGAGGGTTGCTCGAGAAGACCGGCAACGACGGGCCAGAGCCGTGGATTCCGGTCGGCGCCGGGGTGCACACCGGCAGGTCCTTCGTGGGCAGCGTCGGCGAAGGCGACGCCCGAGACTTCACGGCGCTGGGCGACACGGTCAATACGGCCGCGCGGCTCACGGACCTCGCCGGGCCGGGTGAGATTCTGATCAGCGCCGAGGCTGCCGCCGCGGGCGGCCTCGACACGAATGGGCTCGAGCGACGGACGCTGGAGCTACGTGGACGGGAACAGAGCGTCAAAGCGTGGGTTGCAACGGCTCGGACGCCCATCGTCGCAGGATGACGCGCCCCCGCGGCTGATCCGACTCGTTCCGGTGCCGCGGTAGCCGGAAGCCTCCTCGCAGTTAGTCGAGGAAGCATGTCTGGCGGAAGGACCATCAGGTTGATCTGGTCGATGAGGTCGGTTTCGATCAGCTCCTGGATCAGCTGGTGCTGCCCGGCACCTGCAGCCCGCCGTCGAGCTCTTCCATGAGGCTCCGCACTTGGCTGTCGCGTCGCCGCTACGGTTCGGTCGCCGCTCGATACGGAGTTGCTCTCAGCCCCTTACCGCACCTGCGGGAAGTTGTCCCATGAGCACCGAAAGGAAGCAAGATGGCTGACGATGTCCAGGTGGCGAAGCGCCGGCTCGACGCGAGCGAGAACGAGGCGCTGATCGGCATGGCCCGGATGGGCGCGGATGCGTTCGGGTACACGGCGGACCTGCGGATCGACCGCCACCTCGCCCAGCTCCTGCGCCTGCGCCTGCGAGTTTCGCAGCTCAACAACTGCACCTACTGCCTCAACCTGCATTACGACGTGGCGCGCGAGGCGGGCATCCCCCGGGCCAAGATCGACACTCTGACCGCGTGGTGGGAGACCGAGCTTCACTCCGAGGCCGAGCAGGCGGCGCTCCGCTATCCCGAGGCGCTCACCCGTGCCGCCGACACCGACCGGGACGCGGCGTTCCAGCGCTTCCACGACGCGCTCGCCGAGCACTTCAGCCCGGAGGAGATCCTCGAGATCGTCGCCGTCGTCGTCAACATGAACGTCTGGACCCGGATCAAGCTTGCCGAGGGCGCGATGCCGGGCCCGGCCTGAGATCTGCCGCCGCGACGAAACCCGCCGCCGCACCGACGCCGCCGCGTGCGGGGGACCTTCTCCAAGATCCGCACGGGGACGACTAACGGTATGACCGAGTCGTCGGTGAAGGTTGGCCCCAAGGTCAGGTGATCATCCCGAAAGGGGATCCGCGAACAGCCGACGGGACGCAGTCGAACCCGGGCCGTTGGCGGTCGAGCGGCGCGCTCATGCACAGCGCGCGCGCTGACGCTCGACATCCGCTCGCAGAGAGCGTCGCGCGCCCCGTGCGACAGTCGGTGAGTCAATGCTGACGGATACAGTGAACTACGACGGCTCGTTGAACGAGGAGGTGGCGGCACGTGAGCGGAGTCGAGAAAGCGATCCTTGCCGGCGGCTGTTTCTGGGGGATGCAGGATCTCATCCGGAAACGACCGGGAGTTCTGTCGACGAGGGTCGGCTACACCGGCGGCGACGTCGCGAACGCGACCTACCGCAACCACGGCACGCACGCCGAGGCGATCGAGATCGTCTTCGACCCCGAGCAGATCTCGTATCGCGACCTGCTGGAGTTCTTCTTTCAGATCCACGATCCGACGACGCTGAACCGTCAGGGCAACGACGTCGGGACGAGCTATCGCTCGGCGATCTTCTACCTCGACGAGGACCAGCGCCGCGTCGCCGAGGACACGATCGCCGACGTCGAAGCGTCGGGCATCTGGCCCGGGAAGGTCGTCACGGAGGTGGCGCCGGCCGGGCCGTTCTGGGAAGCTGAGCCCGAGCATCAGGATTATCTTGAGCGGTATCCAAACGGGTACACCTGCCACTTTCCACGCCCGGATTGGGTTCTGCCGCGTCGAACCGAATCGGTCGCGGGTTAGGCAAGGGCTTCGGCAGGACCGGCTCGCGACGACGGCATCCGAAGGCGACGTCGCGGACGCCGAGCTGAAGGTCTATCCGGGCCCGCCGCACGGCCTCACGTCCGCGCATAAGAAATCGGTTCAACGCCGCCCTGCTCGAGTTCATCAGGAGTTGAGCGTCGACCGCCGGCCGAGAAGGAGCGCAGCGCCGAAGCACCGCGCTCCGCTCCGAACTACCGCGTAGGCATCGCCGCGAGCGAGGGGCCCGGTCGTGGGAAGAACGAGATCCAGCAGCGACCGCGCTCAGCCCGTCCCTCGTCTTCCGAAACACAGATTGCAGGCAGCGAGCAACTGCGCAGGCCCAGGGACGGGGTAAGAACCTAAGCTAACGGCCGGGGTTCCGTTTCCGCCTCATCGCGACGTGGCGAGAGCGATGTCTCGGTTTTCTGGAGAGACAACTTCGTTGGGGTCCACCAGGGGTCTACGAGGCTGTCATCTCGGGTCACCGAGAGTCACCTCCAGTCCAAAGGATTCGCCGCAACGAGGCGCCTGAGGTGACTGGCGGTGACTCGAGCAGACAGCCGCCCATAACTCGTAATGAAGGGGTCCCCGGTTCGAGTCCGGGCGTCGGCTTTAGGCGCGTTTGCAGGGCCTTCTTCTGCCTTGGCAACGGTGGAGCGCGGCTTCCGGGTACGAAACGGCTACATCTTCTAACCGTTTCATGATTGATGAAGGGGTCGCTCGCTGCCCTGGTTTGTCGCCATTTGCAGGTAGTTCTCCGCGTGCTGGCCGACTCCCGTGTGCTCCTGCAGTGCCCGCAAGTGCCCGCGAGTGCCCGCACGTCCCTGGCGTGCTGCCGTGGCTATCCAGCCTTCGAGATAGAGCGAATCAGCGTCCCACCCTCGCGGGCCCTGCGAGCGTTCGCGCGCAGTCAAGTCCCAGGACGTGGTGTAACTCGTCGGCTTGATCGTGGGCGGCTCAGGCCGGGGTGAGCTCGCGTGTCTCCTCTCTGTCTTTGTCTTCTTCT
This sequence comes from Gaiellaceae bacterium, assembly GCA_050697555.1. Taxonomy (GTDB): domain Bacteria; phylum Actinomycetota; class Thermoleophilia; order Gaiellales; family Gaiellaceae; genus DASQWP01. The sequence goes on along the minus strand of JBOHAD010000179.1, from coordinate 29 downwards.
CTTTGATCGAGGACCGCTTCCAGCGAGTG
>JBOHAD010000178.1:0-3761 GCA_050697555.1 Gaiellaceae bacterium | reverse complement strand
TCGGCCGCGCGCGCCGCCTTCCGGCGCAGATCGAGATCGCGCTCGCGGCCGGTGAGATCCGGCGCGCGCGGGAAGCCGCTGAAGAGCTCGAGACGATCGCCGACGAGTACCGGGCCGGCGAGCGCCGGACGCCGGCTCTCGAGGGAACCGTGCAGCTCGCGTGGGGCCAGATCCGGCTCGCCGAGCGCGACTGGGAGGGCGCAGCACAGGCGCTCCGTGTCGCGCGCGCGACCTGGGACAAGGTCGGCGCGCCGTACGAGACGGCCCAGGCCCGGATGCTCCTCGGCCTCGCGTATCGCGGGGAGGGCGATGAGGACGGCGCGAGGGAGGAGCTCACCGCGGCCAGGACGACGTTCGAGCGGCTCGGGGCGGTCCTCGACCACCAGCGCGCCGCCGAGCTCCTCGGCGAGTCGCCGATGCGGCGCAGCTTCATGTTCACGGACATCGTCGACTCGACGAAGCTCGTGGAGGTGCTGGGCGAAGAGAAATGGCGCAAGCTCCTCACCTGGCACGACCGCAGGCTGCGGGAGCTGATCGAGCAGGCGGGCGGCGAGGTCATCAAGCAGACGGGAGACGGGTACTTCGCGGCGTTCCAGACACCGGCGGCGGCGGTCGAGGCTGCGGCCGGGATCCAGCGCGCGCTCGACGAGCACGAGCCCCTCGCTCCGGACGTCCGGATCGGCGTGCACACGGGCGGGGCGTTCCAGAAGGGGGACGACGACTACGCGGGGCAGGGGGTGCACATGGCGGCCCGGATCGGCGCCCTTGCCGGCGCGGGCGAGATCCTCGCCAGCAGGGAGAGCCTCGACGGCGGCTCGCACTTCCCGCTCTCCAAGCCGCGCTCGGAGAAGCTCAAGGGCTTCGACGATCCCGTCGAGCTCGTATCGGTCGACTGGCGCTGAGCCGGCCGCCTGCGGCCGCCCTAAGAGCTCGAATCAGAATGAGTTCTGAAGTCTCCTGAAGCAGACGAGGCAGCAGCCGATGGCGAGAAAGGCCTCGTGGATCTCGGCGCGGCGGTCGTAGCGGACGAGCAGCCGCTTGAAGTGGTGCAGCCAGGCGAAGGTGCGCTCGACGACCCAGCGAGCGCGACCCAAGCCGGAGCCGTGCTCGCTCTGGCGGCGGGCGATCTCGGGAGCGATTCCGCGCTCGCGAAGCTGGCGCCGGTAGCTGTCGTGGTCGTAGCCACGGTCGGCGGTGAGACGCGTCGGCCGCCGGCGCGGACGACCGACTCTGCCGCGCACCGGCGGGACCCGCTCGACGAGCGGGATCAGCTGGGTGACGTCGTTGCGGTTACCGCCCGTGACCGACCAGGCGAGCGGGACCCCCGTGCCATCGACCAAGAGGTGGTGCTTCGACCCGTTTCTGGCTCTATCAACCGGGCTCGGGCCCGTCGCGGAGCCCCTTTTTTCGCTTGCACATGGCTCGAGTCCGCCACCGCCCGCGACCACTCGATCTCACCTGCCGCCCGCAGCTCCGCAAGCAAGAGCGCGTGCAGGCGCTCCCACACGCCCGCCCGCTGCCACTCGTCCAAACGGCGGTAGCAGGTCGAGCCGCCGCCGAAGCCGAGCTCGAGCGGCAGATGCCGCCACGCGATCCCCGTATGCAACACGAACAAGATCCCCTGCAACGCCTGCCGGTCAGGCAGCCGCTTGCGCCCCGGATAGCGAAAGCGGCGCTCCACCTTCGGCAAGAGCGGCTCGATCCGCTCCCACAAATCGTCGCAGACGACCCACGGCGCGACAGCCATCGGCACCCCTCTCAGCTTGACAACGGATGCCGATGGCGTTCGTCGTCACCGAGCGGGTCCCTTCATTTCGGTTCGAGTTCTAAGGCGCGCCACCACCGGTAGTCGAGTGCCAGACCGTCTCACGTGTCGCCGTCCTCGCGCAGGCGCTGCCAGTCCCGGTACGAGTCCGGCTCGATCGCGGGCCACGCCATCCGATAGGGCACAACCCCGTTGGGATCGCCCTCTCGCAGCGCAAATCCAGCGCGCCGTCCCAAAATCCGCCGACGAAGTCGAACTAGCTGCCCAGGCGCGCGGCCAGACCGAGATCTCGGCCGCGCGTCCAGCATCGTCAACGTGACGCGGCCGGGGGCTGGCCGTGATGCCCCCGGCACACGAGCCAGTGCATGCCCGCTACGACGGCACAGCTAGGAGAACCGACTGCGGGTTCGTCGATTAGCCGCGTGCGGCGATCATCGGTTCGAGTGAGGCTTTACGGACCGTCCGAGAAGCCCCTTAGGCCCGCAAGGACGGACGCCAAGAGAACGAGCTGGGTGATGATGACGAGAGCGACTGCGCGGTTCACTGGTCACCTCCTCCCTAGAACCGAAAGTCCTGAAGCGATTCCACTGCACGGCGGTAGAGAGCAACCGCTCCATCCTTGTCGCCGCGGCAGACGGCGAGGTCCGCCTGCGCAGCCCACGCGGCGGCGCAGTGGCTCGAGGAGGACAGCTGCTCGAATGCCTTCTCGGCTGTCTCGATGTGCTGCTCGGCCTCGTCGAGGCGGCCCTGCTCGAGGAGGGCGCGCCCGAGAACGAGCTCGGCGTTGCCGATCTCGTCGAGGAAGTCGACTCGTCCGTCGAGAAGCTCGAGCGCATGCCGAGCCTGCTGCTCCGCCAGCTCCACCTCGCCAGTCCGGAGGTGCACCTGGGCAAGCGACGAGACGGCCTGGGCGGCATCCGCCTGGCTCCCGACCTCCAGCGCGACCGCGAATGCCTCCTTCAGGTTCTCGGTGGCCTGACTCGGCTTTCCCAGAAGGAAGTTGAGCCCTCCGAGATTGTTGAGGAGCTTCCCCACGTTCGCGCGGTCGTCGACGTCCTCGTAGAGCGCCTTGGCGCGCTCGGCGTATGAGCGGGCGACGACCCAGCGCCCCTGGCGCTCGGCTACGAGCGAGCCGAGAAAGTAGGCGTCGGCCTGGCCCCGGGGGTCGCGAAGCGCCTCCGAGAGCTCGAGCGCCCGCTCGACATCCTCGCTCGCCGCCTCCCAGTCCCGCTGGCGCCGGTAGCAGCGCGAGCGCCAGCCGAAGATCTTCGCGCGGAGGCGGTCACAGGGAAGGCCTGAGCGCTCGGCGAGCTCGAGAGCCTCCTTGAAGAGCGCGAGGGCCGTCGCGGTCGAGGCGAGCTTGTAGCGGCAACAACCGAGCCGGAAGAGGACCTCGGCACGGTCGAGGTCCGTGAAGGAAGGAGCGGCCGCGAGCTCGTGGGCACGCGCGAGGGCGTCCATCGACTCGCGGAGCTCGCCCCGGTACAGTCGTGCCCAGCCCTCGGCGAGGAGCGCGCGCAGGGCGAGCTCCGGCGCGCCTCGGGATGCAAGCCGCTCCGAAACCTCGGCGAGAAGCGCGAGGCCGTGATCGTAGTCGTGTGCCTGGATGGTCGCCTCGGCACGCGAGAGGGCGCTGTGCGCGCGTTCCCACTCGTCGGAAGAGAGGCCCACCTCAAGGAAGCAACGATCGACGCGGAGCCTGCGGGCAAGCCACTCGAGCGTGTCGTCCGTGGGGCGGGTCGCGCCGCGCTCGATCCCGCTGACGTACTGCTTCGTGAAGCGGTCCCCGGCGAGATCGGCCTGCGTCAGTCCGCGCGCGATCCGAAGCTGCCGGACTCGCTCGCCGAGCGTGGATGGCTCGACCGGGGCCGGATCATCTGGAGATTCCTGGATGGGTATCCGGTCCACGCTCTCCCCTTGGGAAGCGAGGAGGAGGCGGCTGCGGCTTCCGCCCCCTCCCGCGAACTAGCGGATGGCGAAACCACCCGCTTGCAAT
>JBOHAD010000177.1:0-3763 GCA_050697555.1 Gaiellaceae bacterium | reverse complement strand
GCGGCTTCACGACGATCTCGTCGACGTTCATGTACGGGGGACGGGTCACCGCCCAGAGGATGCAGTCCGCGACGTCCTCCGGCGTCAGGTAGTCGACTCCCTGGTAGACCGCCGCCTTCCTCTCCTCGTCGCCGCGGAAGCGGACGTCGGAGAACTCGGTGTCGCCCACCATCCCGGGATCGACCGTGGTCACGCGGATGCGTCCCACGAGCTCCTTGCGCAGGACGTAGGTGAGCGAGCGCACCGCGTATTTCGACCCCACGTACATGCCGCCGAGCGAGTACGCCTCGCGCCCCGCCCACGAGCCGAGATTGACGACGTGGCCGCGTCCGTCCTCCATGTGCGGGAGCACGAGGCGCGTCATCCGCAGGAGCCCGAGGACGTTCGTCTCCCACATGACCGCGTCGTCGTCGTCCGAGCCCTCCGCGATCGACGTGCGGCCGAGCGCGAGCCCGGCATTGTTCACGAGGACGTCGAGCCGGGGGAGCCGGCTCGACGCCTGGACAACGAACTCACGAGCGCTAGCGGCATCCGTGACATCCAGGTAGCCGAAGAAGTGTCCGTCGCCGGGAAGCTCCGCCATCGCCTCCTCGAGCCTGTCCAGCCGCCGGGCGCCGAGGGCGACACGCGCCCCCTCCTGGGCGAGCGCATGGGCGGTGGCGAGGCCGATCCCGCTCGAGGCGCCGGTGACGATCGCCGTGTGGCCGTCGAGCGCTGCCACGGTGGAAGCCTATGCGGACGTGCCGACGGCCGCGTCGACGAGGTCGCCGAGCTCGCCTCCGCGGCGGCCGCGGGCGAGACCCACGAGGTAGCAGAGGAGCGGCGCGTTGATGCGCTCCCCGCTCTCGTGCGCCGCGATGCGCGCCAGCTCGAGGAGCTCGTCGATCTCTCCTTGGGAGAGATCGTACTCGGACGGGTCGGCGCCCACCTGGGCGGCCAGCTTCTCGCGCGCCTCTCGCAGCCATGCGTCCATGAGGTCAGCTTAGACTCTTGCCCGACCATGAAGCTGGGGGTCCCGAAGGAGACGGCGCCGGGCGAGACACGCGTGGCCGTCGTCCCGGACACGGTGCGCCGCCTCGGCGAGGCGGGCGTCGACGTCGTCGTCGAGCGAGGAGCGGGCGAGGCCGCCTCGTTCCTCGACGAGACCTACGGCGAGGCGGGAGCGCAGCTCGTGACCGACCCCTACGACGCTGATCTCGTCTGCAAGGTGCAGAAGCCGAGCGCGGAGGAGCTCGCCCGGCTGCGCGAGGGCACGACGCTCGTCGCCCTGCTCCAGCCCGTCGTCGATCCCGACACCGTGCGGGCGCTCGCGGAGCGCGGAGTGACCGCCTTCTCCATGGACTCGATCCCGCGCGTAACCCGGGCGCAGCCCATGGACGCTCTCTCCTCGCAGAGCACCGTCGCCGGCTACAAGGCTGCCATCCTCGCCGCCGAGCACCTGGGCAAGTTCTTCCCAATGCTGACGACGGCGGCGGGCACGATCCCGCCGGCGAAGGTGCTTGTGCTGGGTGCGGGCGTCGCCGGGCTCCAGGCGATCGCCACCGCGAGGCGTCTCGGCGCCGTGGTCTCCGCCTTCGACGTGCGCCCCGTCGTGAAGGAGCAGGTGGAGAGCCTCGGGGCGACGTTCCTCGAGCTCGATGTCGAGGGGGCCGAGGGCGTCGGCGGCTACGCCGTGGCGCTCGCCGAGGACCAGCACCAGCGCGAGCAGGAGCTGATCGGCCGGCACGCCCAGGAGTCGGATGCGGTCATCACGACCGCGCTCGTCCCCGGGCGCCCCGCACCGGTGCTCCTCACGGAGGCGGCCGTGGCGGGTATGCGCCCCGGTGTGGTGATCGTCGACCTCGCCGCCGAGGCGGGCGGAAACTGCGAGGCGACGAAGCCCGGGGAGACCGTCGTCCGCGACGGCGTGACGATCGTCGGGCTCACGAACGTGCCCGCGACGATGCCCGTTCACGCGAGCCAGATGTACTCGCGGAACGTCCACGCCTTCCTCGCGCCGATGATCGCCGACGGAGAGCTTCGGCCCGACTGGGACGACGAGATAGTCCGCGAGACCTGCGTCGCCCGCGACGGCCGCGTCCTCAAGGAGCCGATCGGCGCGTGACGGCGTCCCTGATCGCCTCGATCACGATCTTCGCCCTCGCCGTCTTCCTCGGCTTCGAGCTGATCGCCCGCGTCCCGACCCTGCTGCACACGCCGCTCATGTCCGGCACGAACGCGATCTCAGGCATCGTCCTCGTCGGCGCGCTCCTCGTCTCCAGCTTCGCCGAGTCGGCGCTCGAGCAGACGCTCGCCTTCCTCGCCATCGTCCTCGCGACGATCAACGTCGTCGGCGGCTTCCTCGTCACCGACCGCATGCTCGAGATGTTCAAGCGGAAGCCGACGGAGCCGCCCGAGTGACCTCCACGCTGGCGATCGTCTCCCAGAGCGTCGTCAACCTGACGTACGTCGCGGCCGCGATCCTCTTCGTGGTCGGGATCCGGCTGCTCTCCTCTCCCGCCACGGCCCGGCTCGGGAACAGGCTTTCGGCGGGGGGCTTGGTTCTCGCAGTCGTCTTCACCATCCTCCTCCCCGAGGTCGACAGCTACACGCTCATCGCGGCGGGACTCGCAATCGGCGCCCTCGCGGGCGTCGTCGCAGCGCGGCTCGTGAGGATCACGGCCATGCCGCAGATGGTCGCCGCCTTCAACGGCTTCGGCGGCGGGGCGTCCGTGCTGGTCGCATTCTCCGAGTACCGCCGGCTCGCGCCCGAGCCGGGGGCTCTCTCGGGCGACGTGCTCGGCGCGGCTGTCTTCTCGGCGCTCATCGGCGCGATCACGTTCACGGGGAGCATGCTCGCGTTCGCGAAGCTCCAGGAGCTCATGCCGGGGAGGCCGGTCATCTTCCCCGCGCAGCAGGTCGTGAACGCCGCGCTGCTCGGGGTCACCCTCGTCGTCGCGGTGGCCGCCGGAATCGCCGAGGAGACCGTCTGGATGTCGATCCTCGTCCTCCTCGCGCTCGCGCTCGGCGTGCTCTTCGTCCTCCCGATCGGCGGTGCCGACATGCCCGTGGTGATCGCCTTCCTGAACGCGTTCTCGGGCCTCTCGGGCGTCGGCGCGGGGTTCGTCCTCGACAACAACGCGCTCATCATCGGCGGCACGCTCGTAGGGGCCTCCGGGACGTTCCTCACCGTGCTCATGAGCCGGGCCATGAACCGCTCCCTCGCGAACGTCTTCTTCGGGGCCTTCGGCGCGGTCGTCGCGCCCGCGGAGGCGGCTGCGGGGCCCGACTCGAAGACCCACCGGGAGATCACCGCCGAGGACACGGCCGTCATGCTCGCCTACGCGAGCCGGGTCGTCATCGTGCCGGGCTACGGCCTCGCCGTCGCGCAGGCGCAGCACGCCGTGCGCGAGCTCGCGGACATGCTCGAGCGGCGCGGCGTGGACGTCAGGTACGCGATCCATCCGGTCGCGGGGCGCATGCCCGGGCACATGAACGTCCTGCTGGCCGAGGCCAACGTGCCCTATCCCCAGCTCTACGACATGGAGGACGTCAACCCCGAGTTTCCGCGCACGGACGTGGCGCTGGTCATCGGCGCGAACGACGTCACGAACCCCGCCGCCCGGAGCACGCCCGACAGCCCGATCTACGGGATGCCGATCCTCGACGTCGACCGCGCTGCCAACGTCGTCGTCCTCAAGCGGAGCATGAATCCGGGCTTCGCCGGGATCGAGAACGAGCTCTACTACAACTCGAAGACGGCCATGCTCTTCGGCGACGCGAA
>JBOHAD010000176.1:0-3802 GCA_050697555.1 Gaiellaceae bacterium | reverse complement strand
ACGTCACACGAGCCGATGAGGCCGGGAACGCTCCGGCGCGGGACGGGCGAGAGCACCAGGACGTTGTCCAGGCCCTCCTCCCGAACACGCCGCTCGAGCGCGCCGCGCTCGTTTCCGTCTCCGACGGCGACGATCCGGACGTCGTCGGCACCGGCCCCCTTCAGAGCGGCGGCGGCGTCGGCGAGCTGATGCACGCCGTTCGAGGCTCCCATCGCGCCCGCGTACACAGCGACGAACTTCCCGTCGAGCCCGTGTGCGGCGCGAAAGCTCTCGTCCCGCACGTCGGGCCGGAAGAGCTCCGTGTCGCTGAAGTTGGGGATGAGCACGATCGTCTCGCGGGGGATCCCGCGGCCCACGAGCTCCGAGACCACCGCCTCGCTGCAGACGACGATGCGGGCAGCTCTCGCGTAGAGCGCACGCTCGAGCCATTCGGCCAGGGCGAGCTCGCGACGCCGCGTGAGGTAGCCGAGGGCCGCCGGAACCGCCGGCCAGAGATCCTGGAGCTCGAAGACGAACGGCACGCCTCTCAGCCGCGAGGCGAAGGCGCCGGGGACGCCGGCGGTCAGGGGCGTGGAGGACGCGTAGACGACGTCGGGACGGCCGAGGCCGAGAGCGGCCCCGCTGGCTGCGAGCGCGTAGGCCCCGTACGAAAGCAGCCGCTTCTCCTTGGAGAAACGCTGCTCGTACGGGATTCGGAGCCAGATGACGTCGATTCCGTCCACGCGCTCGCGCCTGCCGAGGAGGCCGAGCGGCGCCGTCGGGCTCACGGCGAGCCAGCGAGGGTCCCGCGCGACCATCGTCACCTCGTGGCCGCGCTCGACGAGATGGCGCGCGATCGAGTACGCGCGCGTCGGGGCGGCGTGGCGAGGCGTGAGGAACTTCGGGTCGAAGTAGAGGACCTTCATCGCGGGCGGGCGGCGCTTGCCGCGCCGCCGCGCGGAATCGTATCGGCGTGCGCGGCGCCCGCTCCCGTCAGGCGCGCGCGCGGCGCTCGGGCCGAAGCTGTAGACACCCCTCACGGAGGAGAACTGCGGCCGCCCTCCAAGGGCCGGCGCTAGACTGCTCCGGCCGAAACGCGGAGCGCAGCGGGGACGTTGCCGAGCCTCGCGCGACGGTCGGCACCTTCCATGCTTCGGCGGTTCCAGCTCACCGAAAATGCCGCGCTCTCGCCGGAGGAGCGCCGCGCCCCCGGGACGGCCCCGGCCGGGCGCGCGACCGGCGTCGGCGGCGAGAGCGACGAGCAGGGCCGGCTGAGCAGAGAGGCGCTGCTCTTCGCCACGGCGGCGACGCAGGACGGCGGCCCTGCGGCCGCGCTCGGCGTTGCCGGGACGACCGTGCTCGGCCGCCTCCTCGGCCAGCTCGCGAGCCTGGGCGTTCGGCAGGCATGGGTCGTCACGCGGCCGGGTTGGAGATCGGCCGTCGAGGAGGCGGCCGCCGGGAGCGGTCTCGACGTGACCGTCGTGGCCTCGGACGGCGTCGGCGACGACCTCAGGCTGACCGGAGAGATGGCCGGCCGGGCCCGCGGGCCGCTGATCATCGCCAACGCCCACGTCCTCACTCACCGAGAGGCGCTGGCCGGGCTGGTCGCAGACCCGCGGATCGTCTCCGGCGCTCTCGTCGCCGGCTCGGCCCTGCGGGCGCCCTGGGCGTTCGGGGTGCGTCTGCGGCGCGCGCGCGTGGTCAGCGCAGCGTCGCCCTACCATCGCGTGAAGGGCGGCTCCGGCCACTTCCTGGGCGTGATGAAGGTCGACGCCCGGGACCGGGACCTCCTCGTCGCAGCCTCCTGGGAGCTCGCCGGGCTCGCAGCCGACCGTCCGAAGTCGTGGGACGCCGAGTTCGAGCGAAAGGCGGAGGAGTGGAGAGTGCGCCGATGGGGCGCCGACGTAGAGCGCGAGACGGGCATCGCCCCGGATCCGGCGGATGCCCCGGAGCTCGAGTCGATCCGGCTCGACGCCGCGGCCGAGGCGGAGCTCGAGATGCGGCGCCGCGTGGCGGCGGACGACCCTGTCCCGCTGCTCCTCGTCGGCCTCGTCCGGGCGGACGTCGAGCTCTTCCCAAGCAACATCCGCCAGTTCTTCTACGCGACTCCGGTCTCGACGGAAACGGCGCAAGTCGCAGTCGAGAAGCTCAACCGCTCCGACGAGGACCGGGTGCTGCTCGAGTCGGCGGTGAAGGCGAACGACGGGTTCTTCACGACGTACTTCGTGAGCCCCTACTCCAAGTACCTTGCCCGCTTCGCCGCACGTCGCGGGTGGAGTCCCAACCAGATCTCGACCCTGTCGTTCACGATCGGCCTCGCGGCCGCCGCCTCGTTCGCCGTGGGGAGCCGTGCGAGCCTGATCGCGGGCGCGGTCCTCCTCCAGATCTCGTTCACGGTCGACTGCGTCGACGGGCAGCTGGCCCGCTACACGCGGACGTTCTCCAAGCTGGGCGCCTGGCTCGACTCGGTCTTCGACCGGACGAAGGAGTACGTCGTGTACGCGGGCCTGGCCCTCGGCGCCTCCCGCGGCTTCGGCGAGGACGTCTGGCTTCTCGCAGCCGCCGCCCTGACGCTGCAGACGGTGCGCCACGTGTCCGACTTCGCGTACGTGGCGACCCAGCGGCATGCGCTCGGCTCGACGACGACGGTGCCTCTCGACCAGCCCGGGGACCAGGCGCTCGCGGACGCGATGGAGGCTCGCGAGCCGCGGGACGCCGGACGCGCGGCGGCCCAGCCCGATCCCGCGCCGAGAGAGCGGCTCGTTCGCGGGGCGATCGCCGCGGCGGGAGGCCTGCGGCGGTCCTCCCTCCTGCGCTGGGGGAACAAGATCATCCGCATGCCGATCGGCGAGCGGTTCGCCCTCATCTCCCTGACCGCGGCGATCGCGACGCCTCGGGTGACCTTCATCGCCCTCCTCGCCTGGGGGGCCGTGGCGGCGGTGTACGCACTGAGCGTGCGGATCCTGGTGTCCTACGCCCTGCCCCGCCGGCTCGTGCGCGCGGTGCTGGGATGACCGCGCTCCAGATCTACCGGGACGACGGTCCGCTCGCCGCCTGGATCGTGGGAAAGGTGGCGCCGACGGCCTCGTCCGGCGCCGTGACTCATCCACTCGCGTGGCTGGCGCCCCCGCTGCTGCGCGTGCTCGACTACGGCGCGCTCATCGCGCTGACGGCAGCCGCCGACGCCGACGCCCTCCCGCTCTGCTTCGCCTTCCTGGGCGTGCTGGCGTTCCACCACTACGACATGGTCTACCGTCTGCGCCATCAGCGGCAGACGCCGTCCTCGTGGATCAGGGCCGTCGGCGGCGGCTGGGACGGCCGGCTCCTCGTGGCCTCCGCTCTCGCGCTCGGAGGCGGGCTTCGCGTCGGGCTCCTCGTCGCCGCCGTGGGGCTCGCGCTCGTCTACGTGACCGAGAGCGTTCTGAGCTGGGTGCGGTTCGCCAGAGCGGAAGGCCCCGCGCTCCACCAGGACGAGGACGAGGACGGAGATTGAGGGGTCTGGTGCTCGCGGCGGGCCCGGGGCGCCGGCTTCACCCCCTGACGGCGGCGCTGCCGAAGACCCTGCTGCCGCTCACCGACGGTCGGACGATCCTCGACCTGGCCCTCTCGAACCTGCGCTCGGTGGGTCTGGAGGACGTCGTCCTCGTCACCGGCTTCGCGGCCGAGCGCGTCGAGGAGCGCGCCCCCGAGCTCGAGCGCCGCTACGGGGTGCGACTCGAGCTCGTCTTCAACGACCGTGCCGAGGAGTGGAACAACGCCTACTCGCTCTGGCTGGCACGCGACGCTCTGCGCGAGGGGGCGCTCCTCGTGAACGGGGACACCG
>JBOHAD010000175.1:0-3819 GCA_050697555.1 Gaiellaceae bacterium | reverse complement strand
GGCCTGCGCGTGCTCGAGCTCGGCTGTGGAGATGGCCGCCTGACCTGGCGGTACGCGGGTTCCACGGAGGAGGTCCTGGGGATCGATCCTGACGAGGAGGCAATCGCCTCAGCCCGCGCGTCGACGCCATCAGAGCTTCGCGGGCGGGTTCGCTTCGACGTCGCCTCGCCCGTCGAGCGCGACGTGCCGCGAGACCACTTCGACCTCGCCTTCTTCAGCTGGTCCTTGTGATGCCTTCCGCCGGAGGGCGTCGTGTACGCCCTGCGCAACATCCACCGGATGCTCGTCCCCGGCGGCGTCTTGGTCGACCTGCAGCCGATCCCGCCCAGCCCGAGCCTGCATGCCGCCGGTGAGCTTCTCGGACGGCTCGACCAGAGGCAGGTCTGGGAGAGATTCGCAACGACGGAGCCCGGGATCGACGCCGCCCTGGCCGAGGGCCTCTACGCGCTCGAGGCGGAGCTCGAGTTCGACGTCATAGAGCGGTTCGATTCGAAGGCGAGTCTGATCGCGACGATCAACGGGCGCGACGACTGGCACATGAGCGGGCAGCTCGCGGCGCGGCTCGAAGTCGCCGATCCTCCGATCGACGGCCGAGACCATCTGCGGCTGCGCACGTTCCGCAGCATGCCGGCGCGGTCGACGCCCGCTTCGCGGGTCGTGGCATGAAGGAGCTCCACGTCTGGGTCCTCATCTCCTCTGGGAGGATTCGGAGGTGGTCGGGTCCCGATCGTCGGAGACGTGAATATGGCCGGGCTCATTCGGCGCGGGCTCGTCGAGGGAGTCTTGCGGCCGACGTCTGGCTCACGCTCCCCGGCTACTAGGCTGTACTGACCATGGGCCGCTTCCAGCGTCGCCGGGGCGCCGGCGAGGAGCAGCGGGCGACGACGCTGGAGCTGTTCTACGACCTCGTGTTCGTGTTCGCGATCACGCAGGTGTCGCACCTGCTGCTCGACGACCTGACGTGGGAGGGTGCCGGGCGGGCGCTGCTCGTGCTCCTCGTCGTGTGGTGGGCGTGGAACTACACGACGTGGGTCACGAACGAGCTGGATCCCGACTCGATCGCCGTACGCCTCGTGCTGATCGGCGTGATGCTCGCAAGCCTGCTGATGGCGGTCGCGATCCCGGAGGCGTTCGGGGAGCGAGCGCTGCTGTTCGTCGCCTCGTACGTGGCGATCCAGGTGGGACGCCACGCCTTCCTGACCTTCGGGTCGGCGGCGCGCGGGACGATCGAGCGGGAACGCGCCGGGCGGATCCTCACGTGGCTCGCGGCGGCGGGCGTGCTCTGGATCGCGGGCGGGCTTGCGGACGGGTGGGCGCGCATCGCGCTGTGGCTGGCCGCGCTCGCAATCGACTACTGCGCGCCGCTCGTCGTCTTTTGGGTCCCGCGACGGCCGCGGCTCGCTCACGCCACGTGGAACGTGGAGACCGCGCACTTCGCGGAACGCTTCCAGCTCTTCATGATCATCGCGCTCGGCGAGACGATCGTCATCACCGGCGCGACGACTGCGGAGCTCGAGCTCGACACGGCGAGGCTTCTCGCTTTCGGCCTCGCGTTCCTCGGGACTGCCGCGCTCTGGTGGCTGTACTTCAACTACGTCGCGAGAATCGCGCAGCGCCGGCTGGAGCTCGCAGCGGATCGCACCCGGCTCGCGCGCGACGGCTACACGTACCTGCACGTCCTGATGGTCGCGGGCGTGATCGTGGCGGCCGTCGGTGACGAGCTGGTCATCGCGCACCCGATGGACCGGCTGCCGGGCGAGCAGATCGCAGCCGTCGTCGCCGGGCCGGCGATCTACCTGCTCGCGCACGCCCTGTTCCGCCTGCGGATGGCGGGCACCGTGAGCTGGAAGCGCCTCGGCGGAGCGCTGGCGTGCGTGGCGGTCGGCGGCGTCGGCGGGTTCGCGCCGGCTCTCGTCGTGGCTGCGCTCGTGGTCGCGGTGCTGGTGGCCGTGATCGGCGCCGAGCACGTCGCTGCTGCCCGCCGCAGCGCGCGCGGCGAGCCGTCACCGCTCGAGCGCCTCGAGGCGTCGGCGGTCGGTGAGGGTCAGCAGCCCTGAGCGGGAACCCCGGCGGCACTCGAGGTGCCGGCGTGCCCTCAAGTCGAGCTCACGCGTGGAACGCCGCCAGCCGCTCGGCTTCGTCTCGCAGCTCGCGGAGCGTGGCTCGGTCGAGGCGGGCGAACGGCTCGAGCTGCACGCGGCCGCGTTCGTACCTCCAGGTTCCGGCCACGCCGCCGTCGACGAGGAACGTGTTTACGGAGTGGGGGGTCCTCGTGTTGAAGACGAGCGGTCGGTACTCCTCCGGGAGGATCCCCGTTCGGCGCGCGTGGACGAGCAGCGTCGCGTCCCAGACGGGGAGGAAGCGCACCGGGGCGGGCGTCTCGGGGTCGGGGAGGGGTGCGTGGGGAAGGTCGAGGAGCTCCTCGCCGCTTTCGGCCCGAAAGCGGCGGAGACTCAGGCGCTCGAGCGCGGCTGCGATCTCTCCTGCAGGCAGGCCGGCCCACTCGGCGACGTCGCGCCGGGTAGCCGGCCCGAAGGCCGCGAGATAGCGGCGCGCGAGGTGCTCGAGCCCTTCCCCGGGCGTCGCGCCGGCCGGGCCGAGCCAGTCCTCGGCGGCCGCGTAGAGATCGGCACGACGACGCTCCCACGTGCCGGAGGGCGGCACGCGGACGAGGTCGAGCCAGAGGCCGACGCCGAGCGCCTGGGGCTTGCCGAGCAGCTCGTCGATCTCGGCGCGGCGCAGCGGCCCGTCCACGAGGCGGCTCTGCAGGCGCCCGGCTGCCGCCGCCATCGCGCCGGGAGGCGGGTGGCCGGGGTGGGCTCGCAGCCACCACTCCCTGCGTGTCCGGCGGACGCCCACCGCGAAGGGCCAGTAGTCGCGGCCGGAAACGAGGTGGATCGTCGAGCGCATGAGCGTCCCCTGGACGACGGAACGCCGCTCGAGCGCCCGCGTGAGATCGCGACGCTCGAACCCTTCGACCCGCGACCAGAGACCGATGTACATGGAAGGCGCGTACTGCGCCTGCAAGCCGCCCAGGCGCTCGAGCGCCCGTGGCAGCGTCGTTCGCGCGCGCTCGAGCAGGAGCTGGCGCGCGAGCAGCGCCCGGTTCAGCTCCCGCGCCGTGAGGACGCGCTCGGCCACGCGCGGATGCTAGACGGGCGCGGCGTCCAGGATGCTTCCGAACGGAAGCAGCCGGATCCGGGTGAGCTCGAAGCCGCCGTCGGCAAGGAGCACTCGCCACTCCTCTTCCGTCCGCTCGCGCCCGCCCAGGGCGAGCATGGGCAGGTCGAGGAGCTTCTCGCCCGGCTCGTTCGGGGCCGCGACGACTCCGTCGGCGATGATGAGGCGTCCCCGGGGCGCCAGCCCCCTCCGAACGGCGTGGAGGATCAGGCGCGCGCGCTCGTCGTCCCAGCCGTGGAGGATGCGGGAGAGAACGTAGACGTCGCCTGCCGGCACCGTCTCGAAGAAGCTCCCACCCACGGCCCGGCAGCGAGCGGCCAGGCCCGCGGCGCGGATCCGCTCCTCTGCCTCCGCGGCGACGGACGGGAGATCGAACACGACTCCGCTCAGGCCGGGCCGGCGCTCCAGGAGCGCCAGGACGAGCGCTCCGTTCCCGCCTCCCACGTCGACGACGGTCTCGTCGCCGCGCCAGTCCGCGCCGGCGAGGGCCTCGGCGAGCGTGTCCTTCCCGCCTTCCATGAAGCGGTTGAACCGCGTCCTCGCCTCGGGGTTCGCCGTCAGGTACTCCTCGTAGGAGACGCCGAAAGCGGCGTCGAGTCGGGGCGACGAATCGACTCGAGGCGGCACGGTCGTGGGCAC
>JBOHAD010000174.1:0-3831 GCA_050697555.1 Gaiellaceae bacterium | reverse complement strand
GGGACGATCCAGCAGGCGATGCAGTTCCAGGAGGCGACGACGGCCCACATGGAGTCGCTCCGCACGCGGCTCTCCGACTACGGCGACGACGTCCGCGCACGCCTGCTCGTCGGCCTCTTCCTGCCCCCGACCCTCTACGTCACGGCGCAGCGGGCGCGCCGTGTCGCCTACGAGGAGCTCCGCCGCGTCTTCGAGCGCGTGGACGTTCTCGCCGCTCCGGCGATGCCCGTGCTGCCTCCGAGGATCGGGGAGGAGACGGTCGAGGTCGAGGGCCGCGAGGTTCCCTACCGGCTCGCGCTCATCCCGTACAACTCACCCTGGAGCCTCGTCGGCTCGCCCGTCGCGAGCGTGCCCTGCGGCCTCGTCGAGGGTCTGCCGGTCGGGCTCGCCCTCGTCGGCTCCCGTCTCGGCGAAGGGACGGTTCTGCGAACGGCGCACGCCTTCCAGGGAGTGACCGACTGGCACGAGCGCCGGCCGGCGCTCGCTAGGCAGGCCGAGGAACGAGCGGCTCTCCCGTGAGCAGGAGCTCGACCCCGCCCATCCCCCAGTGCGTCTCCCCGTCCTCCGTGAGCAGCGAGGGAACCCCGCCGACACCGGCCGCGTCCGCCTCGGCGCGAACCGCATGAAGCCGCGCGATCCGATCCGGGCTGTAAGCCGCCTGTACGGCGCCGTCAGGATCGAGGCCCGCCCGCCCGGCCGCCCGGGCGATCTCCGCGTCGGTGGCGATGTCCTCACCCTCGCAGAAGAACGCCTCGTAGAGCGCATGCTTGAACGCCCGCAGCCGGTCCTGCTCCCCGGCCCACAGGCAGGCCGCCAGCGGGAGCGTCGAGCGGGGCTGGTAGCGGGGGAGATGAATCTCGACTCCGCGCGCGAGGGCCCGCCGGTAGACGTGGCGCGTCCAGTCGACCCGCAGGTGGTCGCCGCGGGGCTCGAGGAGGGGCCTGGGGGCGGGCCGCAGCTCGTACGGCAGCCACTCGACGGCGATCTCGCCCCGGTCCTCCGCCGCCTCGACCGTGTGGGATTCGAGGTACGAGTACGGACAGACGACGTCGTAGTAGAAGCGAATGGTGCGCAGGATGCGAGCTTATAGACTCGGCGCGGCGATGCTCTGCGGCGTCGCACAGACGGCCCCCCGGCTCGGCGAGCCCGCTCGCAACCTCGACGCCTGCCTTGCCCGGCTCGAGGAGGGGGCCGCCGCCGGGTGCCGGCTCATCGTGCTCCCGGAGTGCGCCACGTCGGGCTACATGTTCGCAAGCGAGGAGGAAGCGGCCCGGGCCGCCGAGCCCATCCCGGGGCCGAGCGTCGAGGCGCTCGAGCGGGCGTGCGCAAGCCTCGGCGTCCACTGCGTCATCGGCCTCCTCGAGCGGGACGGCGACCGGCTGCACAACACGGCCGTGCTCGTCGGTCCCGAGGGCCTCGTCGGGCGCTACCGCAAGACGCATCTCCCGTACCTCGGCGTCGACCGCTTCGTCGCTCCGGGGGAGGAGCCGCCCGACGTGTTCGAGACGCCGCTCGGTCGGATCGGGATCCAGATCTGCTATGACCTCCGCTTTCCGGAGCTGACCCGGGCGCTCGCGCTCCGCGGCGCGGAGATCGTCGTCCACCCGACCAACTGGCCGGCGGCCGTGCGACCGCTCGCCGACTTCCTCACGCGGGCGCGCGCGGCCGAGAACCGCGTCTTCCTCCTGACGGCGAACCGGGTGGGCCGCGAAGGCGGGACGGAGTTCTTCGGCAGGAGCCAGGTTGTCGACCCGCTCGGGTCCCGCCTGGCCGAGGCCGGCGAGGAGCGAGAGGAGCTCGTCGTGGCCGAGATCGATCCGGCCGAAGCGCGAGAGAAGGACAGCGTGATCGTGCCGGGGGAGTACGAGCTGCATCTGTTCGACGACCGGCGCCCCGAGCTCTACGGCGCGCTGGTCGAGGAAGCACATCCTGTTCACGTGCGATAGAGGAGGTGGCGAGGTGGCAACGACGGAAGAGAGCCTGACCTATGAGGCGATCCTCGAGAAGGACGGCGTCAAGGTCTCCAAGAGCCCGTGGGGCCCCGACGACGAGATCGGGCGCCTGAACTGGGTCACGCCCGAGTCGCAGAAGGACATCCTCGAGCGGCTCGACGGCACGAAGGTCTTCGACCTCTCCGTCGACTACTTCATCGGGATGCCGTCCTGGTCGGCCGCGGGCGATCCGAAGTTCGACATCTGGATGACGCACACGCCTCAGGGCTCGGTCAACGACAACCTCTCCGGCGCGGGCGCCGAGGTACACGAGAAGTACAGCTACTGCGGCGATTCGATGGCGATGTACACGCACTGCGGCACGCACATGGACACGCTCAACCACCTCGGTTACTTCGGATGCTTCTGGAACGGCTGGACCGCGGAGAAGCACCTCGGCAGCCGCACGTGGACGGTCGGCGGGACCGAGAAGTACCCGAACATCATCGCGCGGGGCGTCCTTCTCGACATCGCAGGACTGCACGGCGTCGACTGCCTCCCGGACAGCTACGAGGTGACGGTCGACGACGTGACGAAGGCGGCGGGCGACCACGGCGTCGAACTGCGCCGCGGCGACGTCGTCTGCCTGCGAATGGGCCGCATGACGGCGTGGCCCGACTACGACGGTTACCTCCTGAACCCGCCCGGGATCGGGCTGGCCGCCGCCCGCTACCTCTGCGAGGAGGCCGGCGCCATGTGCATCGCCGGCGACACGATCGGCCTCGAGGTTCTCCCCTCGACGGACGAAGGCTTTCTGCCGGTGCACTGCTACATGTTCGCCACCGCAGGCGCGCAGATCATGGAGGTCGTGTGGATGGAGGAGATCGCGGCCGAGAAGCAGTACGAATTCGCGTTCATCGGCGGGCCGCTCAAGCTGACCGGCGCCACCGGAGCGCCCTTCCGGCCGATCGCGGTGCCGCTCCGGCACTAGCCGCATGGCGACCCAGGCGCTCACCATCGACCGCGCGCGGAGCACAGAGCGGATCGAGCGTGACATCGAGACGCTCGCCGGCCCCGACTACACGCGCTCCCAGGAGGCGATCCGCCGGTACGCCTACACGCCGGAGTACCGCGCGACGCTCGACTACTTCGGCAGCGAGCTCGAAGCGCTCGGATTCGAGATCTCCTACGACCCGGTCGGGACGCTGGTCGCGCGCAACCGTCCGCCGGGTGTGAAGGTCTTCGGGGTCGGATCTCACTGCGACTCGAACCGAAACGGCGGCAAGTACGACGGCACGATGGGCGTCGTCACCGCGCTCGAGGTCTGCCGGCTGAACGAGGAGCACGGGCTCGAGCTCCCCCTCCAGCTCATCTCCTTCCTCGAGGAGGAGGGATCGGGCTTCGGGCAGATGCTCCTCGGCAGCCGGATCACCGCGCAGCGGGTGACGGAGGAGGAGCTGCGGGAGCACTTCCGCGCGATCGACGACGGGCGCCCCTTCTGGGAGCATGCCGAGGAGGCGGGGTACGAGCCGGCGCGCTGGCGGGACTCGCTCGGGATCCTCGAGGACCTGACCGGCTGGATCGAGCTGCACATCGAGCAGGCGCGTGTGCTCCAGGACACGGGGAACCGGATCGGCGTCGTGAACGCCATAGCCGGCTACATTCACGCCGACATCTGGATCGAGGGCCGGGCAGACCATGCCGGCGCGACGCCGATGGACTTCCGTCTCGACGTCGCGCCCACGGCCTCGCAGATCATCCTCGAGGTCGAGCGGCTGGCGAGGCAGGCCGGGAACGGCACCGTCGGCACGGTCGGCGAGATCGAGTTCGAGCCCGGGATCATCAACGTCGTCCCGGGGAAGGCGCGCCTCTCCCTCGACACACGCGGCGTCGTCGAGGA
>JBOHAD010000173.1:0-3863 GCA_050697555.1 Gaiellaceae bacterium | reverse complement strand
GAGCGCCTCGAGAACGGCGGGCAGGAGGAGCGCCGGGACGAGAGCGGCGTAGTCGTAGAAGCGACGCACGCCGAACACACCCGGGATCAGGGTGTCGTATCGGTAGCTGAAGAGGAAGGCGACGCCGAGGATCGTCCCGAGCAAGCCCCACGCCACCGTCGCGAGTGGAAGGAACCGGCGGGAGCGCAAGACGACCATCGCGGTTGCGAGAGCAAGCACCGCCAGGCCGAGCACGGCCAGGAGGGCTGCACCCGGCCGGCCGACCGTCTTCTCGGCGTACCCGCGCAGCATGGCACGCGGCGAAATGAGGAAGTGTCCGTCGGCTTGGCGGTGGGGAAGGAGCCTTCCATGCGTGAACGACCGCGTCGGGTCGACGCCGGGCGGGAATCCAGTCAAAGCGGCGCCGCTAGCTCGCTGGAAGGCGAGGTCGCCGCCGCTCAGCCCGACGACGCCGACATAGCAGAAGCCGAATGCCGCGACGATGACGGCGCCGCCCGTCATGGTGCGCCGTCGCGCGCTCGCGTCGATCAGCAGGACGGCCAGCGCATAGAGCGTCAGCATCACGCCGGCGATGAGAGTGGGAACCCCGTGGGTGAGACCCGCGACCGCGAGGAGTACGCCGGTCACGACCGCCGCGGAACGGCCCTGGCGCGTGCGCAGGGCGTAGACGCCGGTCAGCACCGCACAGAATGCGGCCATGCGGCCGACGTTCTCCGCGATGTACCGCGTCAGGTCGCTCGCCATCTCGTGGGTGAAAGGCAGGCTCTTGGGGACGAGGACGGTGAGAGCCGGCACGAGCAGTGCGAAGATCTTGAGACCGAGCTCCCGCCCGAGGGCCAGGAGCGCGGCCACCAGCCCGACGGCGACGACGACGAGGATGGCATGCATGCCCTGCAGCGGATCGGGTCCCAGCACGAACGAGACACCGCCTTCGAAGGCGTTCAGCACCACCTTGTTCACCGTGGTGGGGATCTCCATGCCCCACTGGTTGGTCTGCGCCGGCACATGACCGGAAGCCGCCAGCTCGAGGCCATCCGCCCAGTATCGCCACGCCGGCCGGTGAGCGAGATTGAGGGCCGCTGGACGCAAGGACCAGACGACGGCAACCGCGAGCAGGAGCGCGAGCCCGGCCGCAAGGGAGACGGGCGCGTCGCGGGCTTGGGCGAGCAGCGCGGAGGCGTGGGCGCGCGGCGACCCGCGCCGTAGCGCCAGGGCCCAAGCTGCGACCGTGGCGAGGACGACGCCGGCCACGAATGTCGGCCGGAAGAAGACGTGCGCGAGCGCAAGCAGAGTCGCGACTCCCGCGGCGAGCACGTAGCCGAGCCCGAAAGCGAGCGCGATCCTACTCTCGATCGAGATGGCGCCGGGAGGCGCAAAGGCGAGCGAGGCACCGACGCCCGGCACGACGACGAGCGCCGCCACCACGAGGATCGCGGCCGTCATGCGGCGGCGGCTGCACTGGGGCCCCGTTCGAGCGCGGCGCCTTTCGGGTGGCCGTCCTCGCGTCTGCTCACGGCAGCGGACGACGATACCAGCGTCGTGTGCGCCAACGACCGCACGTCCCCGTCTACCTGCACAGCTCTGTCTCCGGCCTCACCGACGGACGATCCTTCGCAGGGACAGCGACAGCACGGCCCGCTCGCGCGCGGGCAGGACTAGCGGCAGGAGGGCCGCGTAGACGGCGAGCCCGCACGCGGCCGTCACGGCCAGGGACGCCCACCACGGCCGGCCCGAGAGCGCCGCGTGCGCGCCGAGCGACGCAAGCGCGGCTCCGGCTGCGGGCAGGGCGAGCCCCAGGTAGGCACGTTCGTACGGCTGGATGCCGACGCGACGGCTGACCTGCACGAGCCGAAGGAGATTCAGCGCCGCGACGCTCACCGCCGCGGCAACGGCGGTCCCCTCGATCCCGAAAGAGGCCGTGAGGACCGTCGCCAGGCCGACGAGCAGGGCGATGCCGAGGAGGTTGTCGAGCAGGTCGAGGCCGGTGAAGCCGGTCATGATGAGGATGAAGGCGACGCTCCCGGTGGCGACGTTCACGGCCTGGCCGGCCAGGAGGATGCGGAGCGCGCCCTCCCCGGCCTCGAAGCGGCTCGAGAAGGCGTGCAGCACGTCGTCCGCGGCGACGAAGAGCACGATCAGGAGCGGCAGGGTCGCGGCGAGCGCCCAGCGAGTGCTCCGCTTGAAGAGCTCGTCGAGCCGCTCCCGCTGCCCGCGCGCGTGCAGGTCGGCGGCGAACGGCGAGAAGACGAGGCTCAGCGACGTCAGGAAGAGGAGCAGCACCTGCGAGATGCGGGCGGCCGCTGCATAGGCGTCGAGATCCGTTCCGTGCTCGAAGGCCGCGAGCACCCAGAGGTCCGCCCAGAAGACCGACTGGGCGAGGAGCGCCGCCGGAGCGCGGGGAAGCCCGTAGCGGAGCGCCCCACGCACCTCCGTCCCCGTGGCCGGCCGGCCCGCGAAGGCGCGCGCCTCGCGCCGCCAGAGTGCCCACGCGGCCACGGCGGCCCCGAGCCACGACGCGTCGTAGGCCAGGACGACGGCGTCCGTCGCCCCGCCTGCAGCGATGGCCGCGCCCGCCAGGGCGATCCACAGGACCGGCTGGCCGATCCAGAAGACGTAGAGCGTCTGGCGCATCTGGCCGAGCCCTCGGGTCGCGCCGAGGTAGACGCTCGTCACGGCGATGAAGGGGAGGCCCGCCGCGGCCAGCGCAATGACGCGCCCGTAGCGGTCGTAGAGCGGCGCCGTCGCGGCGAGGAGGACGGCGAGCACGACGCTCGCGGCGACCGCGACGAGGGCGCAGCGGTCGACCAGGCTGCGGAGATGCGCCACGGCGCTCGCCCCGCGTCCGATCGCAGTCAGGCGCACGGCGGCCATGTCCATCCCGAAGCGGCTGCCCCCCGCGGCGACGAAGGCGACCTGCACCGCGACCGTCACGAGCCCGAACCCTCCCGGCATGAGCGCCCGGCCGAGCAGGACCTGCACGCCGAGCGCCGCGGCGACGCCGACACAGAGGCCGATCACGTTCGCCGCGGTGCCCGCGAGCAGCGTGCGTTCTTCGCTCACGCCGGTAGTTTCGCCCGCTCCCCGGCGGGCTACTCGAGATAGCCGAGGCCGCGCAGGCGCTCCTCGACCAGGCGCTCTTCCTCGGCGCTCAGGACGCCGAGCGTCTCGCCGGCAGGCGCCCGGCTCCACTCGGGGTCGGGCTCGAGCCCGACGGCCTCGGCGATCTGGCCCGCGAAGTCGGCGAGCGAGATCTCCGGCCCCGGCCCGTGCGTGATGCCGGGACCCGCCATCGCGTAGACGCCTTCGGGCCGGTGGTCGCCCGAGAGCCAGTCCGCCTGCTCGACGAGCCGCCGGGCGTGCGTCAGGCTGTAGAGAGGAGCAGCTTCGAGCAGGAGGTCGGGCGCCCGGTCGAGGTAGGGGCCCGAGAGCACCTCTTCCTTGCGCAGCACGCGCCCGATGGGACGTTTCCCAGTCTCCGGGTCGGCGAACTCGAGGAGCGCCTCGGCGAGCTCGTCCCGGACGCGCTCGTAGTCGCCGCGCTGCACCGTGCCGTGCGGCTCACGTCCGGCGAGATTGACGGAGACCCCTTCGCCCGTGGAGACCACGCTCGTGTAGGCCACGGTGTGCGCCCAGTCGATCGGCGCGGTGGGCACCGCCACCCTCCCGTGAAGGCGGAGCCGATCGTAGGCGACGCGGGCCAGCGAGCGCACGCGCCCCCAGGAGAGGAGGTTCACCAGCGCCGAGCCGCGACCGAAGCGAAGGAACCCGAGCCGCTCGAGCACCTTGTTCATGGAGACCGCGCGAGTGCAGGGCTGGTGCCCGTGGTCGGACATGAGGATCACCAGGTCGTCCGCGTCGGCGCG
>JBOHAD010000172.1:0-3877 GCA_050697555.1 Gaiellaceae bacterium | reverse complement strand
CGTCTGAAGGCCTGCCGCGCCGAGGACTGCCGCTGGGCGTTCTACGACCGGGCGCGCAACCGCTCGCGTCACTGGTGCTCGATGGCCGTGTGCGGGAACCGGACGAAGGCCCGGACCTTTCGCCGCCGCCACGCCGCCTGATAAGACACGCATCCATGGCGATCCTCGGGATCGACGTGGGGGGAACCTTCACCGACGCCGTCCTCCTCGACGGCGCTGAGCTCCGCACCGCCAAGGTCCCCACCGTCCGCGCGCAAGAGCACTCTGTCGTGAAGGCGGCGGCCGCCGTCGGTGCGCGCGACCTCGAGCGCTTCACGCACGGGACGACGATCGCCACGAACGCGCTCCTCGAGCGCAAGGGCGCGGAGACCGCGTTCGTCGCCACCGCGGGCTTCGAGCACCTGCTCCACCTGCGCCGCCAGACGCGGGCGCACCTGTACCGGCTCTGCGAAGCGCATCCGGCTCCGCTCGTCCCGCTCGAGCGCTGCTACGGCGTGCACGAGCGGGTCGGGCCGGAGGGCGTCCTCGAGCCGCTCGATCTCGACTCGCTGCCGGCCTTCGAAGCGGAGGCGGTGGCGATCTGCCTCCTCTTCTCCTTCCGCGACCCGACGCACGAGCGTCGCGTGGCCGCGGAGGTGCGGCGGCGCCTCCCGGGCGCGCACGTCGTCGCCTCCCACGAGGTCGCGCCCGAGTTCCGCGAGTACGAGCGCGCGTCGACGACGGCCGTGGACGCCTACCTCGGCCCCGTGCTTCGGGACTACCTCCGGTCGCTCGCCCGCCGCTGCGCCGACGCGGGCCTGCGGGAGCCGCTCGTCATGCGCTCCTCGGGAGGCGTCTGCACGCTTGTGGAAGCGGCCCAGCATCCGTCGCTGGTGCTCGTCTCGGGCCCGGCGGCAGGGGTCGTCGGCGCCGCCCGGATCGCGCGGCTCGCGGGAATCGAGAACGCGATCTCGCTCGACATGGGCGGCACGTCGACCGACGTGTGCCTGATCGCGGGGGGCGAGGCGGGCCGCGCGGGGGAGCGTGAGGTCGGCGGCTTCCCGATCCGGCTGCCGACGGTCGACCTCCAGACGGTCGGGGCAGGGGGCGGCTCGATCGCGTGGCGGGACGAGGGCGGCGCGCTGCGGGTCGGCCCGCGGAGCGCGGGCGCCGACCCCGGCCCCGCGTGCTACGGGCGTGGGGGAGTGGAACCGACGGTGACGGACGCAAACCTCGCGCTCGGGCGCCTCCCGGAGGAGCTGGCGGGCGGCCTCGAGCTCGACGCCGCGGCGGCGGAGCTCTCGCTCGGCGACCTCGAGCCGGAGGAGGTGGTCGAGGTCGTGAACGCGGAGATGCTGCGCGCGCTCCGGCTCGTCTCCATCGAGCGCGGCCACGACCCGCGCGACTTCGCCCTCGTCGCCTTCGGCGGCGCGGGGCCGCTGCACGCCTGCGCCCTCGCGGAGGAGCTCGAGATCGGGACGGTCCTCGTGCCGGCCGCGGCGGGCGTCCTCTCGGCGCTCGGGCTGGTGGCGAGCGAGGAGCGGCACGACCGCGTGCGCTCCTACCTCGTCCCCCTGGAGGAGGCGGGCCTTCTGCCGACGGAGGGGGAGGCCGATCTGCGCTATCGGGGGCAGTCGTTCGAGCTGACGGTGCCGCTTGGCGGCGATGTCGCCGAGGCGTTCCACGGGGCGCACGAGGAGCGCTACGGGTACGCGGACCGGGAGCGGTCGATCGAGCTCGTCGCGGTGAGAACGGCCGACGTCCGGCGAGGGCCCGAGCTCGAGCTTCCGCCGGGCGAGCCGCTGGACGTCGAGGGGCCGGAGGTCGTGGATCTCGAGGGCGCCACGTGCTGGGTTCCCCCTGGGTGGGTGGGGGTTAGGGATGGGAATAGCACGCTCGTCCTCACGAAACCGTGAACATTCAGCTCCAAGTCATAGGCAGCGCGCTCCGGGCGGTCGCCGAGGAGATGGGCGTCGTGCTCGTCCGCTCCGCCTTCTCGGCCAACATCAAGGAGCGGCGCGACTGCTCGACCGCGATCTTCGCCGCCGACGGGCGCATGATCGCCCAGGCCGAGCACATCCCCGTGCACCTCGGCGCCATGCCCGAAGCCGTCGCCGCGGTCCGCGCCCGCGACCCGCGTCCAGGCGAGACCTTCGTCGTCAACGACCCCTTCACCGGCGGCACCCACCTCCCCGACGTCACGCTCGTCTCCCGCACCGAGATCGGCTTCGCGGTCTCGCGTGCGCACTACGCGGACGTGGGCGGCGCAGAGCCGGCCAGCCTCCCCGCGGGCTCGACCGACCTCTACCAGGAGGGCCTCGTCATCCCGCCCGTGCCACTCACGGACGAGGTCGTCGCCATTCTCCTCGCCAACATGCGCAACCCCGAGGAGCGCCGCGGGGACCTGCGGGCCCAGCTCGCCGCCCACCGCCTGGCCGAGCGGCGCCTGGCCGAGCTCTGCGAGCGCCGCGGCCGCGACCGGGTTGCCGCCGCCATGGACGAGCTTTTCGCCTACTCGGAGCGCCGCATTCGCGCCGCCCTCGCCGCTCTTCCCGACGGCTGCTACGAGGCGGCCGACGCGCTCGAGGCGCCCGAGGGGGAGCTCGTCGTGCGCGCCGCCGTCACGGTCGCCGGCGAGGAGGTCGAGATCGACTTCGCCGGCACCGCGCCCCAGCACGACGGCAACCTGAACTGCCCGCTCGCCGTCACGCGCTCGGCCTCCTACTTCGTCGTCCGCTGTCTGACGGATCCGGACGTGCCCGCCTCCGGCGGCGCCTTCGCGCCCGTGCGCGTCCACGCTCCTGAGGGCTCGCTCGTGAATGCCCGCGCGCCGGCCGCCGTCGTGGCCGGCAACGTGGAGACCTCGGGTCGGATCGCGGACGTCCTCTTCCGTGCCTTCGCACAGGCCCTTCCCGTTCCCGCCCAGGGCCAGGGGACGATGAACAACCTCACCTTCGGGAACGCGCGCTTCACCTACTACGAGACGATCGGCGGCGGGCAGGGCGCCTGCGCCGACGCGGACGGCCCCTCGGGCGTGCACGTGACCATGTCGAACACGCTCAACACGCCGGTGGAGGCGCTCGAGCTCGCCTACCCCTTACGCGTCGAGCGCTACGCGCTCCGGCTCGGCTCGGGCGGCCGCGGACGCCGCTACGGTGGGAACGGCGTCATCCGCGAGATCACGACGCTCGAGCCCTGCCGCGTCTCGCTCGTGAGCGAGCGGCGGGCGCGCGGCCCCGCGGGGACGCGGGGCGGGGAGCCGGGGGCCCCCGGGAGGAACCTCCTGAACGGGGAGCCGCTTCCCGCCAAGGCGACGCGCGCCCTGGCGGCCGGGGAGTCGGTGACGATCGAGACCCCGGGAGGGGGCGGTTTCGGGAGCGCGTCCCCGTCCGATGGCGTATAAACCGGGCCGTGACCGACGAGAGGGGGTTCACCGTCCGGCACCGGGACGACCTCGAGCGCTCGGGACGCTGGTCGCTCGCACGGCGCTCCATCGGTCTCAAGGCCTTCGGGATGAACGTCGTCGACCTCGAGCCTGGCGACCGCATTCCCGAGCACGACGAGACGGCGCGCGACCAGGAGGAGGTCTTCATCGTTCTCGCGGGCGACGCCACGATCGTCGTGGACGGGGAGGAGCACCCGGCGCCGGCGGGCACCTTCGCGCGCGTCGACCCCCCGCATCTCCGCACGGTCGTCAACACGGGCGACGAGGCAGCGAGCGTCCTCATCGTCTCCGCGCCGACGACGAGCGGCTTCGAGCCCGACACCTGGAACTAGCCGAGCTAGCCGAAGCGAGGTATAGGCTCCGCACCGGTGCTCTTCCGCAAGCGCACCCGCCTGCGGCCTCTCTCCGAGCGGGAGTGCTACCTCCGCCTCCACGGCGCGCGCCTGGGCGACA
>JBOHAD010000171.1:0-3886 GCA_050697555.1 Gaiellaceae bacterium | reverse complement strand
CGCTCGACCACACCGCTCCCGTCGCCGCGGCCGACGGCCGCCGTGCCCGCCGCCTGCGCGCCACCGCCGAGACGCGCATGCACGTCCGGCTCCGGCTCGGCGGCACCGGCCTCGTCCGGGTCGCCACGGGCGCCGGCCTCTACGA
Source organism: Gaiellaceae bacterium (assembly GCA_050697555.1). Classification (GTDB taxonomy): domain Bacteria; phylum Actinomycetota; class Thermoleophilia; order Gaiellales; family Gaiellaceae; genus DASQWP01. The sequence goes on along the minus strand of JBOHAD010000171.1, from coordinate 3,741 downwards.
CCACCTCCTCGAACAGCTCGCCTTCCACGGCGGGCTCGACCTCCTGCTCGAAGGCGACGGCGACCTCGAGAACGGCGACCACCACACCGCCGAGGACGCCGCGCTCGCCCTGGGCGAGGCGCTCGACGCCGCGCTCGGCGACCGAAGCGGCATCGCCCGCTACGGCGATGCGGTCGTCCCGATGGACGACGCGCTCGCCCGCGCCGCCGTCGACCTCGGCGGGCGTCCGTGGGCGGAGCTCTCGCTCGAGCGCGACCCGGGCCTCGCCGCCCATACGCTCCGGAGCCTCGCCCAGGCCGGGCGCCTCGCCGTCCACCTCAACGCGACCGGCTGCGACCCGCACCACGTCGCCGAGGCGGCGTTCAAGGCCGTCGGCCGCGCCCTCCGCGCCGCCGGCAGGCGCGAGGGCGGGGGAGTGCCGTCCACGAAGGGAACGCTGTGAAGCGCGTGGCGATCTGCGACTACGGCGCCGGCAACGGGCGCTCCGTGGAGATCGCGTTCCGGCGGCTCGGCGCCGAGCTCGTCGACGACGTCACGGCCGCCGACCTCGCCGTCCTGCCCGGCGTCGGCTCCGCCGCGAGCGCCATGGACGGCCTGCGCGAGCGCGGGCTCGACAAGACGCTGCGGGAACGGTTCGCCGTCGGGCGGCCGATCCTCGGCATCTGCCTCGGCCTCCAGCTCGCGCTCGAGGAGACCGAGGAGGACGGCACCGTCCCGGGGCTCGGCCTGCTTCCCGGCCGCGCCGTCCGCCTGCGCGAGGGCCGCGTCCCCCGGATCGGCTGGGCCCCAGTCGAGCCCGAGGGGGAGGCCTTCTACTTCGCGCACTCGTACGCCTGCGAGACCCCGGCTGCGACCGCGTTCTCCGAGGGAGTCGTCGCCGCGGCCGCGGCGGGCAGCTTCCTCGGCGTCCAGTTCCACCCCGAGAAGAGCGCCGCCGCCGGCGCCCGCTTCCTGGCCCGATGCCTCTCCCGCGCCTGATCCCGTGTCTCGATGTCGCCGGCGGGCGCGTGGTCAAGGGCGTCCGCTTCGAGGGTCTGCGCGACGTCGGCGACGCGGTCGAGCTCGGAACCGCCTACTCCGAGGCCGGCGCGGACGAGCTCGTCTTCCTCGACGTCAAGGCGACCGCGGAGGGTCGCCCGCTCCTGCTCGACCTGGTCGGATGGGTGGCCGAGGGGCTGGCGATCCCGTTCACTGTCGGCGGAGGCGTCCGCAGCGTCGCCGACGCCGAAGCCCTCCTGCGGGCGGGCGCGGACAAGGTCGCCGTCAACACGGCGGCGCTCGAGCGACCCGAGCTCCTGCGCGAGCTGGCCGCGAAGCTCGGTTCCCAGGCGGTCGTGCTGGCGATCGACGCCGCGGACGGCGAGGCCTACGCGCGCGCAGGCACGGAGCCGACCGGACGGCGGGCGGTGGAGTGGGCGCGCGAGGGCGAGGAGCTCGGCGCCGGCGAGATCCTGCTCACCTCGATCGACGCCGACGGGACCCGCGACGGCTACGACCTCGAGCTCACGGCTGCCGTCGCCGAGGCCGTCTCGGTGCCGGTGATCGCCTCGGGCGGCGCCGGGGCGGCGGAGCACGTCGCCGCCGCGCTCGACGTCGCTCAGGCGGCGCTGCTCGCCTCGATCGTCCACGAGGACCCGTCGCGGCTTGCGAGTCTGCGGGAGGAGCTGCGCGGCCGGGGGGTGCCGCTGCGCGATGCCGCCTGAGCTCGTCCCCACCGTCGTCCAGGACGCCGAGACGGATCGCGTCCTCATGCTCGCCTGGATGGACCGCGAGGCCCTGCGACTGACGCGCGAGACCGGGGAGGCGCACTTCTTCAGCCGCTCGCGCGGCCGCCTCTGGCGGAAGGGTGAGACGTCCGGCAACACGCTCGCCGTCGCGGAGCTGCGCGAGGACTGCGACGGGGACGCGATCCTCCTGCGCGTTCGCCCCGCGGGACCGGTCTGCCACACGGGGTCCGAGTCGTGCTTCGCCCCGTGGCTCTGGCGCCGCGTCGCCGAGCGGGCGAAGGAGCGGCCGGAGGGCTCGTACATCGTCTCCCTGCTCGAGGGCGGACCGGCCACCTGCGCGCGCAAGCTCGGGGAGGAGGGGGTCGAGGCGGCTCTCGCCGGCGCGACCGAGAGCGACGAGCGCCTCGTCTCGGAGCTCGCCGACCTCTGGTTCTCCAGCTACGTGCTCCTCGCGGCGCGCGGCCTCGACCCCGCAGCCGTGGAGCGCGAGCTGGCGCGACGGGCGCGGTGAGCTACGAGGCCGAGCTCGCTTTCGCCCGGGAGGCGGCGATCGCCGCAGGAGAGATCGCGCTCCGCCTCCAAGGCAGCGCCACCGCCCGGCGCAAGCCCGACGGCACGTGGGTCACGGCCGCCGACGAGGCGGTCGAGGCCGACCTGCGTCGGCGCATCGGCGAGGCCTTCCCCGGGCACGGCGTCTTGGGCGAGGAGCAGGGGCTGCTCCCGCCTTGCCCTGGAGCGCCGACCTGGATCCTCGACCCGATCGACGCGACCGCCAACTACCTCGCGGGGATCCCGATCTGGGCCGTGCTCCTCGGCCTTCGCATCGCCGGCACGGCCGTCCTCGGGGTGGCCCACGCGCCGGCGCTCGACGAGACCTACGAGGCTGTGCTCGGCGGCGGTGCGTTCATGAACGGCCGACCGATCAGGGCCGAGCCGGTCGCCCGGTTGGAGGAGGCGACGGTTCTCCTCGGCGACGCAGGCTCGTTCGTCGAGTCGGGCCGCGAGGACTTCCTCGCGGCACTCGTGACCCGGGCGGGCCGCGACCGGGGGCTCGGCGACTTCTGGGGCCACCTGCTCGTCGCCCGCGGCGCCGCCCACGCGATGGTCGAGGCCGCGCCCCTGTCCCTCTGGGACGTCGCACCGCTCGAGCCGATCCTGGCCGAGGCCGGAGCCGTCGCAACCCTCCCCACCGGCGAGCCGTGGTCGGAGGGACAGCCGCTGTTGACGAGCTCCGACCGAGCGCTGCACGAGACGCTCGTCAAGCTCTTCCTCGGCTCGGAGCGCAGGTAGGGAGCAGACGCCCGGTTCGTGCGCCAGTGTGTGCGCCAGCCGGCCAGTACCTGCTGCAGCAGCCTGCGTCCGGCGTCAGTTCACGCGTGTACAGGCTCCACGAGATGGTTGGAGGAGGGGCGTTTGTCGTCTCGGTGAAGCCGAAGCGGGGCGCGGTCACGTGGCGAGTCCCCGACTGTCGCACAGCCGCGCGTTGTGACGAGGCTGCCGTGGCGCCCGGCTGCACGAGACCGGATTCGTGGGACAGCACGACCGCTTGGAAGCGATCGTGTAGGCCGAGCTTCATGAGGAGATTGCCCGCGTGAGTCTTGACGTCGCCTCGCTCACGCGAGCTCGCCGCGACTCGGCATTCGAGAGCCCGCGCGCGAGGAGCTTTGAGGACGTCGAGCCCGCGCCGTGAGCCGGGTGGGCTGCTCGGGCGGCGGCCGGCGCGCGGAGTCGGCCTGCGCGCGAACTCCGCGATCAGTTGACGCGTGACCGGGGGCGCGAGGAGGGCGTCCCCCTCCGCTTTCGGACGAGGCTCGGCTATGCCGGTTCTTTCTGGAGGGGAGCCGGCTCCTGTGGGTGTCCTGAACGGACACTGGGCGTCGAGCGTATGCGCGATGCCGAGCGCCTCCGCCTCGGCGAGCGCGCTCTCGGTGCGCTCGTGCGGGAGGAGCTCGTAGGGCACCTCCGCCTCATCGAGCAGGCGGGTCAAGTGTTCCGTCGCCACCGCGAACCTCCC
>JBOHAD010000170.1:0-3951 GCA_050697555.1 Gaiellaceae bacterium | reverse complement strand
CCTCGTCGAGCCCGATCTCCCGAGGCAGACGCGGCACGCCGTGCCTCGAGAGTGCGGCGTCGAGCACGTCGAGCACCTCGTCTTCCCGGAGGAACGACGCGAAGAGCGCTCCGACGGCGACCTGCTCACCGTGGGTCGCCTTGCCCGGATAGAGGGCGTCGATCGCGTGCGAGATCTCGTGACACGCCCCGCTGCACGGGCGGCTGCTGCCCGCGACGGCCATCGCGAGCCCGCTCAGCAGCAGCGCCTCGGCCAGGGCGGTGAGGAAAGCATCGGAGCCGACGTCGTCCGTCCGGTGGAGAAGCGACTCCGCGCCCGAGCGGGCGAAAGCCGCGGCGAGGCCGTCCATCGGCTCCCCGCGCTCGCGGGCGGCGAGCTCCCAGTCGGCGAGCGCGCTCAGGTTGCTGAGCGCGTCCCCGACTCCCGAGCGGAGCTGCTCCGGAGGGCAGCTGCGCACGTAGTCGAGGTCGACGACGACGGCGATCGGGATGTGCACCCCGTACGATCCCTTGCGGCCGTCGTGCTCGAGGGAGGCGACAGGCGAGGCGATCCCGTCGTGCGCGAGGTTCGTGGCGACGGCGACCATCGGGAGGCCGAGCAGGCTCGCGGCGTACTTGGCGACGTCGAGCGTTCGCCCGCCGCCGATCCCGACGATCGCGTCGTAGGAGCCCGCTCGCAGCGAGTCCACCAGCTCGAGTGCCGCTTGGAGCGTGCCGCCGTGCACCGGGTGGATGTCCGCGTTGGCGAGCTCCGGGCGGATCATGGCGACGATTCGCTCACCCTGGCCCGGGCCCACGACGACCGCGACATGGCCCAGCGAGGAGATGCGGCGGTCGCTCAGCAGCGCGGCGAGCCCGGCGACGGCTCCGCTGCCGATGTCGACCGTCAGCGGGCAGGCAACCATGCGGGCTAGTAGCGGCATTCGATCTCCCGCGCCCGCGCGAGGTCGTCATGGTCGTCGACCTCCACCCAGTCCACCGCTCCGATCGGCGCGACGGCGACTCGACCGCCTCGGTCGACCAGCTCCTGGAAGCCGTCCTCGTAGTAGAGGGCTGGGTCGCGCCGCCAGGTCGCCTCGAGTGCGTCGGCCAGCGGCTCGGCGGCGGCCGGCTCGATCAGGGCGACTCCGATGTACTCCCCGGCTGCGGCCGCGGGATCGACGCTCTTGCTGATGCGTCGCAGGCCGCCGTCCTCCGAGAGGAGGATCTTCATCTCCTCCTCGCCCAGAGGCTTCTCCTCGTCGACTGCGAGGAGGACGCCCGGTCCGCGGGCGGCGAGCAGGCGCTCCTCTACGGAGACCGGATGGACGGTGTCGCCGTTCACGAGCAGCGCCCCCTCGCGCAGGGCGTCGCGTGCCAGCCAGAGCGAGTAGGCGTTGTTCCACTCCTCGGCGCGGTCGTTGAAGACGAGCTCGAGTCGCACCCCGTAGCGGCGCTCGAGCTCGGGGGCGCGCTCCTCGACGCGCTCGGCCGCGAAGCCGGTGACGAGGACGACGTCCTCCAGACCCACCGAGCGCAGGTTCGAGAGGGCCAGGTCGAGGATCGTCCGACCGTCGGTGAGCGGCAGCAGGGTCTTCGGCAGCGCCGCCGTCAGGGGGTGAAGCCGGCGCCCCGGGCCCGCCGCGAGCACCAGACCCCTCAATCTCCGTCCTCGTCCTCGTCCTGGTGGAGCGCGGGGCCTTCCGCTCTGGCGAACCGCACCCAGCTCAGAACGCTCTCGGTCACGTAGACGAGCGCGAGCCCCACGGCGGCGACGAGGAGCCCGACGCGAAGCCCGCCTCCGAGCGCGAGAGCGGAGGCCACGAGGAGCCGGCCGTCCCAGCCGCCGCCGACGGCCCTGATCCACGAGGACGGCGTCTGCCGCTGATGGCGCAGACGGTAGACCATGTCGTAGTGGTGGAACGCCAGCACGCCCAGGAAGGCGAAGCAGAGCGGGAGGGCGTCGGCGTCGGCGGCTGCCGTCAGCGCGATGAGCGCGCCGTAGTCGAGCACGCGCAGCAGCGGGGGCGCCAGCCACGCGAGTGGATGAGTCACGGCGCCCGGCGAGGCCGCCGGCGCCACCTTTCCCACGATCCAGGCGGCGAGCGGGCCGTCGTCCCGATAGATCTGGAGCGCGGTCATCCCAACACCGCGCGCACGAGCCGCCGGGGCAGGGCGTAGGACACCAGGATCCGCACGCTCAGGGCGTACACGGCCGCCACGGCCCCCCAGGCGAGGAGGGCGATGAAGGTCGCCCGGGGCGTCGCGATCGCCGCGGTCAGGGAGATGAGGGCGAACCGCTCGCCGATCGGCATGCGGATGATCTTGTTTCCCCAGCGCAGGAGGGAGGACCGCCGCAGGCCTCCCGCCGCGGCGATCGCCCCGCGAACGAGCCGCTCACTCGGCGCGGGATCGGGCTGGGCCGCCGCGCGTCCAGCGTCCCGCGGCTCGCGAGCCTCCATCGCGTCCGTGAGCGCCCGGTCCCCGGGCTCGTCGAGAGGCACCGTCGTCGTCGAGCCGAGCGCATGCCGCTGGCTCGCCACGTACGCGAAGTCGGACATGTGGCGCACCGTCTGCAGCGTCAGTGCGGCGGCGGCGAGAAGCCAGACATCTTCGCCGAAGCCGCGGGAAGCGCCGAGGGCCAGGCCCGCGTACACGACGTACTCCTTCGTCCGGTCGAAGACCGAGTCCAGCCAGGCGCCGAGCTTGGAGAACGTCCGTGTGTAGCGGGCCAGTTGCCCGTCGACGCAGTCGATCGTGAACGAGATCTGGAGGAGGACCGCGCCTGCGATCAAGCTCGCACGGCTCCCCACGGCGAACGAGGCGGCGGCCGCGAGACCGATGGCGAATGACAGGGTCGAGATCTGATTGGGACTCCACCCGCGGCGTGCGGCGAAGCGGGCGAGATACTTGGAGTAGGGGCTCACGAAGAACGTCGTGAAGAACCCGTCGTTCGCCTTCACCGCCGATTCGAGCAGCACCCGGTCCTCGTCGGAGCGGTTGAGCTCCTCGACGGCGAGCTGGGCCGCCTCGGTCGAGACCGGAGCGGCATAGAAGAACTGGCGGATGCTGCTCGGGAAGAGGTCGACGTCCGCCCGAACGAGGCCGACGAGGAGCAGTGGGACAGGGTCGTCCGCCGCCACGCGGCGCCGCAGCTCGAGCTCGGCCTCGGCCGCGGCGTCGAGCTGGATCGACTCGAGCTCCGGGGCATCCGCCGGCTCCGGGGCGATGCCCGTCTCGCGCTCCACCTCGGCGCGCCACCGGCGCACTTTCCACTCCCCCGCCTTTCGCTCGAACTCGGCGTCCCACGACTTCGGACGGTCGGCAGCGAGCTCGGCGAGCTCCCGGGAGGCCGCGACGAGGGTGCCCCGGTCCCGGGCGTCGACCTTCAGTACGCCCAGGAAGTGGCCGGAGCCGCCCTTCACGCGATGGTAGGGCGACGCTGCGCTGACCACGCGCGCGCGCCGCAGACGAACCGCGAACGACCAGGGCGCCCGCAGGACCGACCCGGCGACGAGCGCACCGGAGACGATCCGCGGGTCCGCGACCAGCCCGGCCAGCGCCTCTCGGTGAGTGAGGACGTGGGCGTTGGCGACGATCAGCGGCCCGCCGGCCTGGCCGGCGATCTCTCCGGTCAGCCTGAGGTCGTCGCCGACGCCGTCCGAGGCCACGACCGTCACGTCGAGACCGCTCCCGGCGGCCGCTTCCTCGACCGCCGATCTCCAATCGGGCCGCGTGACGACCCACGCCCGCCGAACGCCCAGGCTCGCGAGCTGGCTGAGGAGGCGCCCGAGTACGGTCGTCCCGACAACGCCGAGCACGGCCGCCGGGCCGCCGTCCTGCGCCGCTGCCGTGGCGAAGAGCAGCGCCTCTCTGCTCAGCCGGCCCTGCTCGTCGCTCTCGCCGCCGACGCCGGTCGCGCGCCCGGCCGGGACCGTCCCGGGGGCGCGGCGCTCCTCCGGCGAGAGCGCGG
>JBOHAD010000169.1:0-3952 GCA_050697555.1 Gaiellaceae bacterium | reverse complement strand
CGCGAGATGACGAGGCGCTGGATGTCCGAGGTGCCCTCCTCGATCTCCTCGAGCTTGGCGTCGCGCATCCACTTCTCGACCGGGTACTCGCGCGAGTAGCCCCAGCCGCCCAGCGTCTGGACGGCCGCCCAGGTGCACCACATGGCGGTCTCCGACGCGAAGAGCTTCGCCATCGAGGCCTCCTTCGTCACGTCGGCGCCGGCGTCGAGCTTCCGGGCCGCTCGGTGGACGAGGAGCCGCGCGGCATCCACTCGCACGGCCATGTCCGCCAGGCGGAAGGCGACGGCCTGGTGCTCGGCGATCGGCTTCCCGAACTGCTCGCGCGTCTTCGCGTACTTGATCGCGTACTCGAGGGCTGCACGCGCCAGGCCGGTTGCCGCGGCTCCCAGGGTGATGCGGGAGCGGTCGAACGTGCGCATGAGCCCGTAGAAGCCCTGACCCTCCTCGCCCAGCCGCCGGTCCTCCGGGAGCTCGGCGTCCTCGAGGAACATCTCTGCGTTCACGATCGCGCGCTGGCCCATCTTGTGCATGGGCGCGCCGAGGGAGACTCCGGGGTCGCCCTTCTCGACGACGAAAGCGGTGACGCCGCGCGAGCCGGTCCCGGGGGCGACGGTGGCGAAGACCACGTAGTACTCGGCCAGGCCGCCGTTCGAGATCCACGTCTTCTGGCCGCGAAGCCGGTAGCCCGCGCCCGTCCGCGTAGCCGTCGTCTCCAGCGAGGCCGCGTCCGAGCCCGAGCCCGGCTCGGTCGTGGCGAGCGCCGTGAGCGGGGGACGCTCACCGGCGATCGGCCCGAGCCAGCGCCGCTTCTGGTCGTCGCTGCCGAGCTCGAGGATCGGCTCGGCGAAGAAGCCTCCCGACGTGACCAGGTTGCCGATTCCGGAGCACCCCCAGCAGAGCTCCTCCTGGACGATGCAGCCGGTGAGGCAGTCGGTCATGCCCCCGCCGCCGTACTCCTCCGGGAGCATGAATGAGGTGAGCCCGAGCGCCGCCGCCTTGTACCAGACCTCCCACGGCGTCTCGGTGTCCGCCTCGTCGACGGCCTGGGAGATCGGCCGGATCTCGCGCTCGGCGAACTCACGGCAGACGTCCCGAATCTCACGCTGCTCGCGCGTGAGCTCGAAGGGCTCGTGGACGACCTCGCTCACCGTTTCATCCTCTCAGATGGAGGGCGGCCGCCCTGAGGCGACATCGCGGGCGAAGCATAGGATTGCGGCACTTTGGACGAGTCCGCGGAGGTCGTGATCATTGGGGGCGGCGCGATGGGCACGAGCGTCGCCTACCACCTGGCGAAGCTCGGAGTCACCGACGTCGTGCTCGTTGAGCGGAACTCGCTCGGCGGTGGCTCGACGAGCAAGGCGGCGGGCGGGATCCGCGCCCAGTTCACGGACGAGCTGAACGTCCGCATCGCCCTACGCTCGATGGCCGAGTTCCAGGCGCTCGAGCGCGTGGGGGGCATCGGCTTACGCCGCAACGGCTACCTCTTCCTTCTCGACTCCGAGGAGGACGTCGAGCGCTTCCGGCGCGCCCAGGCCGTGCAGCATGCGCTCGACGTCCCGTCACGGTTCCTCTCGGCCGACGAGGTGAAGGAGTTCGTGCCGGCGCTCGAGACCGGCGACCTGCTCGCGGCCTCGTACTGCCCCGCGGACGGGCACGCGACGCCCGAGGCGGTCGTGCAGGCCTACGCGGGCGCCGCTGCCGCGCAGGGCGTGCGCATCCACCAGAACACGAGCGCCGACCGCATCGTCCGGCTCGGCGACAAGATTCACAGCGTCGAGACGAGCGGCGGACGCATTCGCACGGACACGGTCGTCTGCACCGCGGGCGTCTGGTCGCGGGACGTGGGCAACTTCGCCGGCCTGGACATCCCCGTGACGGGCGAGCCGCGCTGGGTGCACTTCACGCCCGAGGACGGCGGCCTGCCCGACCCGCTGCCGCTCACGATCGACTTTTCGACGGGCTTCTATTTCCACCGGGAAGGCAAGGGGCTCGTCTTCGGCGGCCGCGAGCCGACCATCGAGGGCGTGGCGAGCCGCGCGACGCGGCGGCTGCCGCTCCTCGCGGAGCTGCCGATCCAGTCCTCCTGGTGGGGCTACTACGAGATGAGCCCCGACCACAACGCCATCGTCGGCGAGACGCAGCAGCCGCGGCGCTTCCTCTACGCGACCGGCTTCTCCGGGCACGGCTTCCAGCAGAGCCCGGCGGTGGGCGAGCACCTCGCCGAGCTCGTCGCCGGCAAGGAGCCGACGCTCGACCTCAGCCCCCTCAGCCTCGACCGCTTCGCAGGCGGCGGCGAGCGGCGCGAGCACTTCGTCGTCTGATGCGGCTCTTCGTGATCGCACGGCACGCCCAGTCCGTGCTGAACGTCGAGCGGCGCGTGAACAGCGATCCGAGCCTGGACGTGCCGCTCACAGAGCAGGGCGAGCTGGAATCCCGGCTCCTGGGGACGCAAGTGGCACACCTCCCGCTCGACGTCTGCGTACACACCCGCTTTCCGCGCACGCTCCTCACCGCGGAGATCGCCGTCGCGGAGCGGGAGGACGTTCCCTTCGCCGTCGAGCCGCTCCTCGACGACGTCGACGTCGGTGAATTCGAGGGCGCCCCCCTCGCCGAGTACCGGGCCTGGAAGCACGGCCACCCGCGCAGCGTTCCCTTCCCGGGAGGCGAAAGCCTCGACGACGCGGCGCGCCGCTACGCGGCGGCGTTCAGAGGCCTCCTCACGAGCCCACACGCCTGCGTCCTCGTCGTCTGTCACGAGATCCCGCTCCGCTACGCGCTCAACGGGGCGGCCGGCTCCGAGTCCCTCGACGGCCCCGCGCACGAGATCGGGAACGCACTGCCCTTCCTCTTCGACGCGGACGCACTGGAGCGTGCGGTCGAGGGCATCGAGCGGATCGCCGGTAGAGTGATCGTGTAGGACCGGGGAGCCGCTTCCTAGCGGCTGAGAGGAGGCTCGTGAGCCTCGACCCGCAGAACCTGATCTGGGTAATGCCAGCGAAGGGAGGCGGCGTGGAGAGCGAACGGACGTGGGGAATCACACCCGTCCCCGACCGGCTGCGCACGCTCTCGGGTCTCGACACGGGCTTGCTCTGGGGCAATCTCGGGATCAGCCTGCTCGTCCTCTTCGCCGGGACGTTTCTCGCCGGCCTCGGTCTCCAGCGGGCGCTCGCCGCCGTCGTCCTCGGCGCCGTCCTCGGGACGGCTCTCCTGGGGCTCGCCGGCCTGATCGGCTTCGAGCGGCGCGTCCCCGGGATGGTGCTCATGCGCGCCCCGCTCGGGCGCCGGGGCTCGTACGCACCGACCGTCCTCAACGTCGCGCAGAACGTCGGCTGGGCCGTGTTCGAGCTCTTCGTCATCTCGCTCGCCGCGAACGCCCTCGCCGCCGAGCTCTTCGGTTTCCGCGAGCGTTGGGTCTGGGTGCTCGTCTTCGGAGCGCTCACGGCGCTGCTCGCGCTCGCCGGGCCGATCTCGTTCGTCCGGCGCTACGTGCGCCGGTTCGCGGTCTGGATAGTCGCGGCCTCCGTCGGCTACCTCGTCTGGTGGGCGCTCGACGGCGCCGACGTGAGCGGCCTGTGGGGGGCCTCCGGGGAGGGAGGAATCGGGTTCTGGGCCGGCGTCGACCTCACCGTCGTGATGGCGGCGTCGTGGCTCCCGCTCGCCGCGGACTACACGCGCTTCTCCCGCAGCGGCGGCGCGGCGTTCTGGGGAACCGCGGTCGGCTACTTCGTCCCGCTCGTCCTCCTCTACGGACTGGGCGCACTGCTCCTGCTCTCGCGCGGTCTCGCGGACACGACATCGCTCTTCGCGGCGATCGCAGCGGGCGGCGCGGCAAGCGCTGTCGCCCTCCTCGCGCTGACCGTGGACGAGACCGACGAGCCCTTCGCCAACGTCTACTCGGCGGCGGTGTCGCTCCAGAACCTCTTCCCCGGCGCGCCGCAACGGGTGCTCGTTC
>JBOHAD010000168.1:0-3961 GCA_050697555.1 Gaiellaceae bacterium | reverse complement strand
GCGACTTCACCTCGTCACGAGCCGGCGCGGCCAGCGCACCGCGATTGCTTGGCTGCAGAGTGGTCGGAGGGATCGCCTGCGCGGTGATCAGCCGGGCGCCGCGGCCGCGCGTCACGAAGCTGAACGTCCAGCGGATGAAGACGAGGAGCCGATTCTGCAGGCCGATCAGGTAGAAGAGGTGCACGAAGAGCCACGTGAGCCAGGCGAGGAGCCCGCTGAGCTGCAGGCCCTTGATGTCGGCGACCGCCTTCGCGCGGCCGATCGTCGCCAGGTTGCCCTTGCCCCGGTAGTGGAAGGGAGGCGGCTGCCGCCCGCGCAAGCGGTTGCGGATCGCGCCGGCCGCATGGCGCCCTTGCTGCATTGCCACCGGCGCGAGCCCCGGCAGCGAGACGGGGTTCCCGTCCGCGTCCTGCACCTGCACCATGTCGCCGACCGCGATGACCTCGGGGTGACCGGGCAGGGGCAGGGTCAGGTCGGGGCCCACCGCCACTCGGCTCACGCGGTCGAGATCGGCGCGGGTCTCGGCGGCGAGCGCGGTGGCGAGCTCGGAGGCGACAACGCCGGCGGCCCGGACGATGGTCCGTGCCGGCAGGCGCTCGGCCTCCTCCTCCCCAACCGTGATCGTGACCGACTCCTCGTCGATGCTGACGACCTTCCGTCCAACGAGCGGCGTCACCCCGAGCCCCTCCAGCGCCCGCGCTGCCCGTGCGGATAGGCGAGGCGGGAACGCCGGCAAGACGCGCTCGGCCATCTCGACGAGCAGGATCCGCGCCGCGCGCGTCTCGATGGTGCGGAAGTCGCGGCGCAGCGTGTCCCGCGCGATCTCCGCGATCTGCCCCGCCAGCTCGACGCCGGTGGGTCCGCCTCCGACGACGACGAACGTGAGCCACGCGGCCCGGCGGTCGGGGTTCGGCTCGACCTCGCCCGCCTCGAACGCTGTCAAGATCCGGTGACGGATTTCGAGGGCGCTCTCGAGCGACTTGACGTCGGGCGCGAGCGGCCGCCACTCGTCGTGGCCGAAATAAGAGTAGCTCGACCCGGCGGCGACGATCAGGCTGTCATACGAGATCGCGCCGGTCGCCACCTGGTAGACGATGGGCTGAAAAAGGTGGAAGTTGCGCCGGTCGATCAGAGTGATGTCGACGGGCGCGTGGCGCAGCTTTCGGACGGTCTGCAGCCCGCCAAATCCGCCGCCGCCGACGACGACGCGGTGGCGCGCGCCTGATGGGGGTGTCGTCAGGCCGCGGCGGCGGCCATGACCACTTTGGCCCTGTCTCATTCGCTGCACCATCTAGAGGACGATCTGGCGCAGCAGCTCGAGCGGACAGCCCGCCGATGCGAGCGCGGCGGCGAGGTGGTGTTCCGCTTCCGACTCGGCGAGCTCAGAAGACTCGGCGGCTGAGAAACCGAGCTCGGCGAACCGCTCGAGACGCCACACGAGCAGTCTCTTGTCCTTGAGGATCTCGTCGTTGGGCACAGTCACGAGGCGCTCGGTTGGGTGCTTGAGCAGAGCCACTTTCCGTGAACACGCTCCGCCGCCCTGCGGGTGCAAACCCGTTGTGAACAGCGTGGGCGGACAAGGTGCGCCATGAGCGACAAGAGCGCTAGCCCAGCCGCAATCCTGGCCGATTTAGCAGAAAGGTGTGATCGTCGATCCGCATCCTCGTCGAGGGCAAGTCGCAAGCGGCGAGCCAGCGATCGACGGCCTCTGCGGCCTTAGCCAACCGAGCCCTCCATCTGCAGCTCGATTAGGCGGTTCATCTCGACCGCGTACTCCAGCGGCAGCTCCTTCGTGATCGGCTCGACGAAGCCCGACACGATCATGGCGCTCGCCTCGGCCTCCGTGAGCCCGCGGCTCATCAGATAGAAGAGCTGCTCCTCGCCGATCTTCGAGACCGTGGCCTCGTGGCCGATGTCGACCTCGTTCTCGTCGATCCGGATGTACGGGTACGTGTCCGAGCGCGACTCCTCGTCGAGGATCAGCGCGTCGCAGACGACCTTCGACTTCGATCCCTTCGCGCCCTTGGCCACCTCGAGCAGCCCGCGGTAACCCGCACGGCCGCCGTTCTTGGAGATCGACTTGGACGTGATCGTGGAGGAGGTGTTCGGGGCGACGTGGACGACCTTGCCGCCCGCATCCTGGTGCTGGTCCTTGCCGGCGAACGCGATCGAGAGCACTTCGCCGTGCGCGCCCTCGCCCAGCAGCCAGATGGCGGGGTACTTCATCGTCAGCTTCGAGCCGAGGTTGCCGTCCACCCACTCCATGGTCGCGTTCTCGTAGGCGACCGCGCGCTTCGTGACGAGGTTGTAGACGTTGTTCGACCAGTTCTGGATCGTCGTGTAGCGGCAGCGCGCATTCGGCTTGACGACGATCTCGACGACCGCCGAGTGAAGCGAGTCGGTCGTGTAGATCGGCGCCGTGCAGCCCTCGACGTAGTGCACGTAGGCGCCCTCGTCGACGATGATGAGCGTGCGCTCGAACTGGCCCATGTTCTCCGCGTTGATGCGGAAGTAGGCCTGGAGCGGCATCTCGACCTTGACGCCGGGCGGCACGTAGATGAACGAGCCGCCCGACCAGACGGCCGAGTTCAGCGCTGCGAACTTGTTGTCGTTCTGCGGGATGATCGTCCCCATGTGCTGCTTGACGATGTCCTCGTGCTCGCGCAGGGCTGAGTCCATGTCGAGGAAGAGCACGCCCTGCTTCGTCAGGTCGTCCTGGAGCTTGTGGTAGACGACCTCGGACTCGTACTGGGCGCCGACGCCGGCGAGGTACTTCTTCTCCGCCTCCGGGATGCCGAGCTTGTCCCAGGTGTCGAGGATCTCGGCCGGCAGGTCCTCCCAGCGCTCGGCCTGCTTCTCGGTCGGGCGGATGTAGTAGTAGATGCTCTCGAAGTCGATCTCGTTCAGGTTCCCGCCCCACTGCGGCAGCGGCCGGGCCCGGAAGTACTCGAGCGACTTGAGGCGGAACTTGCGCATCCAGTCCGGCTCGTTCTTGTGCGCCGAGATCGCCTCGACCACCTCGGGCGAGAGCCCGCGGCCCGACTTGAAGAAATAGTCTTTGGCCTCGTCCGGGTTCGAGAAGCCGTACTTGTACTCCTCGCGGATCTGCTGGACGACTTCGGTCTCGGTCGTCGCCACTACGACTCACCTCCCGCCTGGTTCAGAGAGTGGCACCGATCCACTAAGCAACCCGCCGTCCCAGCTTGTCATGATTTTTACAGTAGAAACGATTACTATCAGTTTCACATCCACGGCGTGGATAGGATCTGATCGTGACAAGGACGACGAGTCCGGCAGTCGCTCAGCAGGGTGCGACGCTCCATCGCGCACTGAGCGACCGAAGCCGTGTGCGGATCCTCGAAGTCTTGCAGGAGGCTGAGGCACCTCTCGGCGCCCGTGAGCTTGGAACGCGCGTCGGGTTGCACTTGAACACCGTCCGCTCGCACCTTCGGGTCCTCGCCGAGGCAGGCCTCGCGTCGGCAAGACGTGAGGAGCGCACCCGCCCCGGCCGGCCACGCGTCCTCTACGAGGCCACGGCCGAGGCGCTCGACGCACCCGCGCTCGCCAGCTATCGCCTCCTTGCGCAGATCCTCGCCAGCTCCCTCGCTGGCTCAGAGCGCGACCCCAGCGCTCGCGCCGAGGAGGCTGGACGGGCGTGGGGCGGGCACCTCGTCCGCAAGCCGCCACCGTTTACGTCGACCGCGAGGGAGGAGGCGATCGACGAGGTCGTTCGTCTCCACGAGGAGTACGGTTTCAGGCCCAAGCTCAGGCGAGCGAAGAGGGGGCGGGAGCTCGTGCTGAAGCGCTGTCCCTTCCAGGAGGTGGCGATGACCTACCAGGCCGTCATCTGTCCGCTCCATCTCGGTCTCATGAGGGGAGCCGTGGCGGAGCTCGGGACTGGCGTCGAAGCGGACTGGCTCGAGCCCTTCGCCGAGCCAGGCGCCTGCGTCGGCCACTTGAC
>JBOHAD010000167.1:0-3966 GCA_050697555.1 Gaiellaceae bacterium | reverse complement strand
CATCGAGGGCCTCGGCCGTCTCCCCCTCGAACACGACGCGGTAGTAGGGCCGGGAAAGCTCATCGAAGCGCTCGAACCAAAGCCGAACGAGCGCGCGCTCCGCAGGCCGCGAAGGGAGGAGCGGCGGCTCCGGATGGCGCTCCTCGAGGTACTCCATGATCACGCGCGATTCCGGCAGGACGACGCCGCCCTCCTCGAGGACGGGGACCTTCCCTACGGGGTTCTTCTCGTAGAGCCAGACGGGGCGGTTTTCCAGGTCGATCTCGACCGTCTCGTAGGGGATCTCCTTCTCCGCGAGCAAGATCCGAACGCGGGCGCAGTACGGGCAGCGGGCCGCGTCGTAGAGGGTGAGCATGCGGCCATGCTATCCACGAGAGGAGAAGCGACCGGTTGCGCTCTGACGCTCGCCTTCCGCACGTGAGAGCGGTCTTCCTGGGGGACGGGCCTTGAAGGGAGTCACGGCTTCAGCCGAACTCCAGATCTCGCCAGGGCGCAATCCGCGGTTATCCGTGGGCTCCGTGAGTGCCCTGGCCTGTCAATTTGCAGCTTCGATCACCTCTTCGATCCAGCTGAGCCCGGCGATCGTGTGCGGAAAGCCGAACTCGCCTTCCTCTCCGGCCCAGTCGCACTGGCTTCATCACCTCACACACACACAACTAAGAGCGGGTGCAGAGCGGCAGCGCTCAAGCTGGCGGAGTGCGCTCGAGCGCACTCCGCTCGAGGCGCAGGACGACCGTCCGCGGCCTCGGCCTTACCGCCTCGACCGCGCTGAAGGGGAGGGCCCGGCGCCGCCTCGGGAGCGGGCCGCGCCGGCGGACGACGATCTCATCCGGGTGGTCGGCGTGCCGCTCGTAGCGGACGTGGTCGAGCCAGCCGAGGGGCGTGCCATCGCTTGCCACGACCCGGTAACCCTCGACGGCAGCGAGCAGGCGGCCGAGGTCCGCCTGACTCCTCAGGCTCTGTTCGGCGCTCTTATCGCCCGTCCCCTCCTGCACGGGAGACAAGCGTAGTCCGGCGTTCAGGTGGATGCGCGCCCTCGCGGAATCGGCTCTCGTAGACGAGGCCGCCTCCAGATACCGCGCCCTTAACCTCGAGCTTCTCTTCATTCCTCGCTGCGCTCGGATCGGGATCGCCGGACTCGGCGGCCGGCGTCAGCGGCTTCGCGGTCAGGCCGCCCCCAGGACGACGAAGAGACAGCAATGTACTGGACTACCGCCGCCCGCGATCACGAGGAGGTGGAAGACCTCGTGGTAGCCGAAGACGGCGGGCGCGGGATCAGGCCGGCGGAGCACGTAAGCGAGTGCGCCGAGAGAGTAGAGGCCTCCGCCGGCAAGCACGAGCATGGAGACCGCCCCTCGCGCGAACTGGTCTCTCGCGCTGGCGAATTTACTGGGCGAACGGTGAAGAACAGCCCTGCAAATCCCTGCTTTCTTGGCGGTCTCGAAACCGTTAGGCCCGTCGGGCCCCTCCAGGGTTCGAATCTCTCCCTCCGCCTCCTGACCCGGAAGCCGGACGATCGTGCTGCTTCCGGCGCATTCAGACGCGGGGCCGTGCTCCATGGAGGCACGAGTTCGGCGGGCGGCTAGCGCTCGTCAACGGCCTTCGCCTCCGTGCCAGAGGGGAGCGGGAACGAGAGCACCGAGCGGAGTCTCAGAACCCAAGCTGAACTCGGCCGACTCATCGCCGCCGCCAAAGGCTACCGGGTGCTCGCCGGCGACGGCACGCCTGTCGGCTGGCTCGACCACGTCCGCTACGAGCGGCACGCCGACCACCCCGACGAGATCGTCGTCCGCAGCCGCAGCCTCCTCCGTCGCCGGCGTGTTCTTCCCTTTGACATGGTGAAGGAAGTCAGGCCAAGGGAGAGCACGGTCGTGCTGCGAACCACCCGCGGCGCGACCGAGCCTTCGCCGTCCACCTGAGCGCGGCCGATCTGCGCGGTTCGAGTCCCATTGACTGGGCGGAAGGTAGCATTGCGCTAGAGCAGGATCTGGAGCGCGAGAGTCGAGGAGCAGCCGGTCGCGAGCAGATGGCGCGCCTGTCCGAGGTCTGCGTCCGATTCGGCCAGACCAGATGCTTCGGTCTCGCTGAAGCCAAGCTGTTCGAACGGATCGATCCGACACAGACTCGCCAGATCGCCCGGCGTCGCCATCGCTGCAGTGAGGACGGCAAAAGACGGCGAGTGCTGCAAGAGGTGCAATCGGTCCCGAAAGCGCGGTGCCGCTTCCGATCCACTGCCCGCCCTTTGCGTCGACGAACGCTACTGCTCACTGGCGCCCCCTCAAAGCCTCTTTGGGTCCACGGCTCCTCCGAGCTTATGGACGCTACGGGCGCAGGGTGATCCTGCCCTCGCGTCCCACTTGGCTGAGGCCGATCGAGCCTAGACGGAGGCGTAGCTGGTGGAGCACCTCGGCCCACAGCGTCGCAGGCTCGGCGCCGTAGGCGCCGGCGAAGTCGTCGAGCAAGCCCGGGGGCGCGTGCTCAAGCAGGCTGTCCCCGAGCGCCTGGAAGCCCTCGACGATCTCTTCGATCAGCGCCCGGGCGCGTGCGCCGTCGCTGGTCAGCCGTCGGCGCGCGTAGGAGACACCGATGCCGATGTGGCGCACCTCGTCCCGCACCGCGAGCCGCTGCGCCTCGCGCAGGCCGGGGAACGAGCCGACCCGATCGAACTGCGCCGCAACGAAGTTCTGGTTCGCACGCCCGATCGATCCTTCGCCAATCAAGTGGTAGGCGACGACGGCCTTCAGGAAGCTGTCCTCGTCGCGGCTCGTCTCGAGCGCGCGGACGACGTCGTCGAGCGCCGCATAGAGTGCGGCCGCGACGGGATCGAGCTGCGCATCCGCGAGCGCCTTGACCGCCGCGATCCCGCCCTCGACCGCGAAGACGTCCGAGTACACGCGCAGGACCGACTCGATGTGGCGGTGCTCGTCGGCCACCTGCGTCGCGAGCAGGAGCTGCACCTCGTAGTCGGGAGCGGCGAGCAGGAAGGGCGCGAGCAGGGCGGCGACGTTGAACTCGGCGTGGAAGCGGTGCGCGAACACCCAGACGAGGCCGTCGCGCGTCGGCTCGTCAAGGGCCGCGAAGCTGGCGGCATCCGGGGAGAAGTCGATCGCGAAGGGCGACCACTGGTGCCGCTCCCAGTGCTCGTAGAGCGCTCTGAACGGCCGCGGCTCTTCCGCGAGCTCCTGGATCTGCACTTCCCCCCGGTCGACGCACATGCAAGCACAACCTAACCATGCGCCCGCCAACGGGGGCGCGGCCCGCTGGTCGGGACACGAGCGACTCGGTCGGCCCCCGCTGCCGCTCCCGGCGGCGGCGAGCGAGGCACACGCGCTCATTCCGGTGCACAGACACACGCGCGCACACACACAGAGAGGAGCGCGCCGCCACAAAGCCGGGCGTGCCCGTCTCGCAGAGAGAATTGCTATCGATGGCGAATTCGGGTGCAGGCTGGTACGGGCGGCGACGCGGCCGCCCGCCGGTGCGGCGTTCGGGTGGTCGCGTCGTCTCGGCGCTCTTCTTCTTCCCGCGCGGCGGCTCGGCGCAGGTCGCCCGCGCTCTCTGCCGCGTGTTGCCCACCATAGGCTGGGAGGTTTCGCTCGCCGCCGGTTCGCTCGGGAGCGCCGGCGAGCAGGGTCATGCGCCGAGCTTCTTCTCGGGGGTCGACGTCGTATCGGTCGACTACTCGCCTGCCCGGCGGCTGGCCGACCCGACCGCGGCGATCGTTCCCTTCCAGCCCTCGTACGAGGACCGGCCCGGTGCTCCGGATCGCGTCTTCGCGGCCGTCGACGACGAGGCCTACGAACGGCTCGTCGCCGCCTGGAGCGAGGCACTCGCCCAGGCAGGAGCGGCGAGCGCGGACGTCCTCCACCTCCACCACCTGACACCGGCGAACTGGCCGTTCCGCGAAGCTGAGGCGATTCCGTGCGCGGGTGCAGCTGCGCTCAACCGAGTGGGAGAGTGGGCGCG
>JBOHAD010000166.1:0-3979 GCA_050697555.1 Gaiellaceae bacterium | reverse complement strand
CGCTCCTCGATGCCGCGGGTGAGGATGAGATGGCGGAAGACGCCGAGCAGGTCCTCGCGGTCGAGGCCGACCTCCTTGATCTCGCTCAGCGAGCTGACAGGCTCTGCTTCCCGGGCGATCGCCATGGGCCGCCGACACTCTAGCGGTACGCTGAATGGGTGGGGAAGGCGTCGGACTGGCTCCGGGAGGAGCGTCGGAAGACGCTCGGCGACTGGGTTGCGTTCTGTCTCGGGTGCGGCCACGCGCAGCGCTACTTCGAGGAGAACGAGGCGGAGCTGCCCCCGGCCTGCCCCTCCTGCGGAGGCGAGATGCGGCACCGCTGTCCCGCCTGCACCGCCCGCTTCAGCTCCGTCTTCGCGGTCGGGTGCGAGGCCTGCGGGGCGGCGCTGCGAGCGCCGGACGCCTTCGGCGGGCCCATCCGCCGCTCCGGCCGCTAGGAGCCGAGGATCTCGGAGAAGTGGATCACCGTGACCATGGCCTCCTCGGTCACGTCCCTGTTGTAGAGCTGGCCGAGGAAGTGGGCCATGTCCTCCGTCCGGCGGATCTCCGGGTTGTCCTTCTCGAGCTCGCGCGGCGAGCACTCCGCGAGCGGCTTCACCTCGACCTTGTCGATGACGGCGTCGAAGATCTTCTCGCGCGGGCCGTAGCGGAGGCCGACGAGTACCTGGACGACCATTCCCTTCTGGTACTTCCGGGACTTGTCTCCCAGGCGGATCGTGGCCGTCTTGCGACGGCTGCGCAGCTGGTCGGCGACGATCGGCGAGTAGAAGTTGAGGGCGTACATCGAGCCGGAAGCGGGCACGGAGGCGCCCGCATCATAAAGCCTCGTCCGCCACGCGCCTTCGTGCCTTCTCGGCCATCTCGCGCTCCCCCTTGTAGGCGAGGAGGCGCGGCGCTTCGTCGAGCGCGAGCCAGCGGGTCTCGGCCACCTCGTGGCGGTGCGCGGGCGAGATGTCGCCGAGCCGTCCTCGCGTCGCGCGGAAGAGGAAGAAGCTCACCACCTTGAAGACGCGCTCCCCCTTCCAGCTGTAGACGTAGCGGACGTCGCCGAGCTTCTCGACGAGGCGTCCGTCCAGACCCGTCTCCTCCGCGACCTCTCGAGCCGCTGTCTCGGCCGCGCTCTCGCCCTGGCCGATGAGCCCCTTGGGGAGCGCCCAGACGTCTTCCTTCCCCGCTGGGCGGATAGCGGCCAGGCGCCAGCCACCTTTGAGGCGGCGGACGACGACTCCGCCGGCCGAGAACTCGCGGCGCACCCGCCCGATGCTAGACGCCGCAGCGACGCTTGTGTTCCAGTGGCACAAGCGCCCGCTTCCGCCGAGAGGGCGTTCGGCGTGGAGAAGGGCTTCGATCCAGCTTGTGCTCGTGGAACACAAGCGGCGCCTCGGTATCGTCCGCAAGGTGCGTCGGCTGCTCCTCCTCGTCTGCTCGATCGTCCTCGTCGACACGATGCTCTACGCGGCTCTGGTGCCGCTCCTCCCCGGCTACGCGGACGACTTCGACCTCTCCAAGGGCGGCTCCGGGCTCCTCGTCGCCGCCTACGCGGCGGGGGCGCTGCTCGGGGCGCTTCCGGGAGGAATCGCAGCCTCGCGCTTCGGCCCCAAGCGGGCCGTGCTCGCGGGACTGCTCCTCATGGCCGTGGCGAGCCTCGCCTTCGGGTTTGCCGGCGATGCCTGGACGCTCGGCCTCTCTCGCCTCGCACAGGGACTCGGAAGTGCGCTGTCGTGGGCGGGAGCGTTGACGTGGCTCGTGGCGGGCACGCCGCGGGAACGCCGCGGGGAGATGCTCGGGACCGCGATCGGGTCCGCCGTCTTCGGCGCGCTCCTCGGCCCCGCCCTCGGCGCCTTCGCGGAGGCCATCGGACCGCGCGCCGCGTTCATCGGAGTCGCCGGGCTGGCGGCTGCGCTCGCGGCCTGGGCCCTACGGACGCCCGGCGCCCCGCCCGAGCCGCAGCCCCTCGGCGTGCTCTGGCCGGCCTTGCGCTCGCGCGTCATCGTCGGGGGTCTGTGGCTGATGGTCCTGCCCGCCCTCCTCTTCGGCGTCCTCGCCGTGCTCGTCCCGCTCGAGCTCGACGAGGCAGGCTGGAGCGCCGCCGCGATCGCCGCCGTCTTCATCGGGGCAGCTGCGATCGAGGTGTTCGTAGCTCCGCTCCTCGGCCGCTTCTCCGACCGGCGCGGGCGGCTGCTGCCGGTGCGCCTCGCCCTCACAGCCTCGATCGCGGTCACCGTCGCCCTCGCGCTCGCCGACGCTCCGGGGCTCATCACGGTGCTCGTGGTCGCCGCGGCGATCTCCTTCGGCGCCTTCTGGGCGCCGGCGATGGCGCTCCTCTCGGACGGCGCCGAGCGAATCGGGCTCGCGCAGGGGCTCGCTTTCGGGCTCATGAACGCCGCCTGGGGTGCGGGCAACTCGGTCGGCCCCGCGCTCGGCGGCGCCCTCGCGGATGCCGCCGGCGACGCCCTCCCTTACGCGCTCCTGGCCGCCGTCTGCCTCGCCACCCTCGTCGCCCTCAGCGGCGGGGCGCTCGTTGGCACTCGAACCGTGCGAGTGCCAGAGAGCCCTTGATGCGAGGAGTCTGAAGCAGCTACAATCGCCCTGGCACTCGTGTGAACCGAGTGCCAGCAGATCGGCAAAAATGCGATGGATAGGGAGGAGTGCTGGATGGATCTACAGCCACTGGGCGATCGGCTCATCGTCGAGGCCCTCGAGGAGGAGGAGATCACCGTCAGCGGCATCGTCCTTCCCGATACGGCCAAGGAGAAGCCGCAACGCGGGCGCGTGCTCGCGGTCGGCCCCGGCCCGCGGGACGAGGACGGTGAGTACATCAAGATGGATCTCGAGCAGGGCGACGAGATCATCTTCTCCAAGTACGGCGGCACGGAGATCAAGCTCGGGACGGACGACTACCTGATCCTCCGCGAGTCCGACGTGCTCGCCAAGGTCGTGGGCTCCACGACGAAGAAGTCCAAGAAGAAGGAGATGGCGGGCGCAGCTGCCTAGCCAGGAAAGGAAGGAACTGAATGGCTCACAAGGAGCTTCTGTTCAACGAGGAGGCGCGGCGCGCGCTCGAGCGCGGCGTCAACATCCTCGCCGACGCGGTCAAGGTGACTCTTGGCCCGAAGGGGCGCTACGTCGTGCTCGACAAGAAGTTCGGCGCCCCCACCATCACCAACGACGGCGTCACGATCGCGCGCGAGATCGAGGTCGAGGACGCGTTCGAGAACCAGGGCGCACAGCTCGTACGTGAGGTCGCAACGTCGACGAACGACGTCGCGGGTGACGGGACGACGACCGCCACGGTCCTCGCCCAGGCCATCGTCCGCGAGGGCCTCAAGAACGTCGCCGCCGGGGCCAACCCGATGGGTCTGAAGCGCGGCATCGAAGGAGCCGTCGACCTGATCGTCGAGGACCTGAAGAAGCAGTCCAAGGAGATCTCGGGCAAGGAGGACATCGCCCGGGTCGCCAGCATCTCGTCGCGCGAGCGCGAGATCGGGGACGTCATCGCCGACGCGATCGAGAAGGTCGGCAAGGACGGCGTCGTGAACGTCGAGGAGGGCCAGACCTTCGGACTCGAGCTCGAGTTCACCGAGGGCATGCAGTTCGACAAGGGCTACCTCTCGCCCTACATGATCACGGACGCCGAGCGCATGGAGGCCGTGCTCGACGATCCGTACATCCTCATCGCGAACCAGAAGATCGGCGCGGTCAAGGACATCCTGCCCGTGCTCGAGCAGGTCATCCAGGCCGGGCGGCCGCTGCTCATCGTGGCCGAGGACGTCGAGGGCGAGTCGCTTGCGACGATCGTCGTCAACAAGCTGCGCGGCACGTTCACGGCCGTTGCGGTCAAGGCGCCCGGCTTCGGTGACCGCCGCAAGCGCATGCTCGAGGACATCGCCATCCTCTCGGGCGGCGAGGTCATCACCGAGGAGATGGGCCTCAAGCTCGAGAACACGAAGCTCTCGCAGCTCGGTCGCGCCCGCAAGGT
>JBOHAD010000165.1:0-3990 GCA_050697555.1 Gaiellaceae bacterium | reverse complement strand
GCGTCTTCTTCGACACATCCGTCTGGAGCCCCATCGACCTGCTGGACATGTTCGCGCGCGTCTCGCCGGAGCAGGTGCTGTACGCGTCCGACTTCCCCTACGGCCAGCAACCCGGCTCGCTGCTCCTTTCGCTGCGCACCGCGCGGCTGGCCGGCCTCGAGGAGGAGGAGATCCGCAACCTGCTCGGCCGATCGGCCGCCCGGATCGCCGACGGCGAGCCGCCGCTCGAGGCGACCGCGCCGAAGGGCCGCCGGACGCTGGAGCAGACCCTCACCTTCGCCCGGATCCATCACTACCTGGCGATGGCCACGCCGCTCCTCTGGACGCGTCAGGCAGACACGATCGGCGTCCTCGGGCTCGCGCTGAACGCCTGCGCCGAGCGCGACGGGCAGGTGGAGGAGCGCGAGAGGATCGCCGAGCTCGTCGCGACAGCCCGCGAGCTGTGGCGGACGGTGCCGGAGGCCGAGGACGACGCCGACCGGATCGAGCTCAGCCGCTACACATTTCGCCTCATCCATCTCGCGGACATCCTCACCATGACCACCGATGCCGCTTGAGCTGACCGTCAACGGCGACCGCTACGACCTCGAGGCGCCCGTCCTGCGCACGCTCGCCGCGGCCCTGCGCGACGACCTCGGCCTCACGGGTACCAAGGTGGCGTGCGGCGAGGGCCACTGTGGGGCCTGCACCGTCATGCTCGACGGCATTCCCACCCTCTCCTGCATCACGCTCGTACACACGGTCGGCGGGCGCGAGGTGACGACGATCGAGGGCCTGCGCGACCATCCGCTCGTCGACGCCTTCGTGCGCACGGACGCGCTCCAGTGCGGCTTCTGCACGCCCGGGCAGATCGTGTCCGCGGCCGCCCTCGTGGAAGACAACCCGGAGCCGAGCGTCGAGGAGATCCGGCACCGCATGGCGGGAAACCTCTGCCGCTGCGGCGCGTATCCGAAGATCGAGGAGGCGATCCGAACCTGGCGAGAC
Organism: Gaiellaceae bacterium; assembly: GCA_050697555.1. Lineage (GTDB taxonomy): Bacteria > Actinomycetota > Thermoleophilia > Gaiellales > Gaiellaceae > DASQWP01. The sequence continues at coordinate 3,006 of JBOHAD010000165.1, read as the reverse complement.
TGATTCGCACCGAGAAGGAAGTCGAAGGGGAGTTCAGCGAGCAGTGGATCGTGGTCGAGGAGGATGCCCTCGACCCGTGGCCGAGCGGGCCGCTCCTGACGGTCGGCCGCCCGGCCGAGCGCGTGGATGGCCTTGCGCGGGCCCGCGGCGAGGTCACGTACACCGCCGACGTCCGGCTCCCCGGGATGCTCCACGCGGCCGTGCTCCGCAGCCCCCACGCGCGGGCACGCCTCGTACGGATCGACCTCGCAGCCGCTGCGAAGGCACCCGGCGTGCGCGCGGTCCTCGGGCCGGGCGACCCGGACGTCCTCGCGAGCGAACCGGGCTACCACGGACAGCCGGTGGCGGCCGTCGCGGCGGAGACGGTCGGCCTGGCCCGGGCGGCCCTCGCCGCGCTCGACCCGGAGTGGGAGGTGCTCGAGCCTCTCCTCGACCCGGACGAAGCCGTGCGCCGCGGCTCGCTCGTCGTCGAGCCGAAGCGCTATGCCCGCGGCGACGTCGAGCGGGGGCTCGCCGAAGCGGACGTCGTCGTGGAGGCCGAGTACCGGACGCAGAGCCTCCTGCACAACGCGCTCGAGACGCACGGCTCGGTCTGCGTGTGGGAGGGCTCGCGGCTGACCGTCTACACCGGCACGCAGTACGTCTGGGGCGTCCGCGACGAGGTGGCGGAGGCGCTCGGGCTCGCGCAGGACGACGTTCGCGTCGTCTGCCGCTACGTGGGCGGAGGGTTCGGGGCCAAGAACGCGGCGGGCAGCTTCACGCTCGTCGCGGCGGAGCTCGCCCGGCGGGCGGGACGGCCCGTGCGCTGCGCGCTCACGCGGCGCGAGGAGAACCTCGACAGCGGGAACCGCAACCCCACGATCCAGCGCCTCACCGTGGGGGCGCGCGCCGACGGGACGCTGACCGCCCTCCGCGGCGAGTACGTCTGCTCGCTCGGCTGGGGCGGCTGGCTGCCCTCTACGGCAGGGCCCATGCAGATGCTCTACGCCTGCGAGAACGTCGAGACGGTCGAGTACGGCGCGAAGCTGAACACGCCGCCGATGAAGGCCTTCCGAGCACCCGGCTTCGTCGAGGGCACGTTCGGGGTCGAGTGTCTCCTCGACGAGCTGGCGACGCGGCTCGAGCTCGACCCGCTCGAGCTCCGCCGGCGCAACTACTCGCACTCGGACCCGCTCGACGGGCGCCCCTTCTCCAGCAAGAACCTGGCTGAGTGCTACCGCCGTGCCGAGCCGCACTGGGCCAGGCGGGAGGGCGTTCGCGCGCGGTCGGAAGGGCCGTGGCGGCACGGCGTGGGGCTCGCGAGCCAGATCTGGTTCGGCGGCGGAGGGCCGCCGTCCTACGCGTGGATCCGTGTCGGCTCGGACGGCAACGCCGTCGTGGTCACTGCGATGCAGGACATCGGCACCGGCACGCGGACCGCGATGGCGCAGATCGCGGCGGAGGAGCTGGGGCTGCCGCTCGAGCGGGTCCGAGTCGAGCTGGGCGACTCCGCGCGCGGGCCGTACGCGGTCATCTCGGGAGGCTCGTCGACGGTGCCCTCCATGGGCCCGGCCGTGCGCGCAGCGGCGGGCGATGCCGCCCGCCAGATCCGCGAGATCGCGGCGCAGCGCTACCAGCTCGAGGAGCGCGTCCTCTCGCTCCGGAACGGCCACGTCGTTTCGGCGGAAGGCGGCTCGTGGCCGCTCGAGGAGGTCACGGGCCTGCTCGGCGACGCGCAGATCCTCGGCAAGGGGTCGCGCGGGCCGAACCCGACCGGGATGCGCGTCCTCACCTTCGGCATCCAGGTGGCGGAGGTCGCCGTCGACGTAGAGACCGGCGAGGTGCGCGTGGAGCGCATTGCCGCCATCCACGACGTCGGTCGGGTGATCAACCCCCTCGGCGCCTCGAGCCAGGTCGAGGGCGGGGTCATCCAGGGCCTCGGCCACACGCTCTCCGAACAGCGGCTGCTCGACCCGGCGAGCGGCGAGGTGCTGACACAGACCCTTGACGCCTACCGCGTTCCGACGATGGCGGACGTCCCGGAGATCGTCGTCGACCTGCTCGACGTCCCCGACGAGCACTTGACGAACCTCGGCGCCAAGGGCCTCGGCGAGCCGCCGATCGTCCCCACGGCCGCCGCGGTCGCCAACGCCATCCGGGATGCGACCGGCGCCGACGTACGGTCACTCCCCGTTACCAGGGAGGAGATGCTCCGAGCCCTTCGCAACGCTCGAGAGCGAGAGCGAGTTGCATTGTGAGCAACCTGCATCTCCTCACTGAGGGGAAGGGTTCCGGGAAACCGGGAGGTTTCCCGGCCGCTCACGAGCGCGAAGCGCCGGAAGACCCAAGAGGGGGTTCGTGGGGGATGGTTCCCCCACGGGAGAGAGCCGCCAGGCGAGCGACGAGGGAGGAGGTGCTGCGTGCGCTCCGCGACCGCGAGCCGGCTCTCGCTGGCCAGGCCGGGTAGCCTCGAGGACGTGCGCGGCGTGCCGCTCGCGGGCGGCACCGACCTCGTCCCGCTGCTGCGGGACGGACTCGTCGAGGCGGAGAGGCTCGAGGACGTGCGCGACCTGCTCCCGCGCGGCGTGGAGGGCGACCGGATCGGCGCCGGGACGACCCTCGCCGAGCTGGAGCGCTCGGAGGGCGTGCCGGAGGCGCTCCGCGAGGCGTGCCGCCTCGCCGCTTCGCCGCAGCTCCGGAACATGGGCACGATCGGGGGGAACCTCCTGCAGGCGACCCGCTGCTGGTACTGGCGCCTCGACCACCCGTGCTTCCTCCACGGCGGCGAGCGCTGTCACGCGCGCGAAGGCGAGCACAGGGAGCACGCGATCTTCGCCAACGAGCTCTGTGCCTCGGCGCATCCGTCGGACCCGGCGACGGCCCTGCTCGCTCTTTCGGCGGTCGTGGAGACGGATCGCCGCCGGCTGGCGCTCCGAGAGCTCTACCGGCTCCCCACCGAAGACGACCGGAGCCTGACGACGCTGGAGGACGGCGAGCTGATCCTGCAAATCGCCCACGAGCGCCCCG
>JBOHAD010000164.1:0-3999 GCA_050697555.1 Gaiellaceae bacterium | reverse complement strand
GTCCGCGGGTCGAGGTTGACGCAGGCGAGGAGGACGTTGCCGCGCTCGCGCTTCGCGTAGGCGACGAGGTGCTCGTTCTCGGTCTCCAGGAACTCGAGGTTGTCGAGCCGCTGGAGCGCCGGGTTCTCGCGGCGAACCTCGTTCAGCCGCCGGACGAGCGGCAGGAGAGGCCCGTCGAGCTTCCGCTCCTTCGTCTCGTACTTCTCCGAGTCGAGGTACTCCTCGCTCCCCTCCTGCGCCGGCGCGTTCTCGCAGTGCTCGTAGCCGGAGTAGATGCCGTAGCTCGGCGAGAGCGTCGCCGCGAGGATCAGACGCACCTCGAACGCAGGCCGTCCGCCGCGCTGGAGGTAAGCATGAAGGATGTCCGGCGTGTTGACGAAGAAGTTCGGTCGCAGGAAGTGGGGCTGGAGCGAGCGGGTCAGATCCGTCATGAACTCGATCAGCTCGGCTTTCGTGTTCTTCCAGGTGAAGTAGGTGTACGACTGGCTGAAGCCCGCCTTGGCGAGCGTCTGCATCATCACCGGGCGCGTGAACGCCTCCGAGAGGAAGACGACGTCGGGGTGCTCGGCCCGCACCTCGCGGATCAGCCATTCCCAGAACGGCGCGGGCTTCGTATGCGGGTTGTCGACGCGGAAGACGCGCACGCCGTGCTCCACCCAGAAGAGAACGACGTCGCGGAGCGCCTCCCAGAGCCCGCGCCAATCCTCGCAGTCGAAGTTGACGTTGTAGATGTCCTGGTAGCGCTTGGGCGGGTTCTCCGCGTACTTGAGCGTCCCGTCCGGGCGCCGGTTGAACCAGTCGGGATGCTCCCGGAGCCAGGGATGGTCCGGGGAGCACTGGATGGCGAAGTCGAGCGCGACGTCGATCCCCACCTCGGCGGCGCGCGCAACGAGGCGCTCGAAGTCGGCGAGCAAGCCGAGAGCGGGCTCGACCGTCGTGTGCCCGCCCTTCTCGGAGCCGATCGCCCACGGGCTCCCCGGGTCGCCCCGCTTCGCCGGCATCGTGTTGTTGCGGCCCTTGCGGTGCGTCGTCCCGATCGGATGGATCGGCGGCAGGTAGACGACGTCGAAGCCGAGCTCCGCGAGCTCGGGCAGCACTTTCTCGACGCCGGCGAAGCCGCCCCACGAACGTGGGAAGAGCTCATACCAGGCGCCGACGCGGGCGAGCGGGCGGTCGACGTCGACGGTGAGCGGCGCGGGGAGCGTCGTCGCGTCTCCCGGCCGCAGCTCGGGAGCGAGCCCGGGGTCCAGCGCCTCCTCGACGGTCAGGCTTTCCCTCCCCAGGAGCGCAGCGCCTTCCGAGAGCTCGCCCGCGAGGTCCTCCTGGCCGACCTTCACCTTGCGCTCGATCTCCCAGCGCCAGGAGGCCCAGCGATCCGTCCAGGCCACGATGGTGAACTCCCACAGGCCCAGCTCGTCAGCCCGGAAGGAACCCGTCCAGCGGTCGCTCTCCACCTGCTGCATGGGCTCCTCACGCCAGCGGCGCGCCCCCGCCTGTCGATAGCGCACCGCCGCCCGCAGCACCTCGTGGCCGTCCCGGAAGACGTCCGCCCAGACGTCGACGGGCTCGCCCAACGTCTTCTTGACCGGATAGCGCCCGCAGTCGAGCTGCGGCCACACGCGCTCGATTTGAATCCGGGGCGGCGGCGTCTTCGACCTGGGCGGAGCCATCCCCTCTCTCGCTCTCCGGTTCGCAGGGTCGGGTAAACACGGCAGTATGCGTCTTCCTCGTTCGAGCGGCGTCCTCCTCCACCCCACGTCGCTCCCCGCCGGCCGCCTCGACGAGGAGGCCCACCGCTTCGTCGACTGGCTCGCCGCCGCCGGGCAGAGCTGGTGGCAGGTCCTGCCCCTGGGTCCGCCGGACGAGAGCGCCTCGCCGTACAAGGCGCACTCCGCCTTTGCCGGCTCGCCCGCTCTCCTCGCCGAGCCCGACTCCCCCGTGAGCGAGGAGGAGGCCGCCTCTTTCCGCTCCCGCGAGGCGTACTGGATCGACGACTGGACGGCCTATGCCGGCCAGCGCGCTCTCGAAGACCAGGTGCGCTTCGAGCGCGAGTGGCGGGCGCTCCGCGCGTACGCGCGCGCTCGCGGCGTCCGCATCTTCGGGGACCTCCCGATCTACGTCGCTGGAGGAAGCGCCGACCACCTCGCCCACCCGGAGCTGTTCCAGCAGGGTGTCGTGGCGGGCGTCCCTCCGGACGACTTCAGCGCCACCGGCCAGCTCTGGGGGAACCCGCTCTACGACTGGCCGGCGTTGCGGCGAACGGGTTACCGCTGGTGGATCGAGCGCTTCCGGCGCACGTTCGCGCATGTCGACCTGACCCGTCTCGACCACTTCCGCGGGTTCGTCGCGTACTGGGCGGTGCCGGCGGGGGCGCCGACGGCCGAGCGCGGCCGCTGGCGCCGCGGCCCCGGGCCCGCACCGTTCCGGGCTGCCCAGGCCGCGCTCGGGGAGCTCCCGCTCGTCGCCGAAGACCTCGGCGTCATCACGCCGGCGGTCGTCCGCCTCCGCAACGAGCTCGGCTTCCCCGGGACGCTCGTCGCTCAGCTCGCCTTCGGCGGCGGCCGCTCCAGCCCTCACCGCCTCGAGAACCATCCAGCGTGGAGCGTCGTCTACACGGGGACGCACGACCACGACACCGCCGCCGCCTGGTGGGACTCGCTCAGCGAGCGGGAGAAGCGGCGCACGAGCCTCCCCGGCCGGGAACCGCACTGGGAGCTGATCGACTTCGCCCTCTCCTCACGCGCGCGGGTGGCCGTCGTTCCCGCCCAGGACGTGCTCGGGCTCGGCAGCGAAGCGCGCATGAACACGCCGGGGAAGGCCGAGGACAACTGGCGATGGCGTCTCGAGCCCGGCGCGCTGACGCCCGAGCTCGCTACGCGGCTCCGGGCGGCCTGCGAGCGCGCGGGGCGGCTTCCTCGTCCGAGTCGGGACGGTACGCGGCGAGCGTCCCCCTGAGGCGCGCGGCGAGGAGATAGTCGAGCGCCACGCCGCTCACGCGCGACTCCGCCCACTCGGCCGTCTGCCGGTCCGGCCAGCGGCCGTGCTCGAGGAGGTAGGCGATCGCCTGCGCCTCCCGCAGCGTGATCTTTCCTCCGGCCACGCCGGAAAGCTACCCAAGGCGGCGATCCGGCTCCGCAGGATGCGCTTACGCCTGCGCCATGTACGGCGCGGCGGCGGCGAGCATCGCCACCGCGAAGAACGTGAGCCCGCTGACGAGGACGCGCACGCGCATGTCGCACTCACCGTGGGGGCGCGCTCCGAACGCGACAATCCCCCGTGCGAGGGTCGCTACTGATCCAGGCGGCGCTGAATCGCAACGACGTTGCGGACGAAGACGCGCGTCTCCGGGAAGAGCCCGTGCCGGCGCACCGAGGCGGGTCCCTGGTTGTACGCGCCGAGCGTCAGCCGCTTGTTGAAATGGAATCGGTGCAGGAGGTGGTGGAGGTACGTGACGCCGACGCGGATGTTGCCGTTCGCCGTGCGCGGGACGCGCGTCCCGAGGAGCACGTCCTCGACGTACCGCCAGGTGGCGGGCATCACCTGCATGACCCCCCAGGCGCCGGCCGGCGACGTGACGTTCGGCTGGTTCCCCGACTCCATCCAGGCGACCGCGCGGACGAAGCTCGAGCTCATGCCATAGCGGCTGGCCCAGTAGTCGAGCCCGATGCGAATCGAGGCGTGACTCGTCCGGCGGACGCGGGGCCTGCGCTTCGGACCCCCGCGTCCGCCGCGCAGGGCGCGCACGGTGACAGGCCCGGCGAGGCCGTCCACGGCGAGCCCGGCCCGGCGCTGGAAGCGGCGCACCGCTCGAGAGGTCTTGCGACCGAAGGATCCGTCGATGACACCGGTTCGGTGACCGCGGCGGGTAAGCAGGAACTGGAGGACGGACACGTCCCAGCCGACCGCCCCGCGGCGCAGGAGCCGCGCCCCGAAGAGCGGGCGGCCGAGCCGGCCCAGCGCACGGCGCGTGCGGGGCCCGGCGATCCCGTCCACCTGCAG
>JBOHAD010000163.1:0-4071 GCA_050697555.1 Gaiellaceae bacterium | reverse complement strand
CTGGCGATCGCGCTCGAGAACGCGCGTCTCCTGGGCGGCGACATCGACGTGTGGAGCGAGCTCGGCTCCGGCACGCGCTTCACCCTCCGGCTGCCTGTGACGGAACCGTTACAGGGCGGTGAGGGCCCTGTGTCGGGCGAGCGGCACGCTTGACGTACCGACCCCGGAAGGAGACACGTCATGAAGGCCCTGCTCATCGTCCCCGTCGCCGTCCTCGCCGCCGCCCTCGGCTTCCTCATCGCCGGCTGCGGCGCCGACGAGGCGACACCCGCCGGCCCGGTGCCTTCGCTCGAGGAGGAGACGGAGACCGCAACCGAGCCCGTCGAGACGATCACGGAGGAGGAAGCAGACGGCGAGACCGGCTCCGAGGAGAGCGGGGAGCCAGCCGCGACCACGACCTACCAGCTCTGGTTCGCGGAAGGCGAGGCGCTGTTCGTCGCGTACCGGTCCCAGGAGCGCACGCCGCGAATCGGCACCGCGGCGGTCGAAGCGCTGCTCAGGGGCCCGGACGAGTTCGAGCAGGGCTACGGGCTCACGAGCGCGATCCCCGAGGGCACGCAGCTGCTCGGCCTGCGCATCGAGGACGGCATCGCCTACGTCGACCTCACCTCCGAGTTCGAATCCGGCGGAGGCACGCTCTCGATGCAGATGCGCCTGGCCCAGGTCGTGTACACGCTGGCCCAGTTCCCGAGCGTCGAGGGCGTGCTCTTCAGCCTCGACGGTGAGCAGGTGGACGTGATCGGCGGCGAGGGCATCGTCGTCGACCAGCCGCTCCGCCGCCGCGACTTCAGGGACCTCCTGCCCGCCATCCTCGTCACGAGCCCGGCTCTCGGGCAAACAGTCGGCAACCCGGTCCTGATCCGCGGCAGCGCGAACGTCTTCGAGGCGAACGTCTCCGTCGAGGTGCTCGACGCCTCCGGCCGGGAGCTCGCGAGCACGTTCACGACGGCGACCTGCGGCACCGGCTGCCGGGGCACCTTCGCGGTCTCGCTCGAGTACGGGGTCGACGAGGAGCAGGACGGCACGCTCGTCGTCCACGACGACGACGCGGCCGGCACGGGAACGTATCCGCACGAGGTGCGGATCCCGGTCCGGCTCACGCCGGGGGCCTGAAGGAATCCGGCGCCGCCTCCGTCCAAAGGGAGACATGACCACCCTGACCGCGCCGCGCCCGGGTGTCGAGGTCGGCTCTGCCGTCCTCGAACGGGCGCGGCGCGGCGACCAGGAGGCTTTCGCCGTCGTGATCCGCCACTACGACCCCGGCCTGCGCGCTCTCGCCTACCGCCTGCTCGGCGACCGAGATCGCATGGACGACGCCCTCCAGGAGGCCTACGTGAAGGCGTTCCGCGCACTGCCGCGCTTCCGGGGCGACTCCAAGCTCGGCACGTGGCTCTACCGGATCGCGTACAACGCCTGCCTCGACGAGCTCGAGCGCTCCCGCCGCGTCGTCCAGCTCCCCCTCGACGAGGAGATCGCCGAGGCGGGCGCGCGGACCGAGCCGGCCGAGGTGGTGCCACGGCGCGCCGACCTTGTGGACGCGCTCGCCGCGCTCCCGGCTGAGGATCGCGCCGCCGTCCTCCTGGTCGACGCCCAGGGCTTCGACTACCGGGAGGCTGCGAGCGTCCTCGAGATCCCCGAGGGGACGGTCGCCTCCCGGTTGAACCGGGCGCGGGCCGCGCTCCGGCGGGCGCTGGGAGACGTGCCGGAAGGAGCGTCGTAGAGATGAAGGGCAACAAGACCTACCGCGATCACGAGCTCGGCGCCGCGCTGCGCGAGCTCGAGGTCCCCGAGCACGGGCCGGAGTTCTACGCCGAGCTCCACACGCGGCTGGCGGAGCAGCGCGTGGCCCAGATCGACGACAGGCGCCGTCGCGCGCGGGCCCGCCGTTCGCGTGTGCGCTGGGGCGGTCGCGTCGCGCTCGTGGCGGCCGTGGGGGCACTCGCCTTCGTCGCGTACGACATCGTCCGCTCCGACGAGGGGACGGGGCCCGGGATCATCGTCGAGCCCGCGCGGGCGGCCGAGATCCAGCAGACCGTCCGCAGGGCGCTTGCGACGGCGCAGAACCTGAGCGGCGTCCTCGTCGTCCAGGGGCGGAGCTACGAGAACGCCTACGGCTGGGACGAGCCCCGGAGGATGCGCTTCACGCTCACCGCCGACGGAGACTTCCGGCTGACGGGCCTCACCCACGAGGAGAACATCGCCTACGACGCGTCCAAGGGAGTCCAGCGCTCGCTCAACCCGAGCGCAAGCATCGAGGGCGACGACACCCTCTTCGCCCACGTGCGCAGGGGCATCGCGCCGGGGCCGCCGGACGAGATTCCGGCCCCGTCGGACTCGATCCTGCAGAGCGACTTCGGCGCCTTCGTACGCGCGCTGCTCGCCGCGGAGGACCCGCGCGTGCAGGAGGTCGTCTACGAGGGCAGGCCGGCCTGGCGGCTCGACGTGGAAACGTCGCCGAACCTGATCGTGCCCGAGCTCTCCGGCGACCACTTCGCGATCACGGTGGATCAGCAGACGGGCATCCCGGTACGGGTCGTCGAAAGCAAGAACGGCAGGAAGCTGGACGAGCTCCGGATCGAGGAGCTCGCCGTCGACCGCGAGCTGCCGCCCGACACGTTCACGCTCGAGTTCCCCCGCGGCATGGAGGTCATGCGGAGCGACGACGACTTCCGCCGCGTGCCGCTGGAGCGCGCCGGGGACACCGTCGGCTACGCGCCGCTCGTCCCGGCGTTCGTGCCCGAGGGGTACGAGCTGGCCGAAGTCGCCGTCCACCCCGGCCCGGGGTTCCCGACCGGCCCCGAGGCCGGGAATCCGCCCTCGACGGACGTCGTCTCCCTCTCGTACAGGCGAGGCCTCGACCAGCTCCTGATCACGACGCGCCTCCGGCACGTGCCGGGCTCCCCTGACATCTGGGACGACCCACTCGCCACGGGCGAGGGATTCCGGGACGAGCCCGAGCGGGTCTCCCTCGGCAGGGGAGCGCTCGCCGGCGTCGAAGCGGAGCTTCTGATCGTCCCGCGGAACATCCCGCACCTCTGGGCCCTGACGGACGAGCTCGTCGTCACCGTCGCGGGCGACCTCGGCCGCGCCGACCTCCTCCGCGTGGCCGAGTCGCTCCGGAGGAGCCAGTGAGTTACCGGCGCTACAGGAGCGCCAGGCGAGGGCGGCGGGCCGCCGCCGTCCTCGCCCTCGTCCTCGCGGGGCTCGTCGCTGCGGCCGCCGCGACACCCGCCGGCGAGACCCCGAGCCCGACCGTCGTCGCCCGCGGCGTCACGGTCGCAGGAACCCCGGTGGGAGGACTCACGCCCGCGCAAGCACGGGCCGCAGTCGACGACGCGTTCGCGCGGCCGGTCGTCCTTCGGTACGGCGGCCGGTCGTGGCAGCGGACTCCGGCCGAGCTCCAGGTCCGCACCCACGTGGACGCAGCCGTACGGACCGCCCTCGCCGCTCCGCCGGGCGCGACCGTCCCGCTCGAGGTCGTCCAGAGCCGGAGCGCCGTGCGCCGCTGGGCCGAGGCGATCGCCGAGAGCCTCGACCGCGAGGCGCGGGATTCGAAGATCCTTCTCCGCGGCGCTCGGCCCTTCGTCACCGAGTCGCAGGTCGGCCTCGATCTCCGGCAGCAGGGCGCCGTCCAAAGGATCGCCCAGGCCCTGGATCTGCACGCGCGCGGGCCGGTCGAGCTGCCCGTGCGGAGAACGGCGCCGAAGGCGACGCGCGCGACCGCCGGGCCAATCGTGGTCATCCGCCGGGAATCGCACAAGCTCGTGCTCTACGACGGAGGGCGCAAGGTGAAGAAGTTCGGCGTCGCCACGGGCCAGCCGTCGTTCCCCACGCCGCTCGGCTCCTTCGAGATCGTGACCAAGCAGCGCGACCCCTCGTGGTACCCGCCGGCCTCCGACTGGGCGAAGGGCCTCGAGCCGGTTCCGCCGGGGCCCGGCAACCCCCTCGGCACGCGCTGGATGGGCCTCGACGTCTACGCGGTCGGCATCCACGGGACGCCCGACGCCGCCTCGATCGGCTACTCGGCCTCCCACGGCTGCGTGCGCATGCAGATCGCCGACGCGGAGTGGC
>JBOHAD010000162.1:0-4077 GCA_050697555.1 Gaiellaceae bacterium | reverse complement strand
GCAGCGCAGGCGCCGGATCCGTAAGCTCAGGTTTCTTGCACTCACGTGCGTGCTGGCGCTCGTCGCGTCGGTGTCGTTCGTCTACGGCCTCGTGAGCGCGATCGCGAGCGACCTCCCTGAGCTCGAGCCGGGGCAGGAGCGCCGCGCGGAGCGGATCGGCTACATCTACGCGTCGGACGGGAAGACCGTGCTGGCTGCCCTTCGCGGCTCCGAGAACCGCATCCTCGTGCGCTCCGACGAGATCGCGCCGGTCGTGAAGCAGGCGATCGTCGCAGTCGAGGACCGGCGCTTCTGGGAGCACCGCGGCGTCGATATCCAGGGGATGGCGCGCGCACTGTGGGCGGACATCCAGCACAAGAAGGTCGTCCAGGGCGGCTCGACGATCACGCAGCAGTTCATCAAGAACCAGTACACGCGGGACGAGCAGACGGTCAGCCGGAAGCTGAAGGAGGCGGCGCTCGCCTGGCAGCTGGAGCAGCGGTGGTCGAAGGACCGGATCCTCACGTCCTACCTGAACACCATCTACTTCGGAAACGGGGCCTACGGCATCGAGATGGCCTCGCGCGTGTACTTCGGCAAGCACGCGGATGAGCTCACGCTGGAGGAGGCGGCGCTTCTCGCGGGCATCCCTGCGAACCCGGGCGCCTACGATCCGGCGTCGAATCGGCGGGCGGCCAAGGCGCGGAGGGAGACGGTTCTCCGGCTCATGCTGGAACAGGGCGTCATCGGCCCGAAGGACTTCGATCGGGCGACGGAGGCCCGGCTGCCCGACCGGAAGGACATCGGCCTTCCGGGCTCGCGCGGGCGGGCCGGCCACTTCGCCGAGTACGTCAAGCAGCAGCTCATCCCGTACTACGGCTCGGGCAAGGTGTTCGGCGGCGGCCTGCGCATCTACACCTCCATCGACCTCGAGCTCCAGCGGCTCGCCGGGGAGGCGATCGACACCTGGCTGAAGGGCCCGAAGGGGCCCGCGGCCGCGCTCGTCGCCGTCGACCCCCGTGACGGGCGCGTGCTCGCGATGGTCGGAGGCGAGAACTTCTCCAAGAGCCAGTTCAACCTCGCCGTCCAGGGACAGCGCCAGACCGGCTCGGCGTTCAAGCCGTTCGTCCTCGCCGCGGCGCTCGAGCAGGGAATCGCGCCGCAGACCGTCTTCGAGTCGGAGCCGACGGTGATCAACCTGGGCGACAAGCTCTGGTCGGTCGAGAACTACGAGGGGTCGTACCTCGGATCCATCGACGTCGTCGAGGCGACGGTGCACTCGGACAACGCGGTCTACGCCCAGCTGACCGCCCAGGTGGGCCCGGCGAACGTCGCCCGCACGGCGCGGAAGCTCGGCGTCACTCGTCCGCTCGACGACTATTTCGCCATCGGCCTCGGCGTCGAGGCAGTGAGCCCGCTCGAGATGGCCCGCGCGTTCTCGACCTTCGCAGCCAACGGCGCGCGGGTCGACGGGTCGGTGCTCGGGAACCTTCCGCGGGCCGTCCTGCGCGTCGAGGACGGCAACCGCATCGACTCGAACGACGCGGTGCGCCGCCAGGCCATGGAGGGAAACAACGCCGCTCTCCTCACCTCCATCCTCGAGGGGGTGGTCGAGGAAGGCACGGGTGAGCGGGCCCAACTCCCCGGCCGAACGGCCGCTGGCAAGACCGGGACGACCGAGAACTTCGGTGATGCCTGGTTCGTCGGCTATACGCCGCAGCTCGCCGTCGCCGTCTGGGTCGGGTATCCCAACAAGCTGAAGCCGATGCTGACCGAGTTCGAGGGCGAGGAAGTCGCGGGCGGTACGTATCCTGCGCTCATCTGGCGGGCGTTCATGAAGCGCGCCCTCCGCCACCTCCAGGCGCCGCCCGAGTCCTTTCCCTCTCCCGTCTACGAACAGGTCGCGCCGCAGCAGGTCGTCCACCGCGGTCAGCGCTGGCTCCTCGACAACGGCAACTGCCGCGACACCCGCCAGATCCTCTACTTCGTCGGCTCGGAGCCGAGCGCGCAGGCGCCCTGCAAGCCGAACGAGGTCGACGTCCCCCAGGTCGTCGGCTCTCGCCGCGAGCTCGCCGAGCAGCAGCTGCTGAGCATGCCGCTCACCCCCGAGGTCATCCGGCGCTCCGCCGAGCCGGGCGAGGAGCTCGGCTTCGTCACCGCCCAGATACCGGCGGGCGGCACGCTCTCTTCCTGGGAGACGGTCCGCATCGTCCTCCCCAAGGCCGTGCACGGTCGCGTCCCCGATGTCGTCGGCCTCTCGCTCGCGCGAGCGCGAGAGGCGCTCGCGAGGCGCGGGCTCGCCGGCGTCGTCGAGGCCTACGCCGACGGCCGTCGGCGCGGGAGGGTCGTGAGCCAGCTCCCCCGGGCGAGACGAGCTGCGGTTCCCAACATGCCGGTCAGGCTCATCGTGGCGCGTTAGTCGCCTGCGTGCCGAAAAGCATCGCGCTCGTTACAAGCGTCCAGATGGGGACGCCGATGAGCAGCCCGAGCCATCCGATCGGGCCGACGACGAGCCACACGGCCAGCAGGATGCTCGCCCAGGCCCACCACCGCGGAAACGCTTGTGCTCGGACGGTCACGACCGCCGTCGCCACGAGCAGCACGATCGCGGCGAGCTCGGCGGCGATGAAGAACATGCTCTCGACGGCGTTCAGCGCATGCGCCGTCTGAGCCGAGACGTGGTCGATCCCCAGCACCGTCACGAGACCGCCGGTCGGCATCGCCAAGGTGAGGATGCCCGTCGCGACCGCGCCTGCGAAGGCGATCGAGCCGAACGTCCCCGCCCCACCCTCGGCGCGGAGGAGCCTGCTGCGGAGGATCCCCGCGAACCAGAGGAAGAAGAGAGAACCCAGCATGAAGATCCAGCTGCCGCCCGTGACCGCGCCCTCGTTCTCTCGGAAGTAAGCAAGGGTTTCGTCTGCGCCTTCCTCAGGGACTCCCCCGGGGAGCCCGACATGGTCGCCGCCGGTGAGTGCGACGCCGACGACCCAGAGCACGACGGCTCCGACGCCGGCCAGGGCAGAGAACCGCTCGAAGCGGTCCGCCATCGGGTCCTCCTTTCGCGCTTACCCCCTATCGGAATACGATCCTAGGAGGGGCGTCCAGCGGCGTCAAGGACTACGCGGCCCGGAGGCTGCGGCTCAGGAAGCGCGAGCCCGCCAGCGCGTAGCGCCAGGGAACGTCGGCCGCCCGGGTGATCCCCACCCGCGGCCCGCTGACGACGTCGACCTCCTCCGGGGCGGCAAGCAGAGCGAAGGGCGGTTCGTCGAGGGCGAGTCCGTCGTGCTCTCGCGTGATCCCGAGTGCCTGGCAGAGGCGCCCCGGCCCGGAGCAGAGCAGGCGCTCGGCCTCGAGACCGCGCCGGGCGCGCATGGCGTCTAGGCCCTCGGTCGGCTCGAGCGCGCGGACGAGGATCGCCTCCGCGACGCCCTCCGTGCCGCAGACAAGGTTGAGGCACCAGTGGATGCCGTACGACCGGTAGACATACGCGTGCCCAGGCGGGCCGAACATGGAACGGTTGCGCTCCGTCCGGCCGCGAAACCCGTGGCTGGCGGGATCCTCGCCGTCGTAGGCCTCCACCTCGACGATCCGGCCTCCGACACCGTCCACGAGCAGGGCGCAGCCGATCAGCTCGGGCGCCACCGTGTGCACGCTTCGCGCGAAGAACTCCCGTCCGAGCGGCGTCAAAAGAGCTGGTCGTCCTCGGGAGGCTTCGCGCTCGCCTCGAGCAGCCTTCTGGCCCGGCGGCCGAGGTCACCGAGGTCGACCCGCCCACGGTCGGCGTCCTGCGCCACGCGCTCGGCGAGCGCGAGGGCCTCGCCGAGGAGGCGGCTGCCGACGGCGGCGTCCTGGCCCATGTCGTGGAGGATCGTCCGCTCGGTACGCGAGGCGACGACTGGGTCGGCGATGCCCTCGACCCAGACGAGCGTCCGCCTCCCCCCTCCCCTCTGGTCGCCCCGGAGCGGCTCGAGCGCGTAGATCCGATCGGCGCGGACGTACTTGCCGAAGCCGAGGAAGACCATCCTGGGCGCGCCGTTCGCCACGGGCGGATTATCGCAGCGAGCGGGCGAGCGCTTCCACGACGCGCTCCTGGTCCTC
>JBOHAD010000161.1:0-4079 GCA_050697555.1 Gaiellaceae bacterium | reverse complement strand
ACTCTCCTCAGCCCTCCGAGCGAAGGATCGAATCGTTGGCCAGTCGGGCGTGCCATCGCCACCTTCACCCTCGGCCATCGGGATTTCCACACCTAACTTCACGGGCACCGCTCTAGGACGGTCTTAGGTCTCACTGGCAAGTATCTCGTCCGGCGGGGCAAGGGCACCATTTGCCAGCCCACGCGCGTCTACGATCCTGGAACCCACGTCGAGCGATTGACTCGCGTTTCTCAGCCCGGGGTGCGGAGATGACTGACTACGTTCACGGCTACGGCACGCGCGAGCAGGAGCGCCTGGTCGAGCAGGCGGAGCACTGGCGGCATCGGCTGATCTCCGACGGCACGACGCTCGAGCCCGGGACGCAGTTGCTCGAGGTCGGGTGCGGCGTCGGCGCGGTGCTCGCAGTCCTCGGTCAAGAGTTTCCGGGCGTGCGCCTCCACGGCGTCGACATCGAGCCGAAGCAGCTCGACTACGCCCGCGGACACCTCGAGCGAGCCGGAGTCGAGGCCACCTTGGTGGAGGCGGATGCAACCGCGCTCCCGTTCGGAGACGAGTCCTTCGACCACGTCTGGATGATGTGGTTCCTCGAGCACGTCCCAGACCCGCGTGCCGTCCTGCGCGAGGCGCGACGCGTTCTCGTCCCGGACGGCAAGATCACCGCGGTCGAGGTCGACTACTCGACCTGCCGCGCGGAGCCGTCCACGCCGGCGTTCGAGGCGCTGGTCCGCGCGATGGTCCACGGCATGGCAGCCGCGGGCTGGAGTGATGCGGGCACGCGGCTGCCGGGCTGGCTCCGCGAGGCCGGTTTCCATGACATCGACCTGGGCGAGCGGCCCTTCTGGTGGCAGGGCGAGGATCTGGCCGCCCAGGCGAGCTACGCGGCCGACGTGATGGAGAGCGCCCTGCCTTCGCTGGCGCAGCTGCCGGGCACCGACGAGGAGGAGCTGCGTGCCGGCCTCGAGGACCTGCGCAGCTTCCCGAGCCGCCCCGGCGCAGGCCTCGGCTGGGTCGTGCACAGGTCGACGGCCGCGCGGTAGCTCTCCGCGACGAGCCTCGCATTGATCTCGCTTCAATAGTCGGAATGCGCCCGTCCAGCCCGGACATCGATGCGGGTCTCTCGGCGCGCGGGGTCGTGCTCGTCGAGGGGATCAGCGACAAGCTGGCGCTTGAGGCACTGGCCCGGCGTCTTGGTCGAGATCTCGATGCTGAAGGCGTCTCAGTCCTCCCGATCGGGGGCGCGCAGGCGATCGGAAAGGTACTGGACCGCCTCGGGCCCGGAGGTCTCGGCGTCAAGCTCGCAGGACTCTGCGACGCCGCCGAGGAGCGCCACTTCCAGCGTGCGCTCGAGCGCGCCGGCTTCGGGTCGAACCTCGGTCGGGCTGACCTGGAAGCCCTCGGCTTCTACGTGTGCGACGCAGACCTGGAGGACGAGCTGGTGCGCTCTCTGGGTGCCGCCGTCGTGGAACGGGTCATCGAAGCCGAGGGCGAGTGGGCGTCCTTCCAGACGTTCCGGAAGCAGCCCGAGAAGCGAAGGCTGACTCGGGAGGCGCAGCTCCATGGCTTCATGTGGAACCGCAAGATCCGATACGCGCGCTTGCTCGTCGACGCACTTGATCTCGCCCATCTCCCCCGGCCGCTCGACCGGGTCCTTGCTCACATGTGACTGAAATCCATCGGGACGCTGGGCGAAGGCCGAAGCGCTCGGCGGTGACGAGATCGACGCCGCCATTCGAGCGGTCGTCCGCAAGCGACTAGCTCAGGGCCGCGGCGTCTGGCTGCTCGCCTCCGACGGCCGCTCGCCCGGTGGGCGCATTGGAAGAGCCTAGCCCCGGCCTCCCGGCATTTCAGCGACGAGTTCGCGATACATATCGACCGAGACTTCGTCGAGCGGCATGAGCTGAGAGGAAACCTGCAAAGAAGGCCACGCAGCAGTCCGCCAAGAGAACCACCGGCAAGGCGTCCAAGGGATTCACGGACGAGGAACGAGCCGCGATGAGGGAACGCGCCCAAGAGCTGAAGGCGGCCGCGCGCCGCGGCCCATTGCGAAGCACCTCCGTGCGTGGGACGAGTCCCAGCCGCTTGACCTCCGGGGATGGTAACGGCCGAACCGTCGCGAGAACCGAGCTCGCGAGCGAGCCCCGAAGTGGTCGTCGCGCCCCGCCATGAACAGGCTCGCTCGCTTGCCGTCCCGCTCGCTGTCGTCCCTGTCGCTGCGGCCGGCTAACTCGACGATGGTGCGGCGCTCGTCGTCGGTGAGGCCGGGGTCTGGGGCCGGCGGAGACAGGACGATGGACGTGCCGGGCTGGTCGGCGGGGCCGACCGTGATCCAGCGCATTCCGCCGTATGCGACGTCGTTGCGGACCTCGCAAGCGAGCGGCGCGCAAACTCGGCGCCGGATGCTCGCTCCGGGCGAGGAGCAGTAGGTGCCGGGCGTCGCCAGAGGCCTGCTTACGCCAGCGATTGCGGTAGTCAGTCCGACGGGGAACGGGGCTCGCGCGGATCGTCCGGGTATCCCTGCTTCTTCGGCGACGCCCTCCTTCTTTGCGCGGATGGAGGAACGGTTCGTGGGCGGCAGCTCGCCGGGCGGCTGTTTGCCCGGGGCCGTCTGCCCATAGGGGCGCTCGGGACCGTAGCGTCCACGGCATCCGCGAAGCTGCCGCGAGCCTCCGCGAGGAAGGTCGCCAAGGGCCAGTCGTCGTCACGTGCTTGAAGGCGACCGCGCCGTCACTCGTGATCTAGAACCGCTGGCGGGCGACTTCTCGTCGGCCGCGTGCTTCGCTAGGCCAGGGCGAGAGCGACGCCCCCCGAACGTGAGCGTGAATAGCTACCGGGCACACCGAGGGCCTGCTCGCGGACGGCGAGTCGGCGGCCGCCGCGGCGCTCAACGGCGGCTACCACCTCGCCTACCTGGTCGGCGCGGGTCTTCGCTGGTCGCGAGTGCCGTGGCGCTGTACGTGCTGCGCTCCGAGCAAGCCGCCTGAGACGGAGCGCGAGCCCGCCGGGCCAGGCGGCCGCCTGGCCTACGGCGAGCCTGATGAAACAATGGCGGCGGTGAGGCCCGCGAGCCCAACGATGAACGGCGAGTCGCTGTGGCCGCGGCTCGCGGGGCTACCGCTCGTCATCGAGGCGTGCGAGTACGAACGCCTGCACGCCGTCCTCGCCTACGAGTTCGAGCGCATCACGACGCACGTGCGCCTCCTCGGCGCCGGCGCCGACGGGCTGGGCGAGGACGTCTCGGTGTTCCGCGAGGACGGCACCGCGCTGCACGAGACCCGGCCCTCGCTGCCACTCGAGGGCGAGTGGACGCTGGCCGGCTTCTGCGACCATGTCGCCACGCTCGACCTGTGGCCGGAGCCGCCGGAGTGGGACGTGGCGCTGCGCTTGCGCAACTGGGCGTTCGAGTCGGCGGCGCTCGACCTCGCGCTGCGCCAGGCCGGCCGCTCGCTGCACGACGTGCTCGGGCTGGAGCCGCAGCCGGTGCGCTTCGTCAACTCGCTCGGCCTCGGCAAGGAGCCTTCGATCGAGCCGGTGCGCCGGCGGCTTGCCCGCTCGCGCGGTGTGCGCTTCAAGCTCGACGCGGAGGCGACCTGGGCTCCGGCGCTCGTCGACGAGGTCGCGGCGACCGGCGCGGTCGACACGATCGACTTCAAGGGCCAGTACGGCTTCGAGGTCGAGGATCCGAAGGCTCTGAGTGCGCTGTACGACAACGTGCTCGCCGCGTTCCCGGACGCCTACCTGGAGGACCCGCACGACCTGCCCGAGATCGCGCAGCGGCTCGGCGATCACCTCGAGCGCGTGTCCTACGACGCCCCGATCCGCAGCGCCGAGGACATCGGCGCGACGCCGCTGGCCGCGCGCGTGGTGAACGTCAAGCCGTCGCGGATCGGTAGCCTGCGCCAGCTGTTCGAGGTCTACGCGCGCTGCGCGCGGGAGCGGCGGCCGATGTACGGCGGCGGCATGGGCGAGCTGGGCGTGGGCCGCGGGCAGATCGAGCTGCTCGCCGCGCTGTTCCACGCCGACGCGCCCAACGACGTGGCGCCGAGCGCCTACAACGAGGACGACCCGCCGGGCGGCCTGCC
>JBOHAD010000160.1:0-4080 GCA_050697555.1 Gaiellaceae bacterium | reverse complement strand
CTACCCACGTGGAGCGCTTCGAGCAGGTTCGTCTTCCCCGCCCCGTTCGGCCCTGTCACGAGCACGAGCCCCGGCGCGAGGGCGAGGTCGAGCTCGGCGTACGAGCGAAAGCTGCGGAGGGAGACGTGCCCGACGATCAGCCGGCGAGCCTGATCGGCATGATCAGGTAGAGGAAGTCGTCGTTCTCTCCGTGGAGGAGCCCCGGCCGCAGGGGGCTGATGAGCTTCAGCCGAACGGTCTCGTCGGTCACCGACTCGAGCCCGTCCCGAAGGAACTCGGCGTTGAAGCCTATCTCGAGCGCCTCGCCGCTGTAGGAGATGGGAAGCGACTCGCGGGCTTCCCCGACGTCCTGCGTCTGCGCGGAGACGGTGAGCTCGTCGTCCTCGAAGCGGAGCCTCAGGGGAGACTTCCGCTGCGCGAGCAGACCCGTTCGCCGGACGACATCGAGGAGCTCCTCGCGCGGAAGCTGGACCTCCGCCTCGAACTGCTCGGGGAGAAGCTGCCGGTAGTTGGGGAACTGTCCGTCGATCCGTCGCGCGGTCAACCAGACTCCGTCGACGCCGAAGACGATCTGGTTCTCCTGGACGCCGACCTCGATCGTCTCGCTCTCGGTCGCCTGCCCGATGCGTGCAAGCTCTGCCAGGGCACGTGCGGGGACGATGGCTTCGAGCTCGTGCCCCGGACCCTGTGTGAGCTCTGTCTCCTTCACGCTCAGGCGGTAGGAGTCCGTCGCCGCCATGACGACCTTCCCACCTTCGAAGCGAACGAGCACCCCCGTCAGCACCGGCCGCGACTCGTCCCGCGAAGCCGAGCGGCTCACGCGCGCGATCGTGTCGAGGAACGCTTCCCGCTCGACCGTGAAGGATGTCTCCGGGTCGATCTCCGGCAGGCGCGGAAAATCCTCCGGCCCGTAGGTGTTGAGCCCGTAGGACGCGCTTCCGCACGTGAGTCGCGCGACGCCGTCCTCCGCCTTGTGCTCGAGCGTCACCTCGCCGCCGGGCAGAAGCCGCACGATGTCCACGAGCAGCCGGCCGGGTACCACAACCGCGCCCTCGTCCTCTACCTGCGCGTCGAGCGAGACGCGAAGCGAGATCTCCATGTCCGTCGCCGACAGGTGGAGCCGCCCCCCGGCGGCCCGCAGCATGATGCCCGCGAGGATCTGGACGGTCGTGCGGGTCGAGACCCCGCGTCCCACGACCTGGAGCTTCTCGGCGAGCTCCTCCTTTCGGCACACGACTCGCATCTTCGTGAGCGCAACCGTATCTACAGAGGACATTTAAAGAGAACCTCTAGTCATAGTCATAGGCAGTGTGAAGGACGGGGAAGACGGCGCTCTTCGGCTTCGCTCCGCGCGATCTGCCGTGGACGACGACTGGGGAGAAAGTGAAGCTTTCAACAGGCTTGAGCATCTTGGCCGAGCTCTCCCCGGATTCGGACAGGTTCCCACAGGTCCTGTCAACGAACTTGTTTGATGCGCGCTGTCAGCTCTTGCACGAGGTTGTAGACGTTGCGGTCTTCCTTGATCAACTTGGCGATCTTGGAGGTCGCGTGAATCACGGTCGTATGGTCGCGCCCTCCGAACTTCTTGCCGATCTTCGGCAGCGAGCTGTCGGTGAGCTCGCGGCAGAGGTACATGGCCACCTGGCGGGGATAGACGATCGACTGGGAACGCCGCTCACCTGTCAGCTCGCCCATCGACATCCCGAAGCGCTCCACGACCGTCTGCTGGATCTGCTCGACGGAGATCTCCGGTATCTCGCCCTGGGGAAAGACGTCCTTGAGCACCTCTTGGGCCAACGCGACCGTCATCGGCCGGCCGGTGAGCGACGAGAAGGCAACGACGCGAGTGAGGGCCCCCTCGAGCTCGCGGATGTTCGTCGAGATGCGGCTGGCGATGAATGTCAGCACCTGCGTGTCGGGAACGTGGATGGCGTCCGTCTTCACCTTCTTGCGGAGGATGGCGATGCGCGTCTCGAGATCGGGCGGCTGGATGTCGGTGATGAGGCCCCACTCGAAGCGGGAGCGCAGCCGTGACTCGAGCGTGGCGATGGCCCGTGGCGGGCGGTCGCTCGAGATCACGATCTGGCGGCCGGCCTCGTAGAGGGAGTTGAACGTGTGGAAGAACTCCTCCTGGATGCGCTCCTTGTGCTCGAAGAACTGGATGTCGTCGATCAGGAGCACGTCGTAGTGGCGGTAGCGCTGCTTGAAGCCCTCGATGCGCTTGTCGCGGAGCGAGTTGATGAAGTCGTTCATGAAGGTTTCGCTCGTTACGTAGCGCGCGGAGAGCTCGTGCGAGTGTTCGGCGACGTAGCCGGCGACCGCCTGGAGAAGGTGGGTCTTGCCGAGGCCGGTGCCTCCGTAGATGAAGAGCGGGTTGTACGCCTGGGCGGGCGCTTCGGCGACTGCGAGAGCCGCCGCGTGCGCGAACCGGTTGGACGAGCCGATGACGAAGGAGTCGAAGGTGTACTTTGGGTTCAGGCCCTCCGCCCGCGGCGGCGGGGCGACGGGCTGCTCCGCGACTCGCTGCTCGCGAACGGCGAGCTGCACCTCGCGCTCTCCCCCCAGCGTGTCGCGGACCGCGCCTTCGAGGAGCCCTCGCACGTGTCCCTCGATCCAGTCGCGCGTGAAGTCGTTCGGGACGAAGAGTACGAACGAGGTCTCGTCGAGGTGGCCGGCCCGCGCGGCGGCGAACCCCATGCTGTACGTGGAGTCGTTGAGCGTTTCGCGGAGCCGGGCCGAAACCTCGCTCCACAGGTCGTCTGCGCTCAACTCTGGAGCTCGCTCCACGCCCTCGTTCGCCCTCCGTCGGACTCCGGGAAGCGGCGACTATAGCAGCGGCCTTCCGGCCGCTTCAACGGCGGCGCCTGGGGAAAACACGGCAGGCCAAAACCGCATCTGTGCAGGCTTTTCCGCCCTCTCCACACCGTTATCCACAGATGTGGAAAGGTGTCTGCTTGCGGCCTTCCATGCGCCCTTCGGGCTGTGGATTGCGTTTCTCGGACGATTGGCGCTGCCGGGTCAGCACAGGGCTCCTCTATACTGGCCTGCGGTCGCCTCGTGCGGCCACTTCTCCCATCTGCTCGTGAAGCGAACCTTCCAGCCGAACGTGCGCCGGCGCAAGCGCCGGCACGGATTCCGGGCGCGCATGTCGACCCGGGCGGGCCGCGCGATCCTGAAGCGCCGCCGCGCCAAGGGCCGCAAGCGTCTCTCCGCTTGACCCGCCGCCATCGACTCTCGCGCTCCCGCGACTTCGACACCGTCTACCGCAAGGGCCGGTCGGTCTCGACGCGGTTCCTCGTCCTCTACTCGTTCCCGCGCGAGGAGGACGCGGAGGGAGCGCCGCGCCTCGGGCTCGCGGTCTCCCGGCAGCTCGGGAGCGCAGTCGTGCGGAACCGGCTGAAGCGCCGTCTGCGCGCCGCCTTCGAGGAGGCGTGCGCCGGGCTTCCGGCGGGCCACGACTACGTGCTCATCGCCCGCCCGGGTCTCACGGAGGCAGTCGAGGCCCGCGGGTTCTCCTGGCTCGAGGAGCGTGTGCGCGAGATCTTCCGCCTCGCGGAGGGGGTGCGCGCATGAGGCATGTCGCCTCTCTGCCGATCCACGCCTACCGCTTGCTCGTCAGCCCGCTTCTCGGCCCGCGTTGCAAGTACCACCCGACCTGCTCGCAGTACGCGCTCGACGCGATCCGCGAGTGGGGCGTCCTGCGCGGTGTCGTCCTCGCCGGCTGGCGGCTCCTCCGCTGTAACCCCTGGAGCCACGGAGGCGTGGACTACGCGCGCGACCAGAGGCTCTTCCGGTGATCCTCGCCGGCGTCCTCAGCCCGATCGAAAGCGTCCTCACCACTCTCCTCGAGTGGCTGCACGCAACGGGCGGTCTCTCGTGGGCCTGGGCCATCATCGCCCTCACCCTCGTCGTGCGCGTCCTGATCGTCCCCCTGACGGTCAAGCAGATCCGCTCGATGCAGCACCTCCAGGCGCACGCTCCGCAGCTGAAGGCGCTCCAGCAGAAGTACAAGAACGACAAGCAGCGGATGAACGAAGAGGTGATGAAGTTCTACCGGGAGAACAAGATCAACCCGGCCGC
>JBOHAD010000159.1:0-4097 GCA_050697555.1 Gaiellaceae bacterium | reverse complement strand
CGGCGAGGCCAAGCGTGTCCTCGTAGAAGCGGAGCGAGCGCTCTAGGTCCCGGGGACGAAGGAGGACGCGGCTCGAGAGGATCTCCATCCTGCGAGCTTAGCCCCCGCGCGCTCACACACAGCTCGTTGGGGGGCACATCCGGGCCTCAGCCGGGCCCGCCCCGGAGGCGTCCCGAGATTCAGAAGAGTGTTCGCGACCCTGAGGGGGGTGATTGCGCAAAGGCGATCGAACGCGACCTCACCCCACCCCTGATCTCGTCAATCTCCCCACGCAGATCGACATCAAGCCCTGACGACCCACTGGGCGGCTTTCCGAGGGACGGAGAACCTGCGACCTAAACTGGGCGCGAACCGGCCTCACGCCGAGGAGGTCCATGCCTGGCACACCTTCGGACCCGACGCCTGCAGAACTCCTCGCCCTCCAGGCGCTGCTCGACCGGAGCACGCGCACCGCGACTCCAGCGGTCGCCGACTCGGTCGCCTACCCCGCCCGCCAGATGTCCGCGGCCGAGCTCGTCGAGTTCTGGCGGAGCGTCCGGCTGGTCGCGATGGCGACGGTGGGGCCGGCTGGCCAGCCGCATATCGCCCCAGTCCACGCCGAGCTCGCCGGGACGCTGCTCCGACTCCGCATCTACGAGGACACCGTCCGTCGGCCTGACCTCGCCACCAACCCCCGCGTCGCCTTCACCACCTGGCGGGCTGACGGCGCGGTCGCGATCCTCTACGGCCGCGCGCGCGAGGTCCCAAGCAGCCTGCGCCCTGCGCGGCCGGGACAGAGCGGCCGGCCGCGCCGTGTCGTCACGATCGAGGTTCAGCTCACGCGCATCTACGCGATGCGCGCGCCGGAGCGCGAGTCGAGCCTGCCTGCCCAGGCCTGGATCCGACTCAGCGACCCGGCCCTCACCGCCGACCTCCGCGACTTCTTCCGAGCTTGGGGTTGCATTAGCACCGAGGCCAGTGGCGACACGATACAGGTGCTCCTCCCTGGCGCTCCCACCGAGCCGCAGGCCGAGCTCCAGATTCGAACCTGCCTCGGCGCCTGGCTGGCGACGCATCCAGGTGTCGAGGCCGAGATCATCGCCTGACCCCCGGCCCCGCAAAGTCCCGAATCGCGAGCCCCGCCCGCACGGCGCTCGAGAGGGCCTTCTCATGCATCCTCTGCTCGAAGATCGGGAAGTCGGCGCCCAGCTTGCGGGCAGCGAGGGTTAGCGTGACGACCACTTCCGCCGCCGCCTACCGATCATCCGCTCCGGAGAAGTCGGCCGGAGATCGCCACGCTTGTCATGGCGTTCTGCTCTCGCGGCGCCCGAACGCCTGAGTGCGCGCCGCCCCCCGCTCACAGGGTGTGGGACATCGGTTTGCGCCACAACTCGGCTACGACTAGCTCGTGAGGGGCGGGCGCCGAACGGCGCAGGTCGCGTCCCTGTCGGCGAGCCCCAGCCTCCGGAGCTCGTCGTCTGGCACGAGTTGCTCGATCAGCGGAAAGAGCTGTCGCTCCTCAAGCCGGATGTGTGCGTCAAGCAGCTCTCCCGCCGCATCCAACGTCTCTCGATCGACGATGCCGGCCGCCACGGCAATGTCGAGTTTGCGAGCGAACCCCTCGAGCGGCACGTGTTGGACGCGTGCCTCGCGGAGGGGAGCAGGCTGCGACGGGACGTGCCTGAGGAGAACCGGAAAGAGCTCTTCTTCCTCATCCCGAAGGTGGACACGCTCTTCGTTCCTGAAGAACTCCACGAATTCCCTGGCCGCCACGAGCCGAGCAGAAGCATCTCCGTCCGTGGCGGCACGGCGCAGCCGCAATGTCTGGACAAGTCCATTGTGATGGTCGCGCGAGAGCGGGATCAGGGCGGGGTGGCGCTTCATTCCACGACTCTACGGTGCACGCTGGCTGCAGAGGAGCTACAGGACGCCATCGTCGCCGCCTTCGAGGAGGCGCTCACGACCGGCCACCCGGACGCCGTCCGCCGAGCCGAGGCGGCAGAGATCCTCATGAGCCGGGGTCTACCGCAGGCCCGTGCAGCCCTCCGAGGAGGTGACCCCGAAGTCGGACCCCCTCCGGGAGATTCAGGACATGCTTAGGGCTATGACTCGGGAGGAGCGGAAGGACCTGATGCGGCGGCTGGATGAGGGCCAGCCGATCAAATTCGCATTTTTCGGGAACGCGCACCGAATTTTGACCCCCACACGGTCACCATCGCTACCAACGACGAGCGGCGACCGCTACGCCGTAGCCGCCATCGTCGAAGTGCCAGGTGGAGTAGCGCCGCTCCGCCACGATGACACGACGCCAGATCTCGAGCAGCTTCGGATGATGCGGGTGGCTGATGTCGTCGAAGACCAGCACCCCGCCGATGCGGAGTCGGGGCAGGACGTCCCGCAGATCGCGAGCCGCTCCGCGCGGCGAGTGATCGCCGTCGACCGTGATGAGGTCGAAGGTCAGGTCGGGCCGCTGCGAGAAGAGGCGGGGTAGCACTCGATGGCTGTCACCCGTGAGGAACTCGAGGTCGCCTGCGAACCCGACCTTCGCCAGCTCCGCCCGGACGTGGTCCGGGCCCGGATTCTCCATCCCGGCATAGTTCGGCTGCCACATGTCCACGCCGATGATCGAGCACTTCGGCGCCCGCGCGGCGACGATCGCCATGCTTCTCCCACGCCGGACGCCGACCTCGAGATACGAGGAGGGTCGGAGCAGCTCGGTGGCGGCCGCGAGAGCGCTTGCGATGTCCACGTAGCGCCATTCTCGGCCGGCGAGACGCCTTCCTTCGGCGACGAAGTCGCGGACGTGGCTCACGTTATCGTCCGGCTCGAGCCGGTCCACGATCGCCCATGCCTCATCGTGGAGGGCGGGAGAGAGGGCGAGCTCCCCGAGCGTGCTCGCTCCCAGGACCGGACCTCCGTGGTAGCCCCGGGCGTCCTCCGCTCGATCGAACGCGTGCGTCGCACGCGCCGGCGTGTCCGCGCTCTGCGGCCGGCCGAGCAAGAACCGGAGGCGACTCACGACCATAGAATGGCCCACGCTAGTACGGAAGCCGGAGACGTGCGAAGGCAATGGAGGCAAGGTGTCCACGGTCGCTGGCGCGAGGACGAAGTCACTGTGCGCCTGAGCAGGCGGTGGGAGGGCGCTGTCAGGCGCCGGTTGGCGGGCCGCTGGAGACACGCGGTGGGGGACGGGTCCTCGGCTCGGCGTCTCCTACCACGAGGCTTTCTCAGCCGGTCTCGCTTCTCTCGCGCCTTCGCGGCTGGCTCGATCCCGCGGCCGACGCGAAGATCAGCTTCGGCTGGTCGCGCGAGGCAGACTGGCTCGGAGACGGGCTCGTCGCCGTCTCCGGCTCGGACTACCACGGGCTGAGCTCGACTCCGGCCGGCCTGAAGCTGATCGATACGGAAGCTTGGGGCGTCAGGACGCTCGAGCCGGGCGCGAGCGTCCACCGGCTCGCCGAGGGAACGCTCTTTGCCCTCGGCGGCACCCGCGACGGCAAGACCGAGACGGAAACCGGCATGGAGTGTGAGCGCGTACTCGACCGCGGGCGGGAAGACGCGCTCGACGAGGAGTCGGTCTGGTGGCTCGATGCGGCCGGCGGCTACGTCTACGTCCCCGGCCCGGGCGACGACCCAAGCACCGTGCGCGACCTCGAGTACCGAGTCGGCGACGAGCGGGTGGTTCCCGCCCCGGTTGAGGTCGGAGACTTCTATGGGATGGCGGCCAGCTGAGCTTCGCCGAAGACTGAGGCAGGCGGGTCAGGGTCGAGAGAGGAGCCGCGCTCGAGCAGCGTCTCATACACGCGGAGGGTCTCGCGGGCGGTGCGATCCCACGAAAACCGGGCGGCATGCGCGAGCCCGCGCTCGATGAGGTCAGACGGCGGGTCGAGGATGAGTGTCCGGATTGCGTCGGCGAGTGCCCGCTCGTCGCGCGGCTCGACGAGGAGGGCGGCAGGGCCTGCGATCTCCGGTAAGGAGCCGGCGCTCGAGACGACAACGGGGCAACCGCAGGCCATCGCCTCGAGCGGCGGGAAACCAAAACCTTCATACAGCGATGGCCAGGCGAGGCAGGCGGCGCCCGAATACCAGGCGGAGAGATCCTCGTCGGGCACGTGCTC
>JBOHAD010000158.1:0-4166 GCA_050697555.1 Gaiellaceae bacterium | reverse complement strand
CCTCACGCTAGGGCGCGCGTCGGACGGATAGCCCGCGAGGGGCGACGCTATGCTCAGACCGTGTCCGAGACGAACTACGCCTCAGGCGACGATTTCGTCGTCGAGTTCCTCGGCTATCGCTTCGGCTTCAACGGCGTCGACTTCGAGCAACGCGTGAATGCCGCGGCCGTGAAGCTCGGCCTCATCGAGCCGGGCGAGCTCGATCCCGACGAGACCGCGGACCTGGTGGAGCTGACGGCGCACGGCGTCATCGCCGAGCCGCAGAGCGAGCTCGGCGCGTACCTCGTCCGTCACTGGGAGCGGCTCGCGCTCGTGAACGACGAGTCGCTCGTGTACTGGATGCGGAAGCTGATCTTCCGCGGTGCCTGGCTCGACCAGCGCGTGAAGGACGACCTTCTCGACGTGGACTGGGACGAGGGGACGGCGGAGTTCGGCTACCGGGATCCCCACGGAGGCCGAGCTCTCCTCGAGCTGGCTCCCGTGCCCTCGTGGCACGACCTCCAGTTCAGGCGCTGACCGGCACGATCTCGCCGCAGCGCCTGACGAACGCGACGGTCAGCTCGACCGTGCGCTCGAGGTCGTCGAGGCGCAGGACGCTGAACGGCGAGTGGATGTAGCGGCACGGGACGGAGACGACGCCCGCGAGCACGCCGCGGCCGCTCGCCTGGATGGCGCCTGCGTCCGTGCCGCCGACGCCCGGCAGCTTGTACTGGTGCGGGATGCCTTCGGCGTCGGCCAGCTCGGTCAGCGCCCGGACGACCACGGGGCTGACGACGATGGTCTGGTCCATGACCGTGATCGCCGGGCCGCCGCCGAGCCGGGTCGGCTGGCGCGCGGGCGCGATTCCCGGCACGTCGGCAGCGACCGTCCCTTCCAGCGCGAGCGCGACGTCGGGCTCGATCTGGGCGGCGGCGGTGCGCGCCCCCCGGAGTCCCAGTTCCTCGCCGACGGCGAAGTTCGCGAACAGCGTCACGTCGAGCGGCTCGCCGGCGAGCACCTCGAGCGTCTTCACGAGCACCGTGCAGCCCGCCCGGTCGTCCAGCGCCTTGCCGGCGACGGCGCGGTCGTTCAGGCGCTCGAACGGGTAGGCGATCACGGCAGGCGAACCGACCCGAATGCCCAGGTCCTCCACCTCGGCCCGCGACTCCGCACCCACGTCGACGAAGGCGTCCTCGAGCGTGAGCGGCTTCTCCCGGTCCGCCTTTGTGAGCACGTGCGGCGGGAGCGTGCCGACGATGCCCCGAACCCTGCGGCCGCCGTCGGCGAGGATCGTGAGCGAGTGCGCTGCGACGATGCGCTCGTCCCAGCCCCCGAGCTGGACGATCCGAACCCAGCCGCCCTCCTCGACGTAGCTGACCATGAAGCCGATCTCGTCCATGTGCGCGTCGAGCATCAGCCTCGGGCCGCCGTTGCCCCGCCGCTCCGCGATCAGATTCCCGAGCGGATCGACCCGGACATCGTCGACGTGCGGACGGACGAGCTCCTCGAGACGCTCGCGCACCTCGTCTTCGAAGCCGGCGACGCCGAACCGGTCGGACAGGTCGCGCAAGAGCTCGACGACGTCCACGCGGGCACCCTAGCGGCCGCCGCCTCCGGGTCGGCGGTTCAGAAGAGCGCGTCGTCGGCCTCGTGGCCGCCGACGTGCGCGCGGCCGAGCTTCGTCACGATGCGACCGCGCGGCGTGCGCTGGATGAGGCCCAGCTGGAGCAGGTAGGGCTCGTAGACGTCCTCGATCGTGTCCGGCTCCTCGCCGAGCGTGACCGCGAGCGTGGAGAGCCCCACGGGGCCGCCGTCGAACTTGTTCACGATCGCGGCGAGAAGCTCCCTGTCGATGCGCTCCAGGCCCTCGCGATCCACCTCGAGGAGCGCGAGCGCCTCGCGCGCGACGTCGAGCGTCACGGCGCCGTCGTGGCGCACCTCCGCGACGTCGCGCACGCGCCGGAGGATGCGGTTGGCGACCCGCGGCGTCCCGCGCGCGCGCCGGGAGATCTCCTCGGCGGCCTCGCTCTCGATCTCGACGCGGAGGATGCGCGCCGAGCGACGAACGATGCGAGCGAGGTCCTCGGCCTCGTAGTAGTCGAGCCGGTACGTCATCCCGAAGCGGTCGCGGAGCGGCGTCGTCAGGAGCCCGGTGCGCGTCGTCGCGCCGACGAGCGTGAAGGGAGGCAGGTCGAGGGTGAGCGTGCGGGCCGCAGGCCCCTGGCCGACGATGATGTCGAGGCGGAAGTCCTCGAGCGCCGGGTAGAGAATCTCCTCGACGGCCCCGTTGAGCCGGTGGATCTCGTCCACGAAGAGGACGTCGCGATCCTCGAGCGAGGTGAGGATGGCGGCCATGTCTCCCTTGCGCTCGAGGGCGGGGCCGGCAATCGTGCGGATGCCGACGCCGAGCTCCTCGCGGACGATGTACGCGAGGCTCGTCTTCCCGAGCCCGGGCGGGCCGGCGAGGAGGACGTGGTCGAGCGCCTCTCCCCTCCCCTTCGCCGCCTCGAGCGCGATCGCAAGCTGCTCCTTCACCCGCTCCTGGCCGACGAAGTCGTCCAGCCGGCGCGGGCGGAGCGAGCCGTCGAGCTCCTCCTCGTCCGGCGCGAGGACCGCGGTCGTGATCCGCTCGCTCACAGGCCAGCCTCTGGCCTATGAGGGTGTGGAGGGAGTGTGGGGGAACCGGGAGGTTCCTCCACAGCATCAAAGAAGGGGGCTCGTGGGGGAAACCTGGTTTCCCCCACGAGAGTGAGCCGAAGGCGAGGGACGGTCATGCGGCGCGGAGGGCCTGCCGGACGCGCTCGGCCGGCGGCAGGTCGGGGTCGGTGTCGGCGAGCCGCTGCTCCGCCTCCGCGACGGAGTAGCCGAGCTCGACGAGCGCGTCGCGGGCGACCACGTGGCCGTCGCCGGCGCCGAGGTGGGGCGCCTCGACCGCAGCGAGCGGAGTGATCTTCTCCCGCAGCTCGAGGACGACTCGCTGGGCCGTCTTCTTCCCGATCCCGGGGATCGTCTGGAAGAGCGCGGCGTCCTCGCGCACGATCGCCCGCTTGAGCTCTCCGGGCCCGTAGCCGGAGACGATGGCCAGCGCGACCTTCGGGCCCACGCCGTTCACGCTGAGGAGGAGCTCGAACATCTCGCGCTCCCCAGCGTCCGCGAAGCCGAAGAGCTGGAGCGCGTCGTCGCGGACGTGCAGGTGGGTCTCGAGCACGACCTCCTCCGTCCCGTCCGCCTTCCGCACGGCCGTCGGGGTCGCGAGCAGCCGGTAGCCGACGCCGGCGACGTCGAGCACGAGGCCTTCGGCGTCCCAGGCGACCGCCTTTCCGCGCAGGCGCCCGATCACCGCCGGCCTCCGGCGAGAGCGCCGAGCGGCGGCGCGAGCGCGTGGCAGATGGCGACGGCGAGCGCGTCGGCGGCATGGTGTGGCTTCGGTACCTCGTCGAGGTGGAGGATCGTGCGCACCATGCGCTGGACCTGGGCCTTCTCGGCGCGCCCGTATCCGCAGACGGTGTGCTTGACCGTCGCGGGCGGGTACTCCGCGCAGGCGACCTGAGCGGCCGCGCAGGCGACGAGCGCGGCGCCGCGCGCCTGCCCGACGGAGAGCGCGATGCGGGCGTCGGCGCCGACGTAAGACTCCTCGAGCACGACCGCGTCCGGCTCGTGCCGGGCGATGAGGTCCGCGACCTCGTCGTGGATCCGCTTCAGGCGCAGCTCGAGAGACTGGCGCGCAGGAGTCGGCCACCAGCCGAAGTCGACGGCCTCGAGGCGGCCTCCGCTTGCACTGACGATGCCGTAACCGCACGCTGCCGTGCCCGGGTCGATGCCGAGAACCTTCACGAGTCGAGGTTAGGCGCCGGGTCGGACGTTCCTTCTAATCGCGGAAAGACCTGACGGTCTTTCCGCGAGGGCGCTATGCGTGCACGTTCGCCTTCACTCCGGGGTGATCCACGCACCATTCTCGGAGATGGGCGAACACCTTTGCACGCTGCTGCGTCTCAGTGAGCTTTCCTTCGGGAGACCAGGCGACGCGGACCTCGAAGGTGTCCTCGGTCCGGCGCTCGCTCGGGCACCCGTGGCGCTGGAGGTGGGCGCGCAGGTCGTCCACGAGCCGGGGATCGCTGACTTCGATTCGCATCGCCGCGAAAGGAGTATCGACCTCTCCCCGGCCGAGGTGAGCGAAATCCCCCTTT
>JBOHAD010000157.1:0-4175 GCA_050697555.1 Gaiellaceae bacterium | reverse complement strand
ATGTTCCGCTGGTACGTCATCAACACCTACTCCGGGCACGAGAACAAGGTGAAGGCCAATCTCGAGCACCGGATCGTCTCCATGAACCAGGCCCCGCGCTTCCGGCGCGTCGTCGTCCCGACGGAGCAGGTGATGGAGACGAAGGACGGCCAGAAGGTGCAGACCGAGAAGCGGGTGCTCCCGGGCTACGTGCTCGTGAACATGGACATGTCCGACGAGGCGTGGACGGTCGTGAAGAACACCCCCGGCGTCACCGGCTTCGTCGGCTCGGGCACCAAGCCCGTGCCGCTCTCGCAGCCCGAGGTCGACCGCATCCTCCACACGGCGACGTCGGCCGCCGATCGCCCTCGCACGGTCGTCGAGTTCGACCTAGGGGAGACCGTGAAGATCACGCAGGGCTCGCTCTCGGACTTCGACGGCGAGGTCATCGACGTCAACGCCGACCAGCAGAAGCTGAAGGTGCTCGTGAACATCTTCGAGCGCCAGACTCCCGTGGAGGTCAGCTTCGACCAGGTCAAGAAGCTGACGTAGGCATGGCCAAGAAAGTCCTCACCCTCATCAAGCTCCAGATCCCGGGCGGACAGGCCAATCCGGCGCCGCCCGTCGGCCCGGCCCTGGGCCAGCACGGCGTCAACATCATGGAGTTCTGCAAGGCGTTCAACGCCCAGACCCAGCAGGAGAACGGGCGCATCATCCCCGTGGAGATCACGGTCTTCGAAGACCGGTCGTTCACCTTCATCACGAAGACGCCGCCGGCTGCGGTCCTCATCAAGGAGGTGCTCCGCCTGGACAAGGGCTCCGCGGAGCCGAACCGCGAGAAGGTCGGGCGCCTCACACGCGCGCAGGTGCGCCAGATCGCCGAGACGAAGATGCCGGACCTGAACGCGCGCGATGTCGAGCAGGCGATGCTCGTCATCGCGGGAACGGCCCGCTCGATGGGAGTGGAGGTTGAGCGGCTGTGACCCAGCATGGCAAGCGCTACCGGAACTCGCGCGCGAGCGTCGACCGGGAGCACCTCTACTCGCCGCTCGAGGCTGTTCGCTTGCTCAAGGAGTTCCCGCCCGCGAAGTTCGACGAGACGGTCGAGGTGCACTTCAACCTCGGCCTCAACGTCCGCCACGCCGACCAGCAGCTCCGCGGCACGCTCATGCTCCCGCACGGGACGGGCAAGGACGTGCGGATCGCCGTCTTCGCCGAGGGCGAGAAGGCGAAGGAGGCGGAGGAGGCGGGCGCCGACGTCGTCGGCTCGGGCGACCTCGCCACGCAGGTCGAGGGCGGCTTCGACGACTTCGACGTCGCGATCGCCACGCCGGACCAGATGGGCACCGTCGGCAAGCTCGGGCGCATCCTCGGCCCGCGCGGGAAGATGCCGAACCCGAAGACGGGCACGGTCACCTTCGACGTCGGCAAGGCCGTCCGCGACGCCAAGACCGGCAAGCTCGAGTACCGCACCGACCGCGGCGCCAACGTGCATCTCACGATCGGGAGAAAGAGCTTCGACGAGCGCACGCTGCTCGAGAACTACGCCTCCGTCATGGAGGAGATCGTCCGCGCGAAGCCGGCAGCGGCCAAGGGCCGCTACATCCGCTCCGTCACGCTGACGAGCTCGATGGGCCCCGGAGTGCACATCGACCCCGGCCGGACGCGCGACATCACGGCCGAGCTCGAGGAGGCGCTCGCGCCGGCGTAGACCGTTTTGACAACGCCCGTCGCCAGAGACCGTTGGCAGCCGGAAGGCAGAAGACCAACCGAGGCGGCTGATGCGAGAGGATCACCTCTTTCGTCAGGCCCGCCGTCGGCGGGCCTGATTCGTGGATGGAGGTGAGTTAGTGCTGAGAAAGGAGAAGGAGCGGGTCGTCGCCGACCTCGCGGAGCGACTCCGCTCGTCCGACACGCTCATCGTGGCCGACTATCGCGGCCTGTCGATGACCGAGATCGACGAGGTGCGCACGAAGTTGCTCGAGCACGGCGCCCGCTTCTCCGTCGTCAAGAACACGCTCACGAAGCGGGCGGCCGAGGAGGCCGGCGTCGCGGCGCTCACGGAGCTCCTCGACGGGCCCTCCGCCATCGCCTTCGTGGGCGACGGCGACATGGTCGCGGTCGCCAAGACACTGAGCGAGACAGCTCGGCGGACGAAGGTCCTCGCCGTCAGGGGCGGGATCCTCCAGGGGTCGCCAATGGATGCGGAGCAGGTCGAGGACCTCGCCTCGCTGCCGCCGGCCGACGTCCTCCAGGGCCAAGTCCTGGGAGCGATCATCGGTCCGCTGAACGCGATCGCGGGGCTCGTGAACGCCCCGCTCCAGAACCTCGTCGGGCTGATCGACGCCCGCATCGACCAACTCGAAGAACAGGAGGCGTAGCACCATGGCAGCAAGTGGAGTCGACAAGGTCTTCGACGAGCTGGGGAAGATGTCCGTCCTCGATCTCGTCGAGCTGAAGAAGAAGATCGAGGAAGAGTGGGGCGTGACGGCCGCCGCGCCGGTCGCCGTCGCCGCTCCGGGCGCGGCCCCGGCGGCCGCCGGCGACGGCGCCGCCGCCGAGGAGCAGACGGAGTTCGACGTCGTCCTCACGGGTGCGGGCGACAAGAAGATCCAGGTCATCAAGGAGGTGCGCGCGGTCACCGGCCTCGGCCTCAAGGAGGCCAAGGACCTCGTGGACGGGGCTCCCAATGCCGTCAAGGAGAGAGTCGCCCGCGAGGAGGCCGACTCGATCAAGGAGAAGCTCGAGGCGGCAGGCGCCGCCGTCGAGATCAAGTAGTCCGTGCGCGCGGGCGGCGCCGGCGGCTTCGCGCCGCCGCCGCCCCGTTCCGCCCTTCTGAGCGCTGCTCGCGAGAAGGCCGCAAACGGCGAGGAGATCTGGGCCCCCAGCCGTTGTCCGCCGGGGGAGCCGACGGTACCCCGTTTTGTTGATCTTTCGTGAGGAGCGCATGTTTCTCCGGCGCCGTGCGTCTAGGCCCTTGAACCACCTCTCCCGACACCGGAGGACGTTTCGATCATGAGACTTGGACTGAAGACCTTTTCGGCCGGGCTCCTCGCCGCGGTGCTCCTCGTGCCCGCGGCGACGGCGAACCCGGGCAAGGGCAACGGCGGCGGCGGCAACGGCAACGGGAACGGCGGCGGCAAGCCTTCGTGGGCTGGCCCTCCCAGTGACCGCGGCGGCGGCGGAGGCAACGGTGGCGGCAAGCCCTCCTGGGCGGGCCAGGGCAAGCCCGACTTCGCCGGCCAGGGCAACGGCAACGGCGGCAACGGCAACGGAGACGACGAGAACGGCGAGAACGGCGAGCGCCGGGCACCCGGTCCGCCGGCGGAGCTTCCTGAGCAGGCAGCCGACAACCCGGCCAAGACCTGCGCCGCCGAGCGCGCGCTCGATCCGGATGCGTTCAGGGAGGCGTACGGGACGAACGAGAACAAGATGAATGCCTTCGGCAAGTGCGTCTCGCAGGAGGCGCAGGCGCGGGGCGAGGACGTCGAGGAAGAGGAAGAGCCCGAGAACGAGACCGAGCTCGAGGACTCGACCGAGTCGGCGTCGAACCCCGCCAAGACGTGCGCCGCCGAGCGCGAGCTCGATCCCGAGGCCTTCAAAGAGGCCTACGGGACGAACGAGAACGACATGAACGCCTTCGGCAAGTGCGTCTCGCAAACCGCGCAGGCGGAGGACGAGGACGAGGACGACGACGAGGAGGAGGGAGAGCTCGAGGACGAGACCGAGCTCGAAGGCTCGAGCGCGCAGGAGTCCATCCTCGCGCTGCTTCTCTCCCTGTTCTAGCTGTCCTACCCACGGACGTTGTGAACGCGGCTGAGTGGAGGCCGGCCGCCCAACGAGCTGTGTGGTCTGCGTGTGTTGTAGTGCTGGAGCCAGTGTGGCAGGGCTCGGTTGCGGTGTCGATGTGAGCGGTAGGCGAGGCCGTAGGCCCATTCGCGCGCCATCGTCTGGTGGAAGCGCTCGACCTTCCCGTTCGTGCGCGGCCGGTAGGGCTCGGTCGTCAAATGATGGATGCCGCGGGCGGCCAGGAGCTCGCGCAGGGAGCGGTTGTTGACGTAGGCGAAGGCGTTGTCCCGGTATGAAACTGCGTCCGGCCCCGCCGTGAGCATGGTGCTCCCGGGCTATGGGGCTTTTGTTGGGAGACGCGGATGGGCAGGCCGTTCTGACTGATGAGCTGCGAGCTCGACGTTGTT
>JBOHAD010000156.1:0-4197 GCA_050697555.1 Gaiellaceae bacterium | reverse complement strand
CGCTTCGTGACGAGGTTGTAGACGTTGTTCGACCAGTTCTGGATCGTCGTGTAGCGGCAGCGGGCACCCGGCTTGACGACGATCTCGACAACCGCCGAGTGGAGCGAGTCGGTCGTGTAGATCGGCGCCGTGCAGCCCTCGACGTAGTGCACGTAGGCGCCCTCGTCGACGATGATGAGCGTGCGCTCGAACTGGCCCATGTTCTCCGCGTTGATGCGGAAGTAGGCCTGGAGCGGCATGTCGACGGAGACTCCCGGCGGCACGTAGATGAACGAGCCGCCCGACCACACCGCCGAGTTCAGCGCCGCGAACTTGTTGTCGTTCTGCGGGATGATCGTGCCGAAGTACTGGCGCACGAGCTCCTCGTGCTCCCGCAGGCCCGAGTCCATGTCGAGGAAGAGGACGCCCTGGTTCTCGAGGTCCTCCTTGAGCTTGTGGTAGACGACCTCGGACTCGTACTGGGCGCCGACGCCCGCGAGGAACTTTCGTTCCGCCTCGGGGATGCCAAGGCGGTCCCAGGTCTGCTTGATGTCGGGCGGCAGATCCTCCCAAGACTTCGCCTGCTTCTCGGTCGGCCTGATGTAGTAGTAGATGTTCTCGAAGTCGATGTCGTTCAGGTTCCCGCCCCACTGCGGCATGGGGCGAGCCCGGAAGTACTCGAGCGACTTCAGGCGGTACTTCCGCATCCACTCGGGCTCGTCCTTGTGCGCCGAGATCGCCTCGACGACCTCGGACGAGAGGCCCTTCTGCGACTTGAAGAAGTAGTTCTCGGGGTCGTGGAAGCCGTACCGGTACTCGTTGCCGATCTCCGCTACGACCTGGGTCTCGGGGACTGCGGCCATCAGGCCTCACCTCCCACGGGCTCGGGCGTGAACGCCTCGTAGCCTTCGGCTTCCAGCTTCTGAGCGAGCTCCGGCCCGCCTTCCTCCACGATACGCCCGTCGACGAAGACGTGCACGAAGTCCGGCTGAATGTAGTTGAGAATTCGCTGGTAGTGCGTGATGACGAGCGCGCCCATCTCGGGCCCGACGAGCTTTTTGACGCCGCCCGCGACGATGCGGAGCGCGTCGATGTCGAGCCCCGAGTCGGTCTCGTCGAGGATCGCGATCCGCGGCTCGAGCAGGGCCATCTGGAGGATCTCCACGCGCTTCTTCTCCCCGCCGGAGAAGCCGTCGTTCAGGTAGCGGCCCGCCATCTCCTTCGGAACCTTGAGTTCCTTCACGGCCGCATCGAGCTTCTTGCGGAACTCGGGGATCTTGACAGGGTCGTCCTCGCCGCCCGCCTTCGCCTTCCTGATGGCGTTGACGGCGGAGCGGAGGAAGCTCGCCACGGTCACGCCCGGGACGGCGTGCGGGTACTGGAACGCGAGGAAGAGGCCGCGCTGCGCGCGCTCGTCGGCCTCGAGCTCGGTGACGTCCTCGCCGTCGAAAAGGATCTTGCCCTCGGTGATCTTGTAGGAGGGGTGTCCCATGAGCGCGTACGCGAGCGTGGACTTGCCCGAGCCGTTCGGGCCCATGACCGCGTGCACCTCGTTCGTGTCGATCCGGAGGTCGACGCCGCGGACGATCTCCGTGCCGTCCTCCGTGGCGACGTGGAGGTTCGTGATTTCGAGAAGGGCCAAGCTTGTAACACCTCGGTACTAGGTCGCTCCGCGACCGTTGCGGCCGCTCGTGACAGGGACAGTGTAGCGGCTGGCCCTCCGGCCTCCCCCGCCCGGCGGGCTGGTATCCTGACTGCGTGCCCTTTGGAATCGGCATCTGGGAGCTCGTCATCCTCATGGTCCTGCTCCTGCTCGTCTTCGGCGCCAAGCGCCTCCCGGAGATGGGCCGCTCGATCGGTCACGGGATGCGGGAGTTCAAGGACGCGGTCACGGGCAAGGACGAGCCCGAGCCCGCCGAGAAGACGGAGCTGACGCCCCCGCCGCCCGAGAGCTCCACTCCGTCCGCGCGAGAGCGGTCCGAGACCGAGCGCGTCTCGAGTTAGTGCCCCTCCAGGCGATGGGCGCCTGCTCCTGGCCCGCGATTACACGGCGCCAGACCCCTCCCTCGCCCTTACCAAGGCTTCTAGCCTTGCCTGCGGGCGAGTGGGGACTTTGGCTTGGTACTCGCGACCCAGAAGCTAGGCAACATCACCTGAAGGGACACTAGCTCGCCGATGCAACTGCCGCGTCGCCTCTCCCACGGCGATCGCGTCTCCCTCGTCGAGCACCTCGACGAGCTGCGCTCGCGCCTGATCATCGCGCTGATCGCCGTCGGGGTCGGCTTCGCAGTCGCGTTCGCCCTCCAGGATCAGATCCTCACCTGGCTCCAGGAGCCTCTTCCCGACGACAAGAGCCTGACGACGCTCGGAGTCACCGAGCCGTTCTTCATCTCGATCAAGGTGAGCTTCTACGCCGGCTGCGCGCTGGCGCTGCCGGTTCTCCTGTGGCAGTTCTGGAGCTTCCTCGCGCCCGCCTTCGAGGAGCACGCCCAGCGCATCGTCGCCGGCTTCGTCGCCATCGCCACGGGGCTCTTCGCGGGCGGTGTCGCCTTCGCCTACTACGTCGTCTTCCCGCGGGCCCTCGAGTTCCTCACGAACTACAACGAGGAGTTCTTCGAGATCGAGATCCGCGCGAACTACTACTACTCGTTCGTCACGATCGGCATCATCGCCCTCGGGCTCGTCTTCGAGCTGCCCATCTTCGTGCTCGCCCTCGTGCGACTCGGGGTCGTCACGTCCGCGTGGCTGCGCCAGAACCGCCGCATCGGCTACGTGAGCGTCGTGGTGGTGGCCATCCTCCTCCCCACGGTCGACCCGGTCTCGCTCGCCTTCGAGACGGTACCGCTCCTCCTCCTGTTCGAGCTCTCCATCTGGGCCTCGGTGTTCCTGGAACGCCGCTGGGCGGACAAGATCGAGGCGCGCCGCGATGCCTACTTCGCCGGCACGGAACCGTGATCGTCTACGCGGCGGACTGGGTGCTCCCCATCGAGGGGGAGCCGATCGCGCGCGGCGGCGTCGCCGTCGACGGCGACCGCATCGCCGGCGTCGGTCCCGCCAACGAGCTCGAGGGAGAGCGCCGCGACTTTCCCGAGGCGGCGATCGTCCCGGGACTCGTGAACGCGCACACCCACCTCGAGTACGCGGTCTACGCGGGCTTCGGCGACGGGCTCTCGTTCGTGCCCTGGCTCGACTTGCACATCGAGCGGAAGCGCCGCATCACGGCCGGCGACGCCGTCGCAATCGCCCGCCTCGGCGCGGCCGAGTGCCTCGCCTCCGGCATCACGACGATCGGCGACGCGAGCTTCACCGGAGCCGCCGCCCGCGCCTGCGCCGAGGTCGGGCTGGGCGGCATCGTCTACATCGAGGTCTTCGGGGACGACCCGGCCGCTGCTCTCGCTCGCTTCGAGGAGTTGAAGGCTCCCGTGGAGGATGCCTTCTCCGACCGAGTCCGCCTGGGAGTCTCGCCGCACGCGCCCTACACGGTCTCGGCCGATGTCTACGCGGCCTGCCGCGATCTCGGCCTTCCCCTCGCCACTCACCTCGCCGAGAGCGACGACGAGACGGAATGGCTCGTGCGAGGGAGCGGGCCGATCGCCGCTTACGAGCAGGAGCTTCCGCCCCCGAGCGGAACGACGGGCATCCGCGCGCTCGCGCGCCGCGGGGTCCTCGGGAGCCAGGTGGTCGCCGCCCACTGCGTGAAGGTGGACGAGGAGGAAATCGAGCTCCTGGTCGAGCACGACGTCGCGGTGGCCCACTGCCCGCGCTCGAACGCGCTCCTCGGCTGCGGCATCGCTCCGCTTCGGGCGCTCCTGGACGCAGATCTCCGGGTCGGCCTCGGGACCGACAGCCCGGCCTCCACGCCCTCGCTCGACATGTGGGAGGAGATGCGCGCCGCGGTCTACGCGGCGCGTGCGCGGGCGGAACGGCCGGACGCCCTTGGGGCGAGCGAGGCGCTCGAACTCGCTACGCTTGGGTCGGCGCGCGCGCTCGGCCTCGCCGGCGAGGTCGGGTCACTCGTCGCCGGCAAGCGGGCCGACCTCGCCGTCGTCTCGCTCTCCGGCTCGCCGTACCTCCCCTGGGAGGACCCCACAGTCGCCGTGGTCTTCGGCGGCTCGCCCGAGCGGGTGCACCTGACGCTCGTGGAGGGCGAGGAGCGATACGAGAAAGGAGGGTTCGAGTGGCACGAGCTTCGACACAGCGCCGCCGCCGCGCGCGCGC
>JBOHAD010000155.1:0-4237 GCA_050697555.1 Gaiellaceae bacterium | reverse complement strand
TCCTCGAAGACGTCCCGCCAGCGGCTCCCGACCTTCGGCGCGCCCTGGGTCAGCTGCTCGCTCTCCTTGAGGACCCCCATCCACTCGAGCCGCTTCGCGCCCTCGACGAGGTAGGGGAACACGGTCGCGGCGGACGCGTCGATCTCGACCGCGTGCTCGTTTCGATGCAGGCTACGGCCGCTCCTGCTCGCCGGCGCGGCGCATCTCCTCGGCGGCCGCCCGGCCCTCCTCGTGGATGCGCTGTCGCATCGCCTCGAACTCCTCGCTGGGCGGACGCCCCTCCTCCGCGGAGGGCGGCGCCGGGGGTGGCGGCTGCGCGGACGGAGGCGGAGCCGGGCGTGGCGCCTCTTCGACCACGGTCTCGGCGCCCATCCCGGCCACCTCGAAGTCGTCCTCGTCCGCCGGAGTCATGCGCGCCTCGGCGAGCTTGCGCCGGAGCTCCTCGGCCCGCGGGTCGGCCGGCTCGGGCGCCTCGCTGGGTCGACGGCGCAGGCCGGCGATGACGGCGCCTGCGGCGGCCCCGGCCAGCGCGGCGACGGCGAGCGCGGCGTTTCGTCTCACTCTCGCCACTCTTTCACGACACCTGGGGCCGGGGCAAGCCGCGGGCGGCCGCTATACTCCGCTGGCTTCCTGCTCTGCCGGGCGCCGCCTCTTCCCGGGCGGCGAGCAAGGCGGGGCCGTTAGACCGAGGGAAGGAGGAACCGGGAACCGTGACCGCATACGAGATCATGCTGCTGCTCGACTCCGAGCTGGCCGACGAGCGCCAGAACGAGATCGTCACACGCGCGCGCGAGCTGGTGGAGAAGCGCGGCGGTACCTGGCAGTCCCAGGAGCCGTGGGGTCGCCGCAAGCTTGCCTACGAGATCCGGCACAAGGACGAGGCGTTCTACTACCTGCTCCACCTCGACTGCGACGCCGAGACGCTCGAGGAGCTGACGCGTGTGCTCAAGATCACGGACGGCGTCGTCCGGCACCTCGCGGTGCGCCGCCCGGCCTCGTCGAGGCCGGCGCGGGAGTCCGTCCCCAGCGGGCAGTAGGGTAGAACAAACGTTCGATCGAAGGAGCTCTGAGACCATGGCTGCAAACATCAACCGCGTCGTCCTCGTGGGAAACCTGACCCGCGATCCCGAGCTTCGCCATACGGCCGGAGGCACGCCGGTTTGCGGCCTTCGGATCGCCGTGAACACGCGGCAGAAGGATTCCTCCACCGGCGAGTGGGGCGACAAGCCCAACTACTTCGACGTCTCCGTGTTCGGGAATCAGGCCGAGAGCTGCGCCCAGTACCTCGCGAAGGGGCGTCCCATCGCGGTCGACGGCAGGCTCAACTGGCGGGAGTGGGAGGACAAGCAGAGCGGTCAGAAGCGCCAGGCCGTCGACATCGTCGCGGACAGCGTCCAGTTCCTGGGGGGTCGCGGGGACGGCGAGGGCGGGAACCAGTACATCCCCTCGTCGGACGTGAGCGCCGACCAGTCCGACTTCGCGCGGGCCGGCTCGGCCGCCGCCGACGACGACATCCCGTTCTGATCTAGGAACCGAGAGGAGTCGAGAAGCATGGCACCACCACAGAGGAAGCAGCAGGAAGGAGGACGGCGCCGGCCGGGCGCTTCCGC
The DNA here is from genome assembly GCA_050697555.1 of Gaiellaceae bacterium. GTDB lineage: Bacteria > Actinomycetota > Thermoleophilia > Gaiellales > Gaiellaceae > DASQWP01. Next base: position 2,627 of record JBOHAD010000155.1, on the reverse strand, counting down.
CGGGCCGATCCGCCGGAAGAGCTGCTACTTCTGCAAGGAGAAGATCGAGGAAGTCGACTACAAGAACTACAACCAGCTCCGCCGCTACATCTCCGAGAAGGGGAAGATCCGGTCGCGGCGGATCACCGGCGCCTGCCGTCGCCACCAGGACCAGATCGCCGTGGCGGTGAAGCGGGCGCGCGAGGTCGCGCTCCTCCCCTACGTCGCCGGATAGTCATGGATGTCATCCTCCTGAAGGACGTGGACAAGGTCGGCCTGCGGGGGGAGGTCGTCTCCGTCTCGCGCGGCTTCATGCGCAACTACCTCCAGCCGCGCGGCCTCGCCGAGACCGCCACGGCCGCGCGCGTCGCCGAGGTCGACAAGCGGGATTCGGAGCGGGCCCGCCACGAGGCCAGGAGCTTCGAGCAGGCCCAGGACATCGCCGAGACCCTGAGGAAGACCGTGCTCCGTTTCGAGGTCAACGCCGGTCCGCAGGGAACGCTCTTCGGCTCGGTGACGCCGACGGACGTCGCCGACGAGCTCTGGCGCGCGCGCAAGATCCGCGTCGATCGCCGCAAGATCGACCTGCCCGATCCGATCAAACGCGTCGGCCGCTACGAGGTGCCCATCGACGTCTTCACAGACGTGCGGGTCGAGGTGAAGACGCTGGTCGTCCCGATCGGCGGCGAGCTCCCGCCCGAGGAGGAGCCCGAGCCGGCCGAGGAAGCGCCCGCCACCGACACCGAACCGGTCGCGCAGCCGGAGCCGGAGCAGGCCGAGACGGAGGCCGAGCTCGTCGACCCCGAGGCCGAGCCCTCCTAGCCATCCGCCGTCCACAGCGAGGTGTGGACGGCCGCGAGAAACTTTCCGCGCGTAGCAGGAAATTGATCCACACGGCTGTGAGGTCGGGTGGGCATACCGTCCGGCGCATGAAGGAACATACGTTTCCTTATGCCTGCAAAAAGCCGTTTCGAGCCTGTGAATTCCGAATCCACAGGCCCTTTAGAGTCACGTCCGATGGCGACCAACGGCGCGAATGCGGCCCGCGTTGAGAGCGCCCCGGTGCCGCCCCAGAACCTGGATGCCGAGGAGTCCGTCCTCGGCGCGATGATGCTCTCTCCGGGAGCGATCGCCGCCGTCAGCGAGGTGCTCTCGGCTGACGGGCGGGAATTCTACCGGGAGAGCCACGCGAAGGTCTTCCGCGCCGGGCTCGCCCTCTACGCCAAGGGAGAGCCGGTCGACGCGATCACGCTCGTCGACCAGCTCGACGAGCGGGGGGAGCTCGAGGACGTCGGCGGCAAGGTGCGTGTCCACGAGCTCGCCGCGCTCGTCCCTGCGAGCGCGAACGCGGGCCACTATGCGCAGATCGTCAAGGAGACGGCGACGCTGCGCGGGCTCATCCGGGCGGGCGGCGAGATCGCCCGGCTGGGCTGGGAGCGTCCCGGCGAGACGACCGAGCTCGTCGACCGCGCCGAGCAGATCCTCTTCGACCTCTCGCAGGAGCGGGCCCAGAGCGAGTTCAGCCACATCGAACAGCTCCTGAAGGAGAGCTTCGAGCGCATCACCGCCCTCTACGAGTCGGGCGCGGACGTGACCGGGGTGCCCTCGGGCTTCCGCGACCTCGACCGGATCACATCCGGCTTCCAGGAGGGCAACCTCGTCATCCTGGCGGCGCGGCCGAGCATGGGGAAGTCCGCGCTCGGGCTCGGCATCGCGGCGAACCTCGCCGTCCGCAAGGGCGTCCCCGTCGCTCTCTTCACGCTCGAGATGTCGAAGTCGGAGGTGACGCAGCGCCTCATGTGCAGCGAGGCGAAGGTGGAGTCGCAGCGCCTGCGGACGGGGAAGCTCTCCGCGGACGACTGGCCGCGCCTGACGGCGGCCTGCGACAAGCTCGCCAAGGCGCCGATCTACGTCGACGACTCGGGCGGGATCACCATGATGGAGATTCGCTCGAAGGCGCGGCGCCTGAAGTCGAAGCACCCCGATCTCGGGCTCCTCATCGTCGACTACCTCCAGCTCATGACCTCGGGGATGAGCCCCGAAAACCGCGTCCAGGAGGTCTCGCAGATCTCGCGCTCGCTCAAGGTCCTCGCGCGCGACCTGGACGTACCGATCATCGCGCTCTCCCAGCTCTCCCGAGCCGTCGAGCAGCGCCACGAGAAGCGCCCGATCCTCTCCGACCTGAGGGAGAGCGGGAGCCTCGAGCAGGACGCGGACATCGTCTGCTTCATCTACCGCGACGAGTACTACAACCCCGACGACTCGCCCGACCAGGGCCTCGCAGAGGTGATCGTCGCCAAGCACCGCAACGGGCCCACCGACACGGTCAAGCTTTCCTTCCTCAAGCGCTACGCGAAGTTCGCCGACCTGGCGGCGACGTAGCCGGTCGCAGCTCTAAGCTCCAGTCCATGCCTGCGACGGTGATCGTCGGCGCGCAGTGGGGCGACGAGGGCAAGGGGAAGATCGTCGACCTGCTCGCGCGCGACTCCGATGTCGTCTGCCGCTACCAGGGCGGCCCGAACGCGGGCCACACCATCGTCCGGGACGACGAGACGTTCAAGCTCCACCACGTCCCCTCCGGGATCCTCTATCCGGGGACGGTGTGCGTCGTCGGCGCGGGCTGCGTCGTCGATCCCGGCCTGCTCGTC
>JBOHAD010000154.1:0-4281 GCA_050697555.1 Gaiellaceae bacterium | reverse complement strand
CCCGAAGTGCCCGTAGGCGGCGGTCTTCCCGTAGATGGGGCGCATGAGGTCGAGGTCGCGCAGGATCGCGCCGGGACGGAGGTCGAAGTGCTCGCGGACGAGGTCCTCGATGCGCGTGACCGGCATCTGCTCCGTGCCGAAACAGTCGACCGAGATGGACACCGGGTGAGCGACCCCGATCGCGTACGCGACCTGGAGCTCGCAGCGATCGGCGAGACCGGCCGCGACGACGTTCTTCGCCACGTAGCGGGCCGCGTAGGCGGCCGAGCGGTCGACCTTCGTCGGATCCTTCCCGGAGAACGCCCCGCCGCCGTGCCGGGCGGCGCCGCCGTAGGTGTCGATGACGATCTTGCGGCCCGTGAGGCCCGTGTCCCCCATGGGCCCACCGGTCACGAACTTCCCGGTCGGGTTGACGAGCACGAAGTCGCGCTCCTCGAAGCGGTGCTCGTCGTAGAGCTCGCGCGGCAGGATGGGATGGAGGACGTGCTCGATCACGTCCGGCTTGATGAGCGCGTCGGTGTCCAGGCCGTCCCGGTGCTGGGTCGAGACGAGCACGCGCGCGATCTCGACCGGGCGCTGGACGCCGTGCTCGTCGATCTCGTAGCGGACGGTCACCTGCGCCTTCCCGTCCGGGCGCAGGTACGGGAGCACGCTCGCCTTGCGCACCTCGGCGAGCCGGCGGCAGATGCGGTGCGCGAGCATGATCGGCAGCGGCATCAGCTCGTCGGTCTCCGTGCAGGCGTAGCCGAACATCATCCCCTGGTCGCCCGCGCCGGCTCGGTCGAGGGGATCGTCGTCGCCGGGATCGTGCTGCACCTCGTAGGAGGTCTCCACGCCCTGGGCGATGTCCGGCGACTGCTCGTCGATGGCGACCATCACGCCGCAGGTCTCGGCGTCGAAGCCGTACTTGGCGCGGTCGTAGCCGATCTCGCCGATGCGCCTCCGCACCAGCCGCGGAATGTCCACGTACGTCTCGGTCGTGATCTCGCCGGCGACGATGACGAGACCCGTCGTGACGAGCGTCTCGCAGGCGACGCGGCCGTTCGAGTCGTCCGTGAGGACGGCGTCGAGGACGCTGTCCGAGACCTGGTCGGCGACCTTGTCCGGATGCCCTTCCGTGACCGACTCGGACGTGAAGAGGAACTCGCGGGTCATGGGCGCGAAGCGTAACGATTCGCGATCAAGCGACGCCCGCTCCCGTCATCGCGACCGCCAGACGCAGGACCTGCGCCTCGGGATAGCGTGCCGCCAGCTCCCCGGCGCAGGCCTCCGCGTCCCCTTCGCGAGCCCAGACGATGACGGTCGGCCCTGAGCCGGAGAGGGTGGCGCCGAGCGCGCCCGCAGGCCGCCGCGCCCGGACCGCCGCCAGGAGCGGCGCGTTCGTCGCCCGGTACGGCTCGTGTAGCCGGTCGTCGAGCGCAGCTGCGAAGAGCTCCTCCGAGCCGGAGGCCAGCGCGGCGCCGAGCACGGCAGCTCGCCCGGCCGTGAAGGCGGCGTCCGCATGCGGAACATGTGCCGGCAGCGCGGCCCGCGCGGCTTCGGTCGACACCGTCGCGTCGGGGACAAGGGCGAGTGGGACCGCGGGGACGGAGTCGGCCACGCGCGCGATCCTCCCGCCCCAGGTGAGGCAGACGCCGCCTGCGAGCGCGGCCGCGAGATTGTCCGCGTGCCCCTCGAGCGGCAGGCCCTCGGCGAGGAGCTCCTCCGGCCCTCGCTCGCGGTCCGAGGTGAGCGCTCCCGCGACGAGCCCGAGAGCGATCACGGCTGCGCTCGAGCCGAGCCCGCGCTCGCGCGGGATCCTGTCGCTGAAGGCGAAGGTGCGGCCGTCGGCGGGCGCGAGCCGCGCGAAGGCGCGGACGCCGAGGTGATTCGCCTCGGGTTCCTCGTCCCCCTCCCCGACCTCGAGCTCGTTCCAGAGGTCGAGCGCGACCGCGGCGCAGTCGAACGCCGGGCCGAGGTTCGCGGTCGTCGCCGGAGCGCGGACGCGAATCGTCACGCGGCCGCCTCCGCAATCGCGTCCGCGTCGGGGTCGACCTCGACCGGCGCGTCGGCGTGGCGCTCGACCGCTTCCGGATCCTTGAGCCCGTGCCCCGTGACCACGCAGACGACCCGCTCCCCCCGCGGCGGCTCCTTCAGCACGGCGGCGAGGCCCGCCGCCGACGAGGGCTCGCAGAAGACGCCTTCCTCCCGCGCCAGATCCAGCCACGCGGCGACGATCTCCGCGTCGGCGAGTGGGAGGACGGCGCCGCCCGAGGCCGCCACGGCGGCCTCCGCGTCCGCACGGTGCACGGGTTCGGGAATGCGGATCGCGGTGGCGAGGGTCTCGGCCCGGACGGCCGCCTCGCCGGCCAGGAGCCGAGGCATTCCCCGCCCGGCCTCGGCGAAGCCCTTCGCGTAGGCGCACGTGTTCCCCCCGCCCCCATACGGGAGAGCGAGCACGTCCGGCGGCCCGCCCAGCTCCTCGAGAAGCTCGAACGCGGCCGTCTTCTGCCCCTCGAGCCGATAGGGGTTGAGCGAGTTGACGAGGACGTGCGTCCCCCGCGCGGCAAGTTCTCTCGCCGCGACGAGCGCGTCGTCGAAGCCCCCGCGCACGGCCAGAATCCGGGCGCCGAGCGCCCGCGCCTGCGCCACCTTGCCGAGCGCCACGGCGCCCGCGGGCTGGAGGATCAGGCAGGGAAGCCCGGCACGCGCCGCGTAGGCGGCTGCCGAGGCGGCGGTGTTCCCAGTCGAGGCACAGACGACGGCCCGCGCTCCCTCCTCGAGGGCCTTCGAGACCGCGACCGTCATGCCGCGATCCTTGAAGCTCCCCGTCGGGTTGGCGCCCTCCCACTTGAGCCAGAGCTCGCAGCCGGCGCCCTCCCCCAGCCGTTGCGCGCGCAGAAGCGGCGTTGAGCCCTCGCCGAGCGTCACGACCGGCGTCGCCTCCGTGAGCGGGAGCCGCTCCCGGTAGCGCTCGGCGAGCGGGGTCACGCCCAGCCGAGGCCGGGGACGCCCCGGTCGGAGACGACCGGCAGCGCGCCGGGCGGGCTCTTCGTCTCGGGGAGCGCAGCAACCTCGGCGAGCGCGTCGGCGAGGGCGCCGCCGGGCGCCTCGTGCGTCACGACGTGCAGCGTCGCGGAGCCGTCCTCCTGGTGCTGGACGAGGCGGGCCACCGACACGCCGTGCGCGGCCAGGCGGAGCGCAACGTGCGCGAGCACTCCCGCTCGGTCCTCGACGGCCAGACGGACGTAGTAGGGCGACCGGAGCTCACCAGGTGGCAGCCGTTTGAGCGTGCGCCAGCAGGCGTCGTTCTGGAGGAAGCCGGTGCCCGTGGTGCCGATGACGCCGACGATATCGGCCACGACTGCCGAGGCGGTCTCCAACCCGCCGGCCCCGGGCCCCTCGAGCGTGATCTCCCGGATCGCGTCGCCCTGGAGCATCACGGCGTTGAACGCCCCCTCGACCGAGGCGAGCGGATGATGGCTGTCGACCAGCGCGGGCCCGACGCGAACGTCCAGCTTCCCGTCCACGAGCGTTGCGGCGCCGATCAGGCGCACCACCATGTCCATCTCGCGAGCCGCCGCGACGTCCGCGCGACTGACGGACTCGATCCCCTGGAAGCGGACGTCGTCCAGGGTCACCCTCGAGCCGAACGCGATCGTCGCGAGGATCGCCATCTTCGCGGCCGCGTCCGCGCCGGACACGTCCTCGGTGGGGTCCGCCTCCGCGAACCCGAGGCGCTGCGCCTCGGCGAGCGCCTCCTGGTACCCGGCGCCGGCCTCCATCTCGGTGAGGATGAAGTTCGTCGTCCCGTTCACGATCCCGAGCACGCGGTGGACGTTCGTGGCGACGAGGGCTTCGCGGAGCACCTTGATGACCGGGATGGCGGCGCACACGCTCGCCTCGAAGCGAAGCTGCACGCCGGCCTCGGAAGCTGCCGAGAAGAGCTCTGCTCCCCGCCGGGCGATGAGCTGCTTGTTCGCGGAGACGACAGGCTTTCCGGCGTGCAGGAGCTCGAGGACGTGGTCGCCGGTCGGCTCGAGACCTCCCATGACCTCGGCCACGACGGCGACCGACGGATCGTCCCGGATGGCCGCGAAGTCGCTCGTCAGCACGCCGGGCGCCGGCGCGCGCGAACGCTCCCTCTCCGGATCGCGGACGAGCGCACGCACGACACGGAGCCGGTGGCCCGTCGAGCGCTCGATGTCGGCCGCGTTCTCGGTCAGGAGCCGGTCCACGGCGGCACCGACCGTGCCGTAGCCGAGAAGGGCGACCGGGACGTCGACCATGCTCATCTGCGGA
>JBOHAD010000153.1:0-4317 GCA_050697555.1 Gaiellaceae bacterium | reverse complement strand
CCGGCCTCGCCACCCTCGGGCCCGAGGTCGACGATCCAGTCGGCCTGCTTGATCACGTCGAGGTTGTGCTCGATCACGAGCACTGTGTTGCCCGCGTCGACGAGCCGCTGGAGCACCTCCAGCAGCTTCTCGATGTCAGCGAAGTGAAGGCCGGTCGTCGGCTCGTCGAGGATGTACAGCGTCCGCCCGGTCGCAACCTTCGAGAGCTCGGAGGAAAGCTTGACCCGTTGCGCCTCGCCCCCGGAGAGGGTCGTCGCGGGCTGGCCGAGCTTGATGTAGTCGAGCCCGACGTCGTGCAGGGTCTGGAGGCGGCGGCGGATCTTCGGGATCTTGGCGAAGAAGGCGAGTGCCTCCTCGACCGACATCTCGAGCACGTCCGCGATCGACTTCCCCTTGAAGCGCACCTCGAGCGTCTCGCGGTTGTAGCGCTTGCCGCCACACGTCTCGCAGGGGACGTAGACGTCCGGGAGGAAGTGCATCTCGATCTTGATCGTCCCATCGCCCTTGCACGTCTCGCAGCGGCCGCCGCGGACGTTGAAGGAGAACCGCCCCGGCTTGTACCCGCGCACCTTCGCATCCGGGGTCTGCGCGTAGAGCTCGCGGATGTGGTCGAACAGCTTTGTGTACGTGGCCGGGTTGGAGCGCGGCGTCCGGCCGATCGGCGACTGGTCGATGTCGATCACCTTGTCGAAGCAATCGATCCCCTCGCAGGCGATGTGGTCACCCGGCTTTACACGCATGCGGTGGAGACGGTTAGCGAGCGCCTTGTAGACGATCTCGTTCACGAGCGTCGACTTGCCCGAGCCCGAGACGCCGGTGACGCAGACGAGCTTCCCCACGGGAAACTCGACGTCGATGTCCTTCAGGTTGTGCATGGTCGCGCCCTTTACCTGGAAGGAGCCGGTGTCGTCCGTTCGCCGCTCGGGGACGGCGATCTCCCGCACGCGGGAGAGGAACTGCCCTGTGACCGACGCGTCGTTCGCAGCCACCTGCTCGGCCGGCCCCTCTGCGACGACGTGGCCGCCGTGCTCGCCGGCGCCCGGGCCCATGTCGACGAGCCAGTCGGCCGCCCGCATCATCTGCTCGTCGTGCTCCACGACGAGCACCGTGTTCCCGAGGTCGCGCAGCCGGTCGAGCGTCGTGATCAGCTTCCCGTTGTCCCGCTGGTGGAGCCCGATCGATGGCTCGTCGAGGATGTAGAGGACGCCGACGAGCTGAGAGCCGATTTGCGTCGCCAGGCGAAGCCGCTGGGCCTCCCCGCCCGACAGCGTCGAGGCAGCCCGGTCGAGCTGGAGATAGCCGACGCCCACGTTGTCGAGGAAGGTGAGGCGCTCGCGGATCTCCTTGATGATGCGCGAGCCGATGAGCTGCTCAGTCTCGGTCAGCTCGAGCCGGTCCAGGAACTCGATCGCCCGCATCACCGACATGGCCGTGAACTCGTGGATCGCCCTCTCGCCGACGGTGACGGCGAGCACCTCGGGCTTGAGCCGCGCCCCCTTGCAGACCGGGCACGGCCGGAAGCTCATGTACTCCTCGATCCGCTCCCGCTGCTGGGAGGAGTCCGTCTCCTTGTAGCGCCGCTCGAGGCTCGGGGCCATGCCCTCGAAGGCGAGCATGTAGGCCCGCCGGCGGCCCATGCGGTTGCGGTAGGTGACGTAGATCTTGTCGCCGTTCGTCCCGTAGAGAAAGAGGTTCTGCTGCTCCTCGGAGAGCTCTGCCCACGGCGTGTCGAGATCGATCTCGTAGCGGTCGGCGATCGCCTGGATGATCGACTCGTAGTAGCTCGTGTTCCCGACCGACCAGGGAACGAGCGCGCCCTCCCCGATCGAGAGCGTCGGGTCGGGGACGAGGAGGTCGGGATCGATCTCCTGCTGGGCGCCGAGACCGGTGCAGCGAGGGCAGGCGCCGTGCGGCGAGTTGAAGGAGAAGATCCGAGGCTGGAGCTCGGGAAGCCCGACTCCGTGCTCGGGGCAGGCGAAGCGCTCGGAGAAGGTCTGCGGCTCGCCGTCGACCACGTCGATCGTCACCAGGCCGTCGGCGAGGGCGAGCGCCGTCTCGATCGAGTCGGCGAGGCGGTGCCGGAGGTCTCGCTTCATCACCAGCCGGTCGACCACCACCTCGATCGTGTGCTTGAACTTCTTGTCCAGCTCGATCGGCTCGTCGAGCTCGCGCTGGACGCCGTCGACCTTCACGCGCGTGAAGCCCTCGCCGCGCAGCTGCTCGAGCAGGTCGCGGTACTCGCCCTTGCGGTCGCGGACGACGGGAGCGTTGACGGTGAACTTCGTGCGCTCCGGCAGGCGCATGGCTCCGTCCACGATCGTCTCGATCGACTGCCCTGCGATCGGCCGCCCGCAGACAGGGCAGTGCGGCCGCCCCACGCGCGCGTAGAGGAGGCGGAGGTAGTCGTAGATCTCCGTGACCGTGCCGACCGTGGAGCGCGGGTTCCGCGACGTCGTCTTCTGGTCGATCGAGATCGCCGGCGAGAGCCCGTCGATCGAGTCCACGTCCGGTTTCTCCATCATCTGGAGGAACTGGCGCGCGTAGGCGGACAGCGACTCGACGTAGCGCCGCTGCCCTTCGGCATAGATGGTGTCGAAGGCAAGCGACGACTTCCCGGACCCGGAGAGACCGGTCACGCAGATGAGGGCGTTCCGCGGCAGGCGGACGGTGATGTCCTTCAGGTTGTGCTCGCGGGCGCCGTGAACGATCAGCTCGTCGGACGCCATCTCGGGCAAGTGTAGCCCTCGGGCCGGACGGAACACACGTTCGCTCGACGGCGACGAGCACGGCTCAAGCCGTGGTTCAAGCGGCCATGTCCAGGGGTCAGACCCTGGACCGGTCCGCGGCGGACATGCCAGGGTCAGGGTCCGCCCTGCCCGGTTGGGCAGACGACTTCAGCCGAGCAGCTCGCGCCCGCGCGCCGGCACGTACGGAACCTCGAAGTCGCCGGCGACGAGCGTTCCGTAGCCGAGCACGCGCCCGACGGGGCTCTGCTCCCACTCGAGCGCGGGCACGCGTGACAGGCGGACGGCCGCGGCGCGCCGCCGAGCGATTCCATAGACGACGAAGAGCTTCTCCGAGGTGAGCACAAGGCGCGTTCGGTCCCAGCGCCAGACGGTGCGAAGGGCGGCGAACGCGGCGAGACCGAGGACGAGCGCGCCGAGAAGCCCGAGCGGCCACGTGATCGACGAGCCGACGACCACGAGCGCAGCCCCGCCGCCCGCGAACACGAGCGGGCGCGAGAGCGGGACGACGAGGGCGACGCCGTGGGGGCGCGCCTCGAGCTTGACCTCCTCGCCCGGTGCGAGAGCTTCTTGCACGGCAACTCGTGTTCGCCGCGCGCGTTCGGGCTCCTCTCTTTTTGGCCACAATTGCCGCACATGCAAGAAACGGCACGACGCTCCTTTCTCGGCGCGCTCATCGTCGTCGGCGTCGTCGTGGCCGCGATCGCGCTCTGGAAGCTCCGCATCCTGATCGCGCTCCTGTTCCTCGCCTTCATCATCGCGGCGGCTATGCGACCAGGCGTGGAGGCGCTGCACCGCCGGCGCATTCCGCGCCCGGCCGGGATCGGGCTGTACTACCTCGGCCTCGCAGCCGTCGTCGGGCTCCTCCTCTACTTCGTCATCCCGAGCGCGGTCGACCAGATCGAGAGGGCCGTCCCCACCTCGAGCTCGGAGCTCGAGCGCGAGGCCGCCGCCTCCACGGGCATCAAGGAACGTGTCCTCCGCGGTGTCCAGGACCGCCTGGAAGAGCTCCCGAGCGCCGAGGAGCTCATCGACCCCGCCCTCGAGATCACCGTCGCCGCCTTCGAGATCGCCATCGGCATCATCCTCACGCTCGCATGCGCCGCGTACTGGATCTTCGAGCGCGACCGCGCTCAGGGTCTTCTGCTCTCGCTCGCGCCGACGAAGCACCGGCAGGTGGTCCGCGACACCTGGGACCTCATCGACCTCAAGCTCGGCGCCTACGTGAGGGGGCAGCTCCTGCTCGTCGCGCTCGTCGCCACCGTGCTCTCGATCGCCTTCTGGATCATCGGGCTCCCCTTCTGGCTCCTGATCGCCCTGTTCGCGGGGGTCGTCGAGGTGATTCCCGTGATCGGGCCGATCGCGGCCGGGGCGCTCGCCGTCGGCGTGGGGTTCACGGTCTCCTGGCAGACCGCGCTCGCCGCCGGGGTCATCGTCACCGTCGTTCGCCTGATCGAGGACTACACGGTCATCCCCCGCGTCCTCGGCCACGCCGTGGGGCTGACGCCTCTCACCGTGCTCGTCGCGGTCGCCGCCACGGCGTTCCTCTTCGGCGGCTTCGCCGTCCTCCTCG
>JBOHAD010000152.1:0-4347 GCA_050697555.1 Gaiellaceae bacterium | reverse complement strand
CGCAGCCTCTCGACGGCCCCCGGCAGGAGGCGGTAGGCCTCGCCGTAGTCGCCGAGGTCGAACTCCGCCACGCCGATGCGCATCTCGAGCCGTGCCTGCGCGAGCTCGATCTGGCGCGGGGCGGCCCTCTTTTCGAGAGCCCCCGACGTCACGAGGGTGTGCGCTTCCCGGAGGACGTTTCGACCGGCCTTCAGGTCCACGCTGTCGAGATGGTGACCGAGGGCGAGAAGGATGGAGAACTCCCCGACCGAGTCGCCGGCCTCGTGTGCAAGCCGCCGCGCCTCGCGGAAGGCCTCGACGGCGCGCTCGAGGCTGTCGAAGGTGACCAGCACGTTGCCCCTGGCGTAGTGCGCCTGCGCCTGGAGGGCGAGGTCGCCGGTCGCCTCCGCCGCGCGGGAGGCTTCGTCTGCAAGCTCGAGGAACTCGGCCCCTCCGCGCTCCTCGTCGCCGCTCCAGCGCGACTGAGAGGCGACGAGATAGAGCACGATCGTGTGCGCGAGGAGGCCGGTGTCTCTCTCCTCGTCGCCGACGGAGCGAAGGAGCGCGAGCCCTCTCTCGCAGTGCCGCACGGTGTCGAGCGTCGCTCCCTCCTCGTACGTGGACTCGGCCGCCTCGAGGAGCCGACGGGCGGCCGGAAGCGGCCGGCGGGCCTCCTCGTAGTGGGCCGCGATCTGGAGGAGCGCCTGGCGGGGCGGATTCGCGTCCCCCTCGAGCAGCCGCTCGAGCGCCTCGGCCACCTCGGCGTGCCTGCGCCGGCGCTGGTACGGACTCTGGGCGTACCGCGTATACAGGAGCTCCCTCAGCGCTCCGGGGTCGAACGCGTAGAGCTCGGAGCGGTCGGTCCACCAGCCCTCGCTCTGCTCGGGGGCGATGAGCCGCCTCTGCTCCTGGATGCGCTGCAGGCGGTCGAGCACCTCGTTCTCGTCCTTCTGGAGCAGGTCCACGAGCACGGTCGAGAAGAAGCGCTGGCCCTGCACGGAGCCGGACTCGAGGAGCGTCCGGTCGTCGTCCTCGAGGTCGGCCACGCGCGGCTTCAGCAGGTCCAGGAGCGTCTCGGGCGTCCCCGCCTCCGAAACCGCGCCGCTGAGCCGCCAGTCTCCTGCGGAGCCGTCGATGGCGCCGTTCAAGAGGTAACCCCCGTCCGCCTGCCGGATGGCTCCGCACTGCTCGAGCGCGCGCAAGTGCTGATCGACGAAGAGCAGATTGCCCTCGGACACCTCGAGCAGCCAGGGGGCGAGGTTGGGGTGCAGGTCGCCTCCGTAGCGGTCCCGCAGGAGCGCGGCGACGGCGTCGAGACGAAGGTCGTCGAGCTTCAGGGGCTGGATCGCCAGCGCCGAGCGCGTGCGCGCGAGTGGATGAGCGTCGGGAACGAGCTCGAGGTCGTAGGCGAGGACGAGGAGGAGCGGGCGGGTCTCGACCGCCGGGGCGAGGCGGCGGACGACCTCGCACGAGGCGGCGTCGATCCACTGCGCGTCGTCGATCACGAGGAGGAGCGGAGCCGCGTCGTCCGCCACCTTCAGGAGGCTCTCGGCGATGTCGGACGCGAGCTGGTGCTGCTCGGCCTCGCTGCTGCCCCCGAGTGCGTAGACGCCGACGGTGGAGGCGACCTTGACGCCCGTCCCGGCGAGCTTTCCGATGACGGGGATGAGCTCGACGAGCGGCGGGGCGATCTCCCGCACGACCTCGAGCACCTTGCGCGCGCGGGTCCGGCGGCGGTCCGCGGTGGTCAGAGCACGCACGATCTCCCCGAAGGGCCCCAGCGAGTTGTTCGGGTCGTAGCAGAGCGCCTTCACGCTCTCGACCTCGTCGAGCTCGGGAGTCCCCTCCACGCCCTCCCTCAGGGCCGTGAGCAAGACGCTCTTGCCGCTCCCCCTCGGTCCCGCGAGGAAGACGACGTTCCCCTGTCCGGCGATGGTGCGCCGCGCGAAGCCCAGAAGCTCCTCGAGCTCCCGCTCCCTTCCGATCGGCGCAACCTGGGGCATCACATCCCTCTTCGGGCGCCCGCCGCGGCCGGCGCCCGTTAAGTTGAAGCACCGACGGCCCGCGAAGACAAGCCTTCGGGCCGGTTCAAGTGCTTCCGCGTGCGCCGACGGCTTCCCGCAGACGTCCTCCTCCTCGCCACGGTCCTCTTCTGGAGCTTCAACTTCACCGTCGTGAAGTACGCGCTCACGCACGGATGGGAGCCGCTTTCGTACGCCTCCGTCCGCTTCGCCCTCGGCGCGCTCCTCTTCTCGGCCGTGACGCTCGGACGGGAGGGGAGCCTGCGCGTCGAGCGGCGGCACGTGCCGCTCATGCTCGGCGCCGCCGCTCTCGGGACCTGGCTCAACCAGCTCACGTTCACGTACTCCGTGCGGCTGACGACGGCAGCGACCGTCGCCCTCATGTTCGGGACGCTCCCGATCTTCGTCGCCCTCTTCGCGCAGGCCCTCGGAGTCGAGCGGCTGCGCTTCCGCCACTGGGCCGCCACGGCCGTCTCGTTCTCCGGGGTCGCGCTCGTCGCGCTCGGCTCCTCGGGCGGGATCGCCGGTGACCTCGGCGGCATCCTGCTCGGCCTCGGCGCGACGGCCACCTGGGCCGCTTACTCGGTGGCGATCGGCCCGCTCATGCAGCGGTACTCTCCCTACCGGATCAGCGCGTTCATGCTCCTCGTCGGCTCGGTGCCGCTCCTCGTCTCGTCGGCGGCTCAGCTCGCGGCGCAGGACTGGGCAGCCCTGGGCGGGCTCGCCTGGGCCGCGTTCGTCTACAGCCTGTTCTTCTCGCTCGTCTTCACGAACGTCATGTGGTTCGAGGCCATCGACCGCGTGGGGCCGGCGCGCGCCTCGCTCTACGCGAACCTCAACCCCTTCCTCGGTGCGTTCTTCGCGCTCGTCGTCCTCTCCGAGGAGATGGGGCCGCTCCAGTTCGCGGGCGGCTTCGTGATCGGCGCCGGCATCCTCCTCGCCAGGCTGGCGCGGCCGCCTGCTCCCTCGCCCGACTAGAATCCATCCATGGCCCAGGACTTCATGCCACTGCTCGGCTGGGACCACGTCGAGCTCTGGGTGGGGAACGCGAAGCAGTCCGCCTACTTCTACGAGCGGGCGATGGGCTTCCAGCCGGTCGCCTACGCGGGGCCGGAGACGGGTGTGCGCGACCGCGCCTCCTACGTGCTCGGGCAGGGCGAGATCCGCCTCGTCCTCACAAGCGCCATCCGTCCCGACCACGAGGTCGCCCGCCATGCCCACGCGCACGGCGACGGGGTCAAGGATGTCGCCTTCGCGGTCTCGGACGCGACGGACGCCTACCGCCAGGCGCTCCAGAGGGGCGCCCGCGGCGTCGACGAGCCGCGCTGGGCCGAAGACGAGCACGGCCGGGTCGAGCTCGCCTCCATCGCCACCTACGGCGAGACCCTGCACAGCTTCGTCAACCGCGAAGGGTACGAGGGCGCCTACCTGCCCGGCTACCAGGCGCTCGAGAGCGGCAACGGGCGACCCGAGACGGGGGTGGGTCTGAAGCTGATCGACCACGTCGTCGGGAACGTCGAGCTCGGGCGCATGGAGCACTGGGTCGAGTTCTACGAGCGCTGCCTCGGCTTCAAGGAGATGATCCACTTCACCGACGAGGCGATCTCGACCGAGTACTCCGCGCTCATGAGCAAGGTGATGACGGGCGGTGGGGGACGCTTCAAGCTCCCGATCAACGAGCCCGCGGAGGGCAAGCGCAAGAGCCAGATCGAGGAGTACCTGGAGTTCTACGGCGGCCCGGGCGTGCAGCACATCGCGCTCGCCACCGAGGACATCGTCGGCACCGTGACCGCGTTGCGCGAGCGCGGGATCCGCTTCCTCGACACTCCGGACGCGTACTACGAGGAGGTGGGGGAGCGCGTCGGGGAGATCGACGAGGACTGGTCGGCGCTCCGCCGGCTCAAGATCCTGGCCGACCGCGACGACGAGGGCTATCTCCTTCAGGTCTTCACGAAGACGGCGCAGGACCGCCCGACTCTCTTCTTCGAGGTGATCGAGCGCCACGGCGCCGTCGGCTTCGGCGAGGGCAACTTCAAGGCGCTCTTCGAGGCGATCGAGCGCGAGCAGGCGCTCCGCGGGAACCTCTAGATCAATCATCTAGAGGCGTTTACCGAGCGTTGCGGCGGGAACGCCCTTCGGGTGCGGCCGGTACGCATCGGAAGGGGGAATCCGCGATGGAAGAGATGTGGTCCTATCGTGACGAGACGATCGGCGACATCGATCTGACGGGCTACTCCGTCGAGGCAGTCGACGGGGGCATCGGGAAGATCGACGAGGCGACATACGACGTCGGCTCGAGCTACATCGTGGTCGACACCGGCCCGTGGATCTTCGGCAAGAAGGTGCT
>JBOHAD010000151.1:0-4398 GCA_050697555.1 Gaiellaceae bacterium | reverse complement strand
CAAAGCCCGTCGTCGATGTCGTCGCCGCCGTAGACCCAGCCCGTCTGGACGTCCGTGATCCAGCCGTCGCCGACCAGATGGCCCATCAGCTCGCCGAGACCCTCGCTCCAGCGCTCGGGAAGCTCCCGGTAGGTCGTCGTCCCGCCGCGGCTGCGGGAGACCGCGAGCGACTCGAGCTTGACCGGCAGCGCCCACGAGGCGTCCTCGGCCGGCGTGGGGGTGTCGTTGACGAGCACTTGGTCGTCGGCGGTGAGCTCGGCGGCCTCAACGTAGCCGCGGTTGAGCGTCCAGATGCGGTGATTCGGCGTGCAGCGGAGCTCCTGCCCGTTGGCGAAGCGCAGGCGCACGATGGGGGCGAAGCCGTTCTGCATGACGACGAGGGGCCTGCTCGCCACTACGCCCTCGCCCGGCTCAGGAGCCGTCGCGCGATGTGTGTGGACACGAACCTCCTCGCCCTCGCAGGCGAGGTCGTAGAGCTCGCGGAACGTCAAGAGCCCGCGTGTCGTATGGACGCGTGCGTCACCCGGGAAGCACGGGTTGGATGCGTTGATCCGACCGGTGTTCGGCAGCGTGTGCCACGCGTTGATCGTCGTGTCGTACTGGATGCCTGGGTCGGCGCACTTCCACGCCGCCTCGCCAGCCTGCCGCAGGAGCTCGCGCGCCGGCATGGTCTTGATCACGGTCCCGTCGGTGCGCGCGGTCAGGTTCCAGTCCTCGTTCGCCTCGGCCGCCTCGAGGAAGGCGTCGCTCATGCGGACGGAGTTGTTCGCGTTCTGGTACTGGATCGAGGCCCAGTCGGACGAGTTCAGCGACATGTCGTACCCGGCGGCCTCGAGGACGCGCGCCTTCTCCTCCTCGCGCGCCTTGCACCAGATGAACTCCTCGACGTCGGGATGGTCGACGTCGAGGACGACCATCTTCGCCGCGCGCCGTGTCTTGCCACCCGACTTGATCGTGCCGGCCGAGGCGTCGGCGCCGCGCATGAACGAGACCGGGCCGGATGCGTAGCCGCCCTTGGAGAGCTGCTCCTGCGAGGAGCGCAGCTTGGAGAGGTTGACGCCGGAGCCCGAGCCGCCGCGGAAGATGATCCCCTCGCGGCGGATCCAGTCGAGGATCGAGTCCATCGAGTCATCGATTGAGAGGATGAAGCAAGCACTCGCCTGAGGGCGCTCCTCGAAGCCCACGTTGAACCAGACCGGGGAGTTGAAGGAGGCGTGCTGGTTGACGAGAAGCGCCTTCAGCTCGGCCTCGAAGGTCTCGGCCTCCTCCTCGTCGGCGAAGTAGCCGCCCTCGCGGCCCCACGCGCCGATCGTCGCCACGACGCGGCCGATCATCTGCCGCACGCTCGACTCGCGCTCGGGCGAGGTCATGCGCCCGCGGAAGTACTTCTGCGCGACGATGTTCGTGGCCGTCTGCGACCAGAACCTGGGGAACTCGACGCCTTTCTGCTCGAAGACCGGCTTGTCCTTGCCGGGGATGAAGGCGTCGCGGATCTCCCACTCGATCTCGTCGAACGGATCGCGGCCCGGGATCGTGTACGAGCGGCGAACGCCGCAGGAGCGAGCAGGGTCCGCGACGGCGTTGACGAGCGCCTCGTTGTCGATCACGGGTGCGGTGTGGGTGCGTGCTGCGGACGCCATCTCTTCCTCCCAAGACTATCGGTGTGTGCCGGCCCCGCGAAGGGGGACCAAGGAGGGTAGAGCGGGGGTCGGACGGAGCTGCTTTGCAGGGATTTTCCGTGCGCGGCGCTAGACGCCGGCGACGTCGGCGGCGGACGTCTGGCCGAGGCTCTCGAGCAGCCGCCGCAACCCGTCCTCGAGGCCGACCTCGGGCTCCCAGCCGAGCACCTGGCGCGCGCGCGTGATGTCGGGCTGGCGCACCTGCGGGTCGTCCACGGGCAGCGCCTCGAAGACGATCTCCGACTTCGACCCGGACACCCGGATCACGGTCTCCGCCAGCTCGAGCAGACTCATCTCCGTGGGACTCCCGATGTTCACCGGCAGGTGCTCGCTCGACTCCGCGAGGAGCGCGAGCCCGCGCACGAGATCGTCCACGTAGCAGAACGAGCGCGTCTGCGACCCGTCCCCGAACACCGTCAGCGGCTTGTCCTCGAGCGCCTGCCGCACGAAGGTCGGGATCGCCCGCCCGTCGTGCGGGCGCATGCGCGGCCCGTACGTGTTGAAGATCCGGGCGATGCACGTGTCCACCCCCTGCTGGCGATGGTAGGCCATCGACAGCGCCTCGGCGTACCGCTTCGCCTCGTCGTACACCCCCCGCGGCCCGATCGGGTTCACGTGCCCCCAGTACGTCTCCGGCTGCGGATGCACCTGCGGGTCGCCGTACACCTCGCTCGTCGACGCGAGCAGGAAGCGGGCGCGCTTGAACTTCGCCACTCCGAGCATGTGGTGCGTGCCGTAGGAGCCGACCTTGAGCGTGTGCAGGGGGAGGCGGGCGTAGTCGATCGGGCTCGCGGGGCTCGCCAGGTGGAAGACGACGTCGATCTCGTCCTCGAGCCAGAGCGGCTCCGTCAGGTCGTGGTTCAGGAACGAGAACGCCTCCTCGCGGATGTGCTCGATGTTCCCCAGCGAGCCGGTGTCGAGGTTGTCCACGCAGATCACCCGGTGCCCGCGGGCGAGCAGGTAGTCGCACAGGTGGGAGCCGAGGAAGCCGGCGCCGCCGGTCACGAGCGCGGTGCTCACGAGGGAGATCTTAGGTCACGCCCTTGACAGCACTTGTGAGTGACTGCTAACTTCCTTCCTTGTGAGAGCCCCGACCGCAGCCCGGAAGAGCGCCGAGGTGCGCCGCGAGGAGATCCTCGAGGCGGCCGTGAAGGAGTTCGCGCAGGGCGGCCTGCACGGGACGTCGACGGAGGACATCGCCAGGCGCGCCGGCATCTCGCAGCCGTACCTCTTCCGACTCTTCGGCACGAAGAAGGAGCTCTTCGTCGCCAGCTCCCGGCGCTGCTTCGGCCGCGTGCTGGCGGCCTTCCAGGAGGCCGCGGACGGGAAGCGCGGCGACGAGGCGATGCGGGCGATGGGGAACGCGTACGCGCAGCTGCTCGCCGACCGCGACCTGCTCCTCGGCCAGATGCAGATGTACGCCGCCTGCACCGACCCGGAAGTGCGCGACGCGGCCCGCGCGGGCTTCGCGGAGCTCTTCCGCTACGTGGAGAGCGTCACCGGTGCGAGCACGGCGGAGATCCGCGACTTCTTCGCTCGGGGAATGCTCATGAACGTCGCCGCCGCGATGGACCTTCCGCAGATCTGCGGCGAGGACAACAGCTGGGCGCACGAGCTGGGAGGGGCGCAGTGAGCCCTCTCTTTTTTTCCACTCTTGGTAAGTGACCAATCAGTAACAAGGAGGAGACGAGATGAGCGCTAGGACGAAGACGATCTGGACGTTCGCGATCACGTCGGTGGCCCTCTTCATGGCCATGCTCGACAACCTCGTGGTGACGAACGCGCTCCCCGTCATTCGCGCGGACCTGGGTGCATCGATCGAGGACCTCGAGTGGACGGTCAACGCCTTCACCCTCACCTTCGCCGTCTTCCTCCTGACCGGCGCCGCGCTCGGCGACCGCTTCGGACGCCGGCGGCTCTTCGCCGTCGGGCTCGGGATCTTCACCGCCGCCTCCGTCGCGGCCGCGATCGCACCGAGCGTCGAGGCGCTCATTCTCGCCCGCGCCGCCCAGGGCGTCGGCGGGGCGATCGTCACCCCGCTCACCCTGACGATCCTGAGCGCCGCCGTGCCGGCCGACAAGCGCGGTCTCGCCTTCGGCGCCTGGGGCGCGGTGGGCGGCCTCGCCGTGGCGAGCGGGCCACTCGTCGGCGGCGCCGTCGTCGAGGGCGTCTCGTGGCAGTGGATCTTCTGGCTCAACGTGCCGATCGGCCTCGTCCTCATCCCGCTCGCGCTGAGGCGGCTGGACGAGAGCTACGGCCCCCGAACGCGGCTCGACCTTCCCGGCCTCGCGCTGGCGAGCACGGGACTCTTCGGGATCGTCTGGGGCGTCGTCCGCGGCAACGCGGAGGGCTGGGCGAGCGCGGAGATCCTCACGGCCCTCGGCCTCGGCGCCGTGCTGACCGCCGCCTTCGTCGCCTGGGAGGTTCGCGCCCGTGCGCCCATGCTGCCGATGCGGTTCTTCCGCGGCCGCGCCTTCGCGGCGGCGAACGCGGCCTCGCTGTTCATGTTCTTCGGCATGTTCGGCTCCATCTTCCTGCTGGCGCAGTTCCTCCAGACGGTGCAGGGATACAGCCCGCTCGACGCCGGGCTGCGCATCCTCCCGTGGACGGCGATGCCGATCTTCATCGCCCCCCTCGCCGGCGCGCTCTCCGACCGGATCGGCGGGCGGCCCATCATGGCGGCCGGGCTCGCGCTCCAGGCGGTCGGGCTCGGCTGGCT
>JBOHAD010000150.1:0-4417 GCA_050697555.1 Gaiellaceae bacterium | reverse complement strand
GACCTGCGCCGCGGCGAGCCGCATCCCCGCCTCGAGCACGCCGTCGCCCGCCCGCACGTCGCCTCCGCGCCCGCGCACGTTCGCGCCCGCCGGAACCGGCTCGCGGACGACCAGGCCCGCCTCGGTCTCCTCGACGTGCTCCAGCTGGATGACCGCGTCGGCACCCTCGGGCACGACTCCGCCGGTGGCGATCGCCATCGCCTCTCCGGCGGCGAGGGCACGGGAGGCAGGACGTCCGGCCGCGATCCGCTCGACGACTGCAAGCGTTACCGGCCCGCCTTCCGTGTCGCCGGAGCGAAGGGCGAAGCCGTCCATCGCCGAGCTCGGGAAGGGCGGCAGGTCCACGGCCGCGGCGGCAGGCTCAGCGAGCACGCGGCCGGACGCGCGCTCGATGGGCACCCGCTCGGCCTCGAGGGGCTTCGTCCGCTCGAGGACGAGGCGCTGCGCCTCGGCGATCGAGATCAGCTCCGCCACGACGGGCGTACGCTAGCGCGCAGGGCCCGAAGCGGTGGGGGTCACAGGGGCACGGCGTCGCGGAGCAGGTAGGCGGAGAGCGCGAGCGCGAGCCAGCGGGCCGGTGGATCCTCCTCCACGGCCGCGAGCGGGACGGCCCAGACCGCGTACCAGGGGACGAGCCAGGACGTGGCCACGAGCAGGAGGCCGGCCGTCAGGGCGAGCCTGGCCCGGCCGCGCCACGCCTCCCGCAGGAGCCAGGCGTAGGCGATGACGAAGAGGGCCGCGAGGAGGGCGACCGCGGCGTCTTCGGGGATCCCCAGGTCCGCGATCCGGCTCGGAATGCTGTAGGCGGCGCGCTCCTCGACGAGGTTCTCCCGGAGGGGGCCGAAGGCTCCCAGCCACGCGCCTCCGTACGCGAGCGTGGCGACTCCGGCGACAAGCGCGAGCGTCACCGGGAACGCGAAGTGGTTGACCGGCTTCCCCGCGTGCCGCGCCTCCAGGTACCGCAGCGGGATGAAGACGAGCGGGAGCCACTTGACCGCGACTGCGAGCGCCCAGGCCGCACCTGCGAGCGCCCGCCGCCCGGCTGCCCCGGCGGCAAGCGCACCCAGCACGAGAGCCATCATCCACGCGTCGTTGTGCCCTCCGCCGGCGAAGTGAAGCGCGAGAAGGGGGTTCCAGCCCACGAAGGCCGCCGCATACGCGGGGCGGCGCCCCAGGCGGGCGGCGAGAACCGTCAGCGCGAGCATGGCCAGCGCCGCCAGCGCCTTGTACATCCAGGCCGCCAGATCGGGCGAGTCGCCGGCGACGGTCGCGTGCGCCTCCGACGCGAGCGAGAAGCCGGGCCCGTAGACCGACGTCGTATCCCGCCACTGGGCGCCCATGAGGGGGAAGGCGGGATCGTCCGGGAAGTCGCTCGGAGGGTCGACGTAGGGATTACCGCCGTGGACCGCCCCGATGCGGCCGTAGTCCCAGTACGTGTAGACGTCGGTGGAGAGGAGCACGGGCCCGGCGAGCGGGGCGAGCTGGACGGCGAAGGCGAGGACGAGGACGGCCCCCAGCCGCGCATCCCGGGCACGCCCGAGCACGAGCAGCCCTCCAACGTAGGCGGCGAAAGCGGCCGCTGCGGCAACGAGGTAGGCCCAGGCCCAGCCGCCGTCGAGCGCGGCGTGCTCGGGGACGAGCGGCGAGCTCTCCGGATACGCGGCGGCCACCGCGAGAGCGACGAGCAGGAGACACGCGCCGCCGGCTAGGAGCGCGGCGGGCGGCGAGGGTGCGAGAGCGCTATCCCGCCGTCCGAGTCCGCCTGATCCGGGTTCGCCACCGTCAGGCGGTGTCCTCGTCTTCAGGATCCTCCTCGGTGGTCGTGGGCGGAGGCGGCTCCTCCTCGGTCGTCGTGGTCGTCTCCCCGCCCTCGTCCTCGCCGTCCTTCTTGTCCTTGTCCTTCTTCTTCTTCTCCGGCGGAGGCGGAGGCGGCACGTACTCGTACTGGCCCTCGAACGGAAGCCACTCGACGGGGTTCGCCGGCAGCGGCCAGTCGGCATACGGCGAGTCGCCGAAGGCGGCCGACATGAAGAGGTTCCAGATCGTGGCGGGGAAGGTGCCGCCCGCCACCCTGATCCCGTGCACGCTCGTCATCTCGATCTGGGCGTTCGGATACCCGACCCAGACGACGGTCGAGGCCCGCGGCGTGTAGCCGGCGAACCAGGCGTCGGCGAAGTTGTCCGTCGTACCCGTCTTCCCGGCCGACGACGGGTCGCCGTAGTACGCCCCGGTGCCCGTGCCGCCGGTCATGTTCTGCTGGAGGATCCGGGTCACTTCGTAGGCGACCCCGTCCGGCATGACCTGCTTGCGCTTGGAGACGCCCCAGCCCGCTCCCCTGTCCACCTTGCCATCCGGAAGGACGACCTTTCGGATCGCCATCGGCTCCGAGTAGACGCCCCCCGCCGCCAGCGTCGCGTAGGCGGAGGCCATCTCGAGGACGGAGACGGAGTTGGAGCCCAGCCCGATCGAGGCAACCGGCTGGAGCTTCGTCTTGATCCCCATACGGCGGGCGATCCTGACGACGTTCTCCGGCTCGACGTCGAGCGTCAGCCGCGCGAAGACTGTGTTGTCGGAGGCGAGAGTCGCGCTCGAGATCGACATGGGCCCGGAGTACGAGTTGGAGTACGTCGACACCTCCCACGGCTCGCTGTTCGGATCGGGCTGCCAACGGAAGGGAGCGGAGAGGTACATCGTCGAGCTCGGGTTGATCCCCTGGCGGATCGACTCGGCGAGCACGAACGTCTTGAAGGAGGAGCCGGACTGCCGGCGGCCCTGCGCGGCGAGGTTGAACTGGAGGTTCTTCCGGCCGGGGGCCACCGCCGTCATCGCACGAATGGCGCCGTTGCGGGGGTTGATCGAGACGATCGCGGAGGCAGGATCGCCACCCTCGGTGAGCGTGTTCTCGATCGCCACCACGGCCGCCTTCTGGAACGTCGGCTTGATCGTCGTGTAGACCTTCAGGCCCCCGCCTCGCACCGTGCCCGCGCCGTACTTGTCGATGAGCTGCTCGCGCACGTAGGAGAAGAAGTACGGCTCGCGGATCTTCGTGTAGAGCTCACCGCGCTTGAGGCGAAGCCCCTTGGCGATCGTCCGCTCGTACTGCAGCCGATCGATGTAGCCCGCCTGCCACATCGCACGGAGCACGTCGTTGCGGCGGCGCACGGCCTCGTCTGGACGCTGGAACGGGTCGTAGACGGAGGGCGCCTGAGGGAGCCCGGCGATCAGCGCGGCCTGAGGGAGGTTCAGCTCGCCGGCGGGCCTGGCGAAGTACGTCTGCGCCGCCGCCTCCGCCCCGTAGGCGTGGTTCCCGAAGTAGACCTGGTTCAAGTAGGTCTCGAGGATCTTGTCCTTGCGCCAGCTCTTCCGCTCCCCGACGGTCAGGGCGGACGGCAGCTGCCCCCACATCCGCGGCAGCCCCTGCTCCTCCAGCTTGAGGGCCAGGCACGCTTCCTTCGTCTTGCGCTTCCAGGTGACCTCGTTGCCGATGTAGAGGTTGCGGACGAGCTGCTGCGTGATCGTCGAGCCGCCCTGGACGATCTGGCCGCTCTCGAGATTCTTGACGGCGGCGCGGACTATGCCCTCGTAGTCGAGCCCGTCGTGCGCGTAGAAGCGGCGGTCCTCGATCGCCACGGTCGCCTCGGCGAGAAGAGGCGACATCTGCTCGAGCATGACCGGCTGGCGGTTCTTGTCCGCCGGGATCGCGCCGAGGATGGAGCCGTCGGCGGCGTAGACGAACGAGTTCTGGCCGATCGAGACCGGCCGGAGCGAGGCGAGCGAGCAGCTTTCGCGAAATGCCGCGGCGCCGGTGAAAGCCGCCGCGACGAGCACGGCGCTCGCGGCCAGGACGACGGCGACGGCCGAGACGAGGGCGAAACGCCGCGACTGCGACTTGTCGCGGCGGCGGCGCTCGCGC
This sequence comes from Gaiellaceae bacterium, assembly GCA_050697555.1. Classification (GTDB taxonomy): domain Bacteria; phylum Actinomycetota; class Thermoleophilia; order Gaiellales; family Gaiellaceae; genus DASQWP01. The sequence goes on along the minus strand of JBOHAD010000150.1, from coordinate 504 downwards.
CTCCGGCGGCGGTTGCGATTGTTCGCCGCCGACAGGCCGTTCCCGTTCCCGTTACGCCCGTTCTTGCCGTTCTTCCCGTTCTTGCCGTTGCGCCCGTGCGCGGTCACGCGTAGACCCCCTCCGCGCGCAGGCGCCGGTGCGCAGACTCACGGATCTGGGCGGCGAGGTCCGTGGCGTCCGCGGCGGTGGGCGCCCAGGCCTCGACGGTGACGACCGCGGAGGTCGCCTCCAGTTGGCTCACGGTGGCGTTGGGCTCTCTTTCCGGCACGGCTTCGGGCGCTTTCCGCGCCTCGTCGACGAGAAGTCCGAGCACCCGGTCGAGATCCGCCGAGAGCGGCACGAAGACCCTCACCGCGGCCAGGTGCTCCGACGCTGCGATTGTCGCATTTCTGATGGTATCGGAGGCCAGCTTCGCGTTCGGGACGAAATAGCGGGCCCCGTCGCCCGCCCGGATGACCGTGTACGTCAGGCCGATCTCCTCCACCGTCCCCGACGCGCCCGCCA
>JBOHAD010000149.1:0-4456 GCA_050697555.1 Gaiellaceae bacterium | reverse complement strand
GTCAGGAGACGCCACCACTCGCCCTGGGCGACGAGCGGGCCGTAGAGGGCGCCGTCCCGGAAGATCTCGCCTGAGGAGGCCCGCCGGAGGCCGTCGGGGGACTGGGCCACCTGGAGCAGGAAGACGGCGGCGTTGAGGGCTATGAGGCTCTTCGTGACGAGGCCGCCCGTTCCCTCGGTGGCGCCGCGCTGCACCCGCCGCGCCGCGCCCTTGGCACCCGTCACGCGCCCGGCGCACTCCGGACACTTGATGCCGACTGCCGCGTACACCATGCAGTCCGTACAGATCGGCCGCTCGCAGGTCGAGCACCGGACCGCCGTCTCCCGGCTGGGGTGCCGGTAGCAGACCTGCGTCTGCGTCTGCTCGGGCGCGGCCATCGTGAGATCGTATCGGCGCCGTGTAACGTCACGAGCCGTGCGCGTTCACGTCGCCTTCACCCCCGACGAGGCCGAGCGCATCCCGACTGCGGTCGTCGTCGACGTCCTCCGCGCCACCTCGACGATCGTCCAGGCCCTCGACGCCGGCTACCGCCGCGTCCTCTGCTGCGCCGAGATCGACGAGGCCCGGGCGCTTCGTGATCGCGTCGGCGAAGGCGTGCTCGCCGGCGAGCGCCAAGCCGCGGCCATCCCGGGCTTCGACCTCGGCAACTCGCCCCGCGAGTTTGTCGCGCCGCGCGCGGAGACGCTCATCCTCTCGACCACGAACGGGACGCGGGCGATCGTCGCGGCCGCCGCGAACGCGGACTCAATTCTGGTCGGGAGCCTCCTCAACCTCGACGCTGTTGCGGCCACAGCGCGCGAGATCGGCGCGGACGTGGAGGTGGTCTGCGCCGGCGTGGAAGGGCGCTTCACGCTCGACGACGCCTACTGTGCCGGGCGGATCGCCGAGCTCCTCGGCGGCGAGCGGAGCGACGCGGCGGAGGCGGCCGTTCGCATCGCGCGCTCCTTCGAGAGCGCGCTCGAGGGTCTCCGCGCCTCGGAGAACCCCTTCCACGAAGAGCTGGGCGAGGACGTGGCCTGGTGCGCCCGCGAGAGCGTCCTCGAAGTCGTGCCGCGCCTCGCGGGCATGAACGGCTCCGCGGCGGAGATCGTCGCGTAGGTGCGCCGTTCGCCGCGGGGCGGGCCTCGCCGCCGGTCAGGCGCTCGCGGCCTGCTCGCGCCGCTCGGCGCAGTGCTCGCAGATGCAGGTCGTCTCGGAGAGCCGCAGCCACCCGCGGGGGAGGAATCCCGCCTGCCGCCCGACCCCGGAGACAGTGGCTCCGCATCGGCACGTGTAGACGGCGCAGAGCTGCGTGTAGGGAGAGTCCGGGGAGCTGTAGCTGACCCCCACGACGTTTGGATTGTACGCCTCGGCCGCGACGGCTTGACGGGAAGTATCCCTTTGAGGGAGAGGGTCCATCCGACCGACCCAGTAGGATTGGCTTAGATAAAGCGAAAGCGTCACCGGCGAGCACCGGTGACGCTTTCTTGCCAACAAGGAGCGCTAGATGCCCCCGGTTGACCGATCTAACCCTATCCGCGGCCGTGCCTCTGAGTCCTCCATGTCCCTTATGGAGTTCATGCGCGAGTTCCCTGACGATGAGACGTGCCTGCGGCACGTATGGCGCGAGCGCTACGCCCCTGACGGGGAACACGCCTTCTGCCAGCGCTGCGAGACGGAGAGGGTTTTCAAGCGGTACAAGACGGCACAGAAGCGGCCTGCGTGGTTCTGCTCGGCGTGCGGCTTCCGCGTCCACCCGCTGATGGGAACGATCTTTGAGCGGTCGTCTACGTCCCTTCACCTGTGGTTCTACACCATGTACCTCATCACTAGCACTCGATGCGGGATCTCGGCCAAGCACTTGGAGCGCGAGCTTGGCGTGACGTACAAGACCGCATGGCGCATGTTCAACAAGATTCGCAACCAGCTCATGAACGAGGATCATGAGCCGCTTTCGGGCGCGGTCGAGGCCGACGAGACGTTCGTGGGCGGGAAGCCGCGACAGTCCGACCGGAACCGGCGAGCGAAGCTCGGCTGGAACGCTCAGACCGACTATTGGGACCGCAAGGCGGTCGTGTTCGGGGCTGTCGAGCGCGGCGGGCGTATCCGCGCTTCGGTAGTGCCGAATAGTCGAGCTTCGGTCATCGCGCCGCTGGCGCAGTCGTACATCCTTCCCGGCTCGATGGTCTTTACCGACGAGTACAAGGCGTACAACCGGCTCGGCAAGAAGGGCTATACGCACCGGCGGATCAAGCATCACGCCCGCATCTACGTGGACGGGGACGTGCATACGCAGACCATCGACGGCTTCTTCGGTCTGTTCAAGACGGGTGTGCGGGGCGCTCATCACGCCGTCTCGCACAAGTGGCTTCAGGGCCACCTGAACGAGTGGACGTGGCGCTACAACCGGCGCGAATCCGGGACGCCCATGTTCACCGACCTCTTGAAGGAGGCCGTAAGCAGGACGGTCTAGAGTTCCAACGTTTTGGGGGGAGGAGCGACGGAAAAGACGGCTGTGTGATCCTCGCTGTCTCGACCGTCGCCATCGTCGCCATCGTTGTGGTGATCATCGTCGCCCTCATTGCCGCGATGTACCTTCTGCCTCGCGGAGGCAGGAGAACCCGCTAGGGCTTCTTCTCGGGCTGGACGAGCCTCCGCAGGGCGTCCATCACGTCCCTCCGCTTGGGCACGGGGATCTCTAAGCCCTTGGAAGTCCTCTGCTTCGGCTCCGGCCGGGACGCTCCGCCCTCGTCCTCCCAGTCCGTCTCGGCCGGCTCTTGTAGTTTGTCGGTCACTCATGATGAGGTTAGCGCGTGCATCCGTCGTTAGCCGTCTGCGAGGAGAAGATCAAGCGGGCCAAAACCCACCTTGACGAACTCCACCGTGAACTCCGCGTGTTCTTTGAGAGGGATGAGCCGTATGAGACCCCCGGCAAGTACAACCCGGAGACGAAACGGTTCACGTTCTACTTCCAGACGCGAGGCGACCCGCCACCAATCCTCGACATCCTTGTTGGAGAGACGGCGCATGCGCTTAGAAGTTCCTTGAACAACCTCGTCTCGGCCCTGAGTGGCGGCTCGTACGGAGACACCGACTTTCCAATCTTCGTCTCGGAGTCCGACTTTCGGAAGTACGGCAGGAAGCGCCTCCGCCGCTTGCATAAGAGGCACCGTGACGTCATTGAGGCGCTTCAGCCGTACCACAGACCTGATCCTGACGCTGCCCCGCTCGCAATCCTGAACAGACTTGCCCGAGAGGACAAACATCGAAGTGCCACGTTCAGACTCGCCGCCTTCATCGAAGCGGACATGCACTTCAATGCAGTGCGGGACATCGCGAGTTACGGAGAGGTCATCATCTACGGGGGCCGCATAGAGAACGGCGACCCACTCGCTGACGTCGAGATCGTCCCTGCGGGACCGCAGCCGGAATTGCACATAAATTGCAAGGTCCGCGCTGACGTAGCGTTTGGTGAGGGATGGTTGCTCCCGGAGCCGTTCCCGGCCGTGATCAAAGAAGTGCGCGACATAGTCGCGAAGCTTGCGTAGGCCGCCCACTTAGCGGCCTGCCCCTCTCCCTTGAAGGGATACTCGCCGGCTTGACAGGAGAACGTATGTTCGTGTAGAACATGCGTTCCATGGTCGGCTGTCTCACGATTCCGGCGTTCGCCCTTCGCGCCCCGCTCCTGAGGCGGCCTGACCTGCGAGGAAAGCCCGTCGCGCTCGCTCCGGCGCCGGGAGAGCAGCCCCTTCTGGGGCCCTGCACCGGCGCCGCCGAGTGCGCGGGGATCCGGCCGGGAATGCGCCTCTCGGAGGCGCTCGCTACCTGCCCCGAGCTTCAGCTCGTGGAGCAGGATCCGGCTGAGGTCGAGGAGGAGTGGGAGCGCCTTCTGCGCAGGCTGGAGGACACCGGCGTGGCCGTCGAGCCTGTCGAGCCGGGCTGCGCCTACTTCGAGACGCGGGGGATCGAGCGGCTCGCGGGCGGCCTCGAGGCCGCGCTCACGCGGGCGCTCGACGCGGTCGGCCCCGAATGGGAGCCCCGGGTGGGAGCGGCCTCGCGGCGCTTCGCGGCTCTCGCGGCGGCAGCGGTCGCGCCCTCGGGGCACACGGTTGTCGTCGACGACGGCGAGACGCGGCTCTTCCTCGAGCCGCTCCCGCTTCACCTTCTCCCGCTCGGCCCCGAGCGGCGAGAGGAGCTCGCCGAGCTCGGCGTCAAGCGCCTCGGCGAGCTGGCCCGTCTGCCGGGCGGGGCCGTCGCCGACCGGCTGGGGGCGGACGGGGCGGAGGCCTGGCGGCTCGCGAGCGGGGACGACGACGGCAGCGTCGAGCCCCGACGGCCTCCCTCCGAGCTTGCGGAGTCACTCTGTTTCCCCGAGCCGATCGCGAACGAGCTCACGCTCGGGCGCGCGCTCGCGGCGTTGATCGAGCGCCTGCTCGCGCTCCCGGAACGGGCCGGCCGGGCGCCGCGGCAGCTCGCC
>JBOHAD010000148.1:0-4474 GCA_050697555.1 Gaiellaceae bacterium | reverse complement strand
CCGAGCTCGCCGACTTCCTTGCCGATCCGGCTGCTGGTGACCCCGTCGAGGAGGCGGAGCGGTCGCTTCTCCGGCAGACGGTGCAGCGCAGGCTCGAACGGCTGCCCGAACGGGAGCGGCTGATCGTTGAGCGTCGCTTCGGCCTTCAGGGCGAGCGGCAGACGCTCGAGACGGTCGGGCGCGAGCTTGGGCTCACCCGCGAGCGCGTGCGCCAGCTCGAGGTGCAGGCGCTGAAGCAGCTCGAGACGGAGCTGGCAGACCTCGCTCCGATGCAGACTGCTGCGGCTGGCGCGGCCCAGGCGCGCGAGGCGGAGCGAATACCAGCGTAAGGCCGCCCGGCCGTCGCCGCACCGGGTTGGTCATCACGCGCGAGGTGCTCCTCGTCGACGGCAGACTGGGGATCGGAGGGCTGATGGGCGCGAACGGACGTCGGAGAGTGGTGATCACGGGGCTCGGCGCGGTGACGCCGCTGGCCAGCGGCGTCGCGACGAGCTGGGAGCGCCTGATCGGCAGCCGCTCCGCCGCCGGTGCGATTAGTGCCTTTGATGCGAGTGGCTTCCCGGTCAGCTTCGCCTGCGAGGCGAAGGAGTTCGACCCAACCCGGTGGATCGAGTACAGGCAGGCGCGGCGGATGGATCGCTTCGCGCAGCTGGTCGTCGCGGCGGCGCGGCAGGCGGAGTTTGATTCGGGGATCGTGATCGAGAAGGAGTCCGACCGGGTCGGCGCCTCGGTCGCGACCGCGATGGGCGGCCTGAAGTCCATGGAGGACTGCTCCGACACGCTGATCGAGCGGGGGCCCGACCGCGTCAATCCGTTCTCGCCGCTGGCGATCATCCCGAACATGGGCGCCGCCTGGGTCTCGATCCAGCTCGGCACGCGCGGGCCGCTCTCGGCGCCCTGCACCGCCTGCGCCGCCTCGCAGATGGCGATCGGCGACGGCCTCGATGCGATCCGGCTCGGCCGCGCCGACGTGATGCTCTGCGGCGGCACCGACGCGGCGATCACGCGCGCCGGGATTGCCGGGTTCTCGGCGATGCGCGCGCTTTCCCGCCGCAACGATGACCCCGCGGCGGCAAGTCGGCCGTTCGACGCCGACCGCGACGGGTTCGTGATGGGCGAGGCGGGCGCGATCCTGGTGCTCGAGGAGCTCGAGCACGCGAAGAAGCGCGAGGCGAAGGTGTACGCGGAGCTGCTCGGCTACGGCGTCTCCTCCGACGCCGAGCACATCAGCGAGCCCGACCCGACCGGCCAGCACCCGGCGCGGGCGATGAAGATGGCGTTCGCGGACGCCGGGATCAACCCCGAGGAGATCGACTACATCAACGCGCACGGCACCTCGACGCCGCTCGGCGATGCGAGCGAGACGCGGGTGATCAAGCGGGCGCTCGGCGAGGACAACGCCCGGAAGACGCCGGTCTCCTCGACGAAGGGCGCGACCGGGCACTGCCTCGGCGCCGCCGGCGGCGTCGAGGCGATCTTCTGCACGCTCGCGATCCACGAAGGTGTGCTGCCGCCGACGATCAACTACGACACGCCGGACCCCGAGTGCGACCTCGACTACATCGCGAACGAAGCCCGCGAGGCCGACATCCGGATCGCCGTTTCCAACTCGTTCGGCTTCGGCGGGCACAACGCCTGCCTCGTGCTGCGCCGCTTCGAGGGATAGATAACGCAGGTAAGGAGACGGAGGCCCTCGAAACCGTTCAAAGGTGATGGTGAAGCGTGTGGGGTGCGCGAATCGGGTTCACGCTGCGAAGCCGTATTCGTGGATCAGTCCGCCGAGGCGATCTCGACGCTCGACGTGGTCTGGCCCCGATGAGCCCGCGAGTCGGAGCGTTGGTCGCATCGGGTCGGGCGGCTTGAGGTCCAGCGCTCGGTGCGGACGGTGGCCGTTGTAGTGGTGGACGAAGACCCGGAGCACGCGCTCGAGGTTGTGGGGTGCGTAAATTCGGTCGGACGGTCGGGAAGCATCTGTTTGCAGGGACGACCCGAGTTTGTAGACTCCCACACGCCTGCTCGCGCGCGGGAAGAGCAGGCGGGAGGCGCTGCGCTGCAGCAAGCGCATGCTCGCCCGCCACTTCTATCGACAGCTCCGTTCACTGCCGAACCTGGCCATCGCCGAAGGACCGAGTACTTGACAGCAGAGAAGCGTCACCCCACAGGCGCCGGCCCGTATCCTCAGATCGTGCTCGTCTCACTTGTACGCGCAGAGCGGTGTCAGGACGCCGCCCGTGCCCTCACGAGAAGCAGCGTCCTCACGGCCTCGAACCTAGGCAGAGGCGGATCGGCTTGAGCGTTCCAGCCGTTGACGGCGCTCCTGCGGCCACGGCATCGACAGGAGTCCCCGAAGCCAAAGGAGGAGCAGGTGTCGCCCAAGAGACCGAAACCGCTTGGCGCCGCGAAGACGCCCACCGCACCAGCAAAGCCGAAGAAACAGAAGAAGACCTCGCGCGGCAAGTAGACGCAAACCAGCGAGCACAGCGGTCGTGGGCGGGGTGCGCGCATCGCCAGGAGATGGCCTCTTCGCGTCCGCACGCGTCGGCTCGGGTTGCTCAGCCCCGTGTGATCGGAACTGCGCGAGCGGGATCGTGACGGCGGCTCTTGCGACTCAGCCACGTATGGCAGCAGGACCATCCCGCGCCCCCGTTTGATCGCGACCGCGACCTGCTTCTGATGTCTCCGGCAGGTGCCGGTGTTGCCGCGGCCCCGAATCCTACCCAAACTCGATCTCCCTGCAAATCAGGGTGTATCTCGGCGCGGACCGAGTTTCTGAACCCTACGGCCGCAAGATCGCCGTCGGCGGCGTTAGCGGACTTCCGAGAACACCGCCCGCATTGCCCGATGCGGTGAGGCCCGTTCGCCGTCTCAGGTTGTGCTCCTTGCAACCAGAAGTCATGACCTCGCCGTCTCCCCGCATCGAGACCGGGTCCCTGTCTATCTAACGGATCGGTTCATGGCTGATACAGCTGGTCCGTTTTCGCCGCCATGATGAAATCGTTGCGATGCAGGCCCTTGATCTTGTGCGTCCACCAGGTGACCGTCGTCCTGCCCCATTCGGTCAGCAGCGCAGGGTGATGACCCTCTTCCTCTGCAAGCTCGCCTACCTTCTTCGTGAATTCCAACGCCTGCGCAAAATCGTCCACTGAAAAGACGCGTCTCAGGCGTTTGATTCCATCGAGCTCCACGATGTCCCAGTCAGAGACTTGGCGATGAAATTCGGCGCTCTCGGCATCCGTCACGGTCGGTGCGTCCTTGCGGCACGCGACGCACTTCATCTGCGTCAGTGTCTCCATCTCCCTGTCTCCCCTTGAATCGGCTCCTCGTGAGGGGCGGGCGCCGAACGGCGCAGGTCACGTCCCTGCTGGCGAGCCCGAGCCTCCGGAGCTCGTCGTCTGGCACGAGTTCCTCGATCAGCGGAAAGAGCTGTCGCTCCTCAAGCCGGATGTGTTCGTCAAACAGTTCCCCCGCCGCGTCCAACGTCTCTCGATCGACGATGCCAGCCGTCACCGCGATTTCGAGTTTGCGAGCGAACCCCTCGAGCTGCACGTGTTGGACGCGTGCCTCGCGGAGGGGAGCAGGCTGCGACGGGACGTGCCTGAGGAAAAGCGGGAAGAGCTCTTCTTCCTCATCCCGAAGGTGGACACGCTCTTCGTTCCTGAAGAACTCCACGAATGCCCTGGCCGCCGCGAGCCGAGCCGAAGCCTCTCCGTCCGCGGCAGCACGGCGCAGCCGCAATGCCTGCACGAGTCCATTGTGATGGTCGCGCGAGAGCGGGATCAGGGCGGGGTGGCGCTTCATTCCACGACTCTAGGGTACAGCGTCGTCCCGGCCGTGCTCGGGGAGCTCACTCGTCGTCGACACGACTGCGTCCTCGACCGCCATGCGGGTCTCGGCGAAAGCGCGCCGGTCGCCGCGTATAACTCCGGACGTGGTCGTCACAGTCGTGACAGCAGCTCGAACGCCGCCTGCCGATTGGCTGCTAGAGGCCTACGACTCGTTGAGGCAGCCCGGGGAGGTTTCATGGGAATGGGCGCTCCAAATTGATGGAGCGGTCGAAGATGTGCGCGCCGTCCCTCCGTCCATACGGAGCGATCCGCGCGTTCGCGTAGAGCCGAACGGGCGCTGGCTCGGTACGGCGGCGACGCGAAACCGTGCCTTGAGTCGTTCGAACGGCGAGTTCGTGCAAAACCTCGATGCAGACGATCTTGTTCTTCCTGGCGCTCTCGACTCGGCTGTACGTGCGCTCCAGGAAGAACCGATGGCTGCTTTCGCGTTTGGCCGCACGGTTCATCTTCACGAGGACGGGCGGCTGACGCATCCGTGGGAGACGGAGGTCGCATTTCCCCTCGGTCGTATCGAGCCTGGTGTCGTTTCGGATTTTTGGCTGCGACACGGATGGGACGGGATGCCAATCTCACCTGTCATGTGGCGCCGCAGCCATCTCTTCGCGATCGGCGGGTGGGCCGCACTCTCG
>JBOHAD010000147.1:0-4529 GCA_050697555.1 Gaiellaceae bacterium | reverse complement strand
AGCGTGCGGATGATGCGCCAGCCGCCCGCGTAGGTGCCGAGCGCCATCGCGGTCGCGGCGCTCACGATCACCCAGAGCGGCACCTCGAACTCCTCGGCGGACAGGTGCCCGGTGGCGACGAGCGCGAGCGCGATGATCCCCATCGTCTTCTGCGCGTCGTTCGTCCCGTGGGTGAAGGCGACGAAGCCGGCCGACACGACCTGGAGGCGCCGGAAAACCCGGTTGATCAGGCCGGGGGCCTGCCGGCGGATGACCCAGATGATGACGAACATGAGCCCGAGCGCGAGGACGATGCCGAGGAAGGGTGCGAGGAGCGACGGGATCAGCACGTCCTCGGCGATTCCGCTCCACTTGACGACGTCCGCGCCGCTCGCGGCCATGGCGGAGCCGACGATTCCGCCGATCAGCGCATGGCTCGAGCTCGTGGGCAGGCCGAAGTACCACGTGATCAGGTCCCACGTGATCGCGCCGACGAGGCCCGCGAGGACGACCTCGAGCGTGACCACGTTCGCCTCGACGATGCCCGTCGCCACCGTGGCCGCCACCTCGAGCGAGACGAACGCGCCCGCGAAGTTGAGGACCGCGGCGTACAGGACCGCGATCCGCGGGGAGAGCGCCCGCGTCGAGACGCTCGTGGCGATCGCGTTCGCCGTGTCGTGGAAGCCGTTCGTGAAGTCGAAGAAGAGCGCGACCGCGACGACGGCGATGAGCGTGAGGTCCACGAGTAGGACCGTTCAGGCGTTCTTGACGACGATGTTGCCGATGACGTTCGCGGCTGCCTCGCAGGCGTCGAGAGCCTCCTCGAGCGCCTCGAAGATGTCCTTCCAGCGGATGACGATGAGGGGATCGATCCGCGGGTCGCGAAAGAGCTCGGCGATGGCGTCGCGAAGGATGCGGTCGCCCTCGTCTTCGTGCTCCTTCAGGGCGATGAGCTCTCCCTGGACGCCGCTCGGTCTCTTCAGGCCCGCGACCGCCGTCGCCAGATGCTCGACGGCCTCCACGAGGATGCGGCACTGCTCGAGCGCATGCTTCGTGGGCGACTCGACCCCATAGAGATCGAGCAGGTCGCAGGCCTCGTCGATGTGGTCGACGACGTCGTCGAGCGAGGTGGCGAGCGCGAAGATGTCCTCGCGGTCGAACGGCGTCACGTATTGCGTGTTCAAGAGCTGGATGAGGTCGTGCGTGATCTGGTCGCCCTCGTGCTCGATCGCCTTGATGTCCGCCTGGCTCACGGACGAGTTCGGGTACTCGCGGAAGCGGGCCCCGGCCTTGCGCGCGGCCTCGAGCGCGTTCGCGCCCGCCTTGGTGAAGAGGTCGTAGAACTCGGAGGTGCGAGGGACGAGCGAGAGCCTCATGGCAGCGCGGCATGCTACAGGTTCACCATTCGTACACAGTTGGCGAGATGGCAGCGGCGGAGGATGAGAAGAGTCTCATCCCGCCCTCACGGCCGTCTTATCGCCCCGGGATACCTTCGCTTCGTCAACCGCCTGGAGGGAACCCGAATGGACCGACTGATCAAGGCTACGTTCGTGGGCTTCGCGACGCTGCTCGCTGCGACCGGACTCGTGCTCGGCGCGTCAACCGTCACGGCGTCGGGGAACGAGGTCGGAAGCGAGGACGTTGCGGTCAAGCGCGACGAGGAAGACCTCGACGAGACTCTCGCGCGCGGCGACGACGACGAAGACGACGAGTCGGATCCGACGGGCCGTCTGGCCGCGGCGAACAGCGGGGACGTATCGCGGTCCATGGACCGCTCCCGCGACGCCACGTCCGCAGATCGCTCGCGCTCTCTCGACCGCTCACGCGACCGGACGGGCGACGGTGCCGGCGTGCTCGACCGCTCGAATTCGCGCGACCGCTCTCGCGACCGCACCGGCGACCACAACACGCCCGACGTGTCGAGATCTCGGGACGCCTCGCGCGACAACACGAGCGTCAGCCGCGGGACGAGTGTCTCGCGGTCGAACATCGCCTAATGGCGAGCTAAGGGCGGCCGGATGGGCGCAGTCGACCCCGAGGCCGTGACGGCGGGTCGCGACCTGCTCGGAGGGGCTCTGGCACACATCCTGCCGCTGCGTCCCGGCGTCGACGTGCTGATCTTCGGCCAGGCGCCGATGCTGGCCCGGAGCCTGGCGCGGCGCGGCGCGAACCCGGTCAGCGTTGTGTCGTCGATCGACGGGGTCCTCCCGCTCGAGGACGAGAGCGTGAACCATGCGATGGTCCCGTCGGCCCGCACGCACGGCATGCCTGCACTCGTCTTGGCCGAGGTCGCCCGAGTCCTGCGGCCGGGCGGCGGACTCTACTTCGGGGTGCCGCATCGCTGGCGCTTCGTGACCAACCCGCAGGCATGGACCATGGCCGGAGGCCGTCGCGCGCTCCGCGAGGCCGGGTTCCGCGACGTGGAGGCGTACGGCGTCCGGCACGGCGGCTTCTACCCACGGTTCCTCGTGCCGCTCGAGGACGCCTACGCGGTGCGCTGGTTTCTCACTTCGATGTGCCTGCCGGTGTCTGTACGTGAGGCCGTCGCGATCGCGGCGCTTACGCGCACACCGAGCAGCCGCGCCGCTCTCGCGCTCTTCCCGGACCTCGGTTTCCTGGCCCGACGGACAGGCGGAGCCCAGGCATGCTGAACGGCGTCCTCGCTGAGCTGCGCTCGTCGTTGCCCGCGACTGCCACCCAGGCGTCCGCCGCCCTCGCCGGTCCGGTCAGCGTCGTCCACATCGCCAGCCGGTGGGAAGGGCGTGCCGTGTACGCCGTCTTCCCGCGAGGCTGCCGTACGCCGGCAGCCATCCTGAAGATGGGCACGAACCAGCGTGCCCAGCGCCAGCTACGAGCGGAACATGCGGCCCTCGAACAGGCTGCCGGTATCCCCGCCCTGTCCGGACGCGTGCCCGTGTCCCTCGGGCTCTTCTCGACGTCTGCTGCCGTGGTGCTTGCCCAGTCCGGCCTGCCGGGAGTCCCGCTGAACGTGCTCCTGCGTCGGCGTCTGCTACCGGGCTCGCGTTCCAGCAGCCGTGACCACGCGCTTGTAACGGACTGGCTTGCGGCACTGCGTGCTCACGACGCGAGTGGGGCCGCGACCGTGGAGGTCGAGGCCGTCGTACGGCGCCTGGACGACGCGTTGCCGAGGGACCTCCCGCGCCGCCGCGAGATCATCGGCCGCGTGACCGCCGTCGGGCGCGCGCTGGGCCCCTTGCGAGTGCCGTTGGTTCCAGTGCATGGGGATCTTGCGCCGAACAATTGCCTGGTGTCTGGAGACCGTCTCAACGTCATCGACTGGGAGGGAGCGCTGCCGGAGGGTGATCCCCTGGTCGAGATCGTCCGCTTTCTGAACAACTACGCACGCCGAGTCCCGGCGTCCCGGCGGCGAATGCTTCCGCGGACAGCAGCCTTTCGGCGCGCGTTCATCGAGGAGGGATGGCTGGCTGACGTGACCCACCTGACCTGGCGCCGCCAGTTGGCCGAGCTGCAACTGCCCACCGAGGCGGCGGACTACCTCCTCGTCGCCACGCTCGCCGACTTCGCGACGGGACAAGCAACGACCGCGCACGCTCGGGGCCCCGCCGCCCGGCGGTACTGGAGCGACCTGTTGGCGATGTTCACGACGGAACGAAGAGTGACGGTTTAGGGCTCATATACCCCTAGACGGTATACTCTCGGCGTGAGCGCGACGCGCGTCGACCTCGAGCTGGAGGGCATGACCTGTGCGTCCTGCGCTGCCCACATCGAGCGCAGGCTGAACGGGCTCGAGGGCGTCGAGGCGAGCGTCAACCTCGCCACCGAGAAGGCGGCCGTCCGCTTCGACGAGCGCGTGGGCGTCGGCGACCTCCTGCGCGCGGTCGAGGCGGCGGGCTACCGCGCTTCGCTCCCTCGCGCCGCTCGCGAGCGCCGCGGCAGAACGCTCGGCACACGCCTCCTGTTGGCGGCCTTGCTCACCGTGCCGGTCGTCCTCCTGGCGATGGTGCCCCCGCTCCAGGTGGACGGCTGGGAATGGATCGCGCTCGCGCTCTCTTCCCCCGTCATCCTCGTCGCCGGGTGGCCCTTCCACCGGGCCGCCGCGAAGAACCTCCGCCACGGCGGCGCGACGATGGACACGCTCATCTCGCTCGGAACGCTGGCCGCCTGGATCTGGTCCGTCGTCGCGGTCGCCGTCGTCGGGGACGCCGACGTGTACTTCGAGGTGGCGGCCGTCATCACGACCCTGGTCCTGCTCGGCCGCTTCATCGAGACGCGCGCCCGCAGCCGCTCGGGAGCGGCTCTGCGAGCGCTCCTCGAGCTCGGCGCGAAGGAGGCGTCCGTCCTGCGGGACGGCGCCGAGATCGCCGTTCCGGTGGAGGACGTTCGAGTCGGTGACGTGTTCGTGGCGCGGCCCGGGGAGAAGATCGCCACCGACGGCGTCGTCGTCGAAGGCGACTCGGCCGTCGACCAGTCGATGCTGACCGGCGAGCCCGTGCCCGTGGACGTCGGCCCGGGCGCCGAGGTCGCGGGCGCCACGATCAACGTCTCCGGCCGCCTCGTCGTGCGCGCCA
>JBOHAD010000146.1:0-4549 GCA_050697555.1 Gaiellaceae bacterium | reverse complement strand
TTGGCGTACGCCTCGTCGCCGTTTCGGGCGCGGCCGGCGACTTCGATCTCGTGATCCTCGAGCACGGCGCAGATCGCCTCCACCATGGCCGGATGATCGTCGGCGACGAGGCAGGAGAGCCCCGTCGGGACGCGCTCGGAACTACGCGGCTGAGGCGACATCGAGCACCTCCCGGATCTCGTCGGTGAGCGCCTGCCGGTCGTGCGCAGCCGCCTCCTGGCTTTGCCCTTCGCTGACGTTGGTCATCTTCACGTTCTGAGGTAGGGGTCGCCCCGTTTCGGGGAACCCTTGTCCCCCGTTCGGGGTGTTAGATGATTGATCGAAAATTGAACGGAAACCGTGGCACCGCCGGCTGACGCCCGTGACGCGTCGCCTGACACCACGCTCGTTCCTCGCCCGTACCTTCCAGGTACGGGCTGCGGATGATCGCGGCCTCAGGCTTGGTCACGGACGCCCCCGCCGGCACCACACTTTCCGATCAACCATCTAATGCTCCGGCCCGAGCGCGTCGTCCACGAGCGCGAGCAGGCGTTCGAGCCGGAAGGGCTTGCCGAGGAAGGCGAGCACGCCGGCGGCCGTGAGGTCCTCCACCGCTTCGGGCTCGCCCCCGCCGCTCACGACGACGACGGGGATCCCGGCGGTCGCGGGGTCCTCCCGCAGGCGGGCGAAGACCGAGGCGCCTTCCATGTCGGGAAGGCGCAGGTCGAGCAGCACGAGCCCGGGCCGCTCCTCGCGGGCGAGCCGGATGCCCTCCGCCCCGGTGTGGGCGTCGAGCATGCGGATGCCCCGGAGCCGCAGCGTCCGCTCGACGAGGAGCGCGTTCGGCCGGCTGTCCTCGATGTAGAGAACCGTCCGATCGCCGGCGGGAGCGGTGAGGGGTGCTTCCGGGGGAGTCGGCTCGGAGTCGGCGAGGGCCTCGACGAGCGTGCCGATCCGCTCCGTCAGGCGCCGCGACTCCTTGATCCGTCCGGCCGCGAGCGCGTTCTCGAGCTTCGCGGCGAGGCCCTCGATCTCCGAGAGCTCGAGCACGGCGGCGGATCCGCGCAGGGTGTGCGCCTCTCGCACGGCGTCGCCTCCCTCCCTCTCGACGGCAAAGAGCCGGCGCCTCGCCTCCGCGACGAACGCGCGCCGTAGCTCGTCGTTCACAGCAGGCCGGCTCTCTGCGCGACCGCGACCGCCTCGGCCCGGCGGCGGACGCCGAGCTTGAGGAAGATCCGGCCGAGGAGCGTCTTCACCGTCTCCTCTCCGAGCCCGAGCCCGGCCGCCACCTCGGCGTTCGTTCCCCCGGCGGCCACGAGACGGAGCACGTCGCGCTCGCGCCTGGTGAGCGGCGCCTCTCCGGGGGCGCGTCGCGGATGGCGCGGGTCGAACGTCTGGCGCCGTCGCGCACGGTCCGGAGGGCCGTGAGCAGCTCGTCGCTGCGCGCACTCTTGACGACGGTTCCCTGGACGCCCGCCTCTCGCGCGGCCTCGTTCAGCCCGCCGGTCGCGCCGGCCGTCATGACGACGGCGGGCGCCAGGACGCCGCGCTCGCGCAGCGCCCGCACGAGCTCCGTGCCCGTCCCGTCGGGAAGATTGTGGTCGACGAGCAGGAGCGCCGGGGCCCGCCGGCCGGCCAGCTCGAGCGCCTCTGCCGCCGTCGAGGCCTCCCCCGCGAGGCGGAACTCCGACTCTGCGAGCGCGCTTCGCACCCAGGCGCGGACGATGGCGTCGTCCTCGACGAGTAGAACCGCGACTTCGGGCACCGCACCTCCATCCCTCATACGCCCGGTGACTCGCGTCAACCGGCTGACATCGTAGTCGAGGGAGTGACCGGCCCTCCCCGATTCGGGTGAGGGGATTCGCGCCCGAAGAGGGATGGCCGCCGTCCTCGCAGCTCCCGAAAGGAGGAGCATGGCGGAGCATCCTGCGGTGGCTCCGGCCGACGAGGCCGGGCGCGTCGATTCGATGGTGGAGGCGGGCAGGCTCGCCGCCCTCGGCGAGTTGACCGCGGGCGCCGCCCACGAGATCAACAATCCGCTGTTCGCCATCCTCACGCTCGTCGACTTCCTGCTCCGCGAGACGGAGCCCGGCACGAAGGCGTACGAGCGCCTTCGCCTCGTCGAGGGCAGCGCTCGAGACATCGAGGCGGTCGTCGGCCGGGTGCATCGCTTCGCCCGCGGGCGGGCCGGGGACGGAAGTCCGTTCCCGCTCGACGAGGTCGCGGCCGGCGCCGTCGACCTCGTCCGTCACGCGAGCGCCGCACGCAACGTCGAGCTCGTCGAGTCGTACCCGGCGGTCCCGGCTCTCGTGGAGGGCGACCCCCGCCGGCTTGCACAGGTCTTCGTGAACCTCCTCCTGAACGCGCTCCAGGCCAGGCCCGAGGGTGGCACCGTCACCGTTGCCGTCGAGCGCGAGGGAGACGACGTCGTGGCGATCGTGGCCGACGAGGGCCCCGGCATTCCCGCCGGCGACGCCGAACGGCTCTTCGAGCTCTGGACGACGACGCGGGCCGGTGCCGGGTCGGGCCTCGGTCTCGCGGTCAGTCGCGCCGTCGCGGAGCTGCACGGCGGGACGCTTGCCGTCGACCCCGACGCAGCCCCCGGCGCGCGGCTCGTCCTCCGTCTGCCTCGGGCGGTCGCGTGAACCGAGTCCGGATCGTCGTCGCCGAGGACCATCTCGCCGTCCGCGCGAGCCTCGTCGCCTACCTGGACGCGCAGGAGGACATGGTCGTGGTGGGCGAGGCCGAGAACGGCCTTCAGGCCTGCGCGCTTGCCGAGAGCGAGGCGCCGGACTTCGTGCTCATGGACATCCGCATGCCCGTGGTCGACGGTATCGAGGCCACGCGCAGGATCAAGGAGAGGCGACCGCAGACTCGCATCGTGCTCCTCTCTGCGTACGAGCAGGACGAGCTGATCGAGGCCGGTCTCGAGGCCGGCGCCGACGGATTCCTCCTCAAGGGCGCCAGTGGACACGAGCTCGTCTCGGCGGTCCGCAGGATGGAGCCAAACGTGTACCGGAAGGTCGGTCCGTGACTGCTCTTCCCCGCTGCCTCGTCGCAGACGACCATCCCGCCCTCGTCGCGGCCGTGGCCGAGTTCCTCGGCGGGAGCGGATTCGACGTCGTGGCCACCGCGCGGGACGGTCTCTCGGCTGTCGCCGCGGCGCGCGAGCATGCGCCGGACGCCGTCCTTCTCGACTACCGCATGCCCCGGCTCTCGGGAGCCGCGCTCGTCGGGGAGCTCAGGGCGGCCGCGCCCCGGGCGGGCATCGTCGTCTACACCGCCGACGCGGACGACGCCCTCGTCGGCGAGGCGCTCGGCGCAGGCGCGGCCGCGATCGTCCTCAAGGAGGCGCCCCTCGCCGACGTCGCCCGGGCCCTCGGCGCCGTTCTCGCGGGCGGCTCCTACGTCGATCCGGCGCTCGGCATCGTCTCGCTCACGCCGGGGCGGGTCCCGTCCGAGCTCACCCGCCGGGAGGCCGACGTGCTCACGCTCCTCGCCGAGGGCTTCACGTACGAGGAGATCGGCCGGCGCCTGGCGATCAGTCCCGAGACCGTGCGAACGCACCTCCAGAAGTCATCCGAGCGGCTGGGCGCCTCCACCCGCACGCACGCCGTGGCGACGGCGATCAGGCTCGGCCTGATCGTCTAGTCCTACTCCGAATCGGGGATGGCTGCGTCGCGCGAGCGGCGATCGCCGCGGGCGCCGCTCCTCCCATCATGAGAGAAGGACTATGGTTGTTCAGTCGGACTGGCGTATCGGGCCTTCCGCCGTCGAGCGTTCCGCAGGCTCGACGACGGCGGCGATGGCCTCTGCTGCGGAAACGCTTCAGAGCCACCTCGAGTTCGTCCTCGACGAGCGCGTCGGCGGCCTCAACGTCGAGCAGCGCCGCTTCCTGGACGTCGCCGTCCGCTACGGCGACCGGCTCGTCAGGCTCGTCGAGGACATGCGCACCGTCGCCCTCGCCGAGTCGGGGGAGCTCGAGCTGTCCCTCGGCCAGGTCGACCTCGCAGCCGTTGCCCAGTCCTCGCTCGAGCACGTGTGGCCGGTCGCGCACGTCGAAGGTAAGGGGATCGAGGTCCGGAAGCAGGGGCCCGCGCGGATCTCCGCCGACCTCCTGCGCGTCGAGCGGGTCGTGCTCGGGCTGCTCCTGGACGCGGTCGAGGCAGCCCCGCAGGGCTCGACGGTGACGCTGACCGTCGGCGACGGCCTCCTCGAGCTCGCCTATGAAGGGGAGCAGGCTCCGTCCGAGATCTCGCTCGCGCTCGCGGATGCCATCACCAGCGTGCACGGGGGCGAGCTCGTCGTTTCACAGGACGGCGACGGCGTCACGCTCGCTCTCCGGCTCGCGGCTGCCCTCCCCGCGGCCGCCTAGATGTTCGTCCCAGAGAGGTTGTTGACGCGCTGAAGCGGTGTTAGCCCGCCGAGGGCGCGGTGTGGCCGGAAGCGATTGTAGGAGTCGAGTGCTGGTGCTAGGGCGGCTGCCCGCTGGTGCTCGTGTTGGTAGGGGTAGGCGTAGGCCCAGAGCTCGAGCAGGGTGCGGATGAAGCGCTCGGCTTTGCCATTGGTC
>JBOHAD010000145.1:0-4550 GCA_050697555.1 Gaiellaceae bacterium | reverse complement strand
CCCGCGAGCCGCCGGCCCTCGAGTGCCGCGAGCGGCGGGTCGTACGTCTTCAGCGTGGCGACGTGCGCCGGTCCTGCGCGCTCCACCGGAAACGCGCTGACCGGATCCTCGAGCGTCTGCCGGTACGCCTCGACTTCGGGAAACTCGGGAATAGTTCCTCCTCGTGGACGCGCTCAATGTAGCCGTGGAGCGGGGCGGCCTCGTCGAGGCGCGGCACCGCGTGCACGCGGTGAGGGTCCGCGGCGGCGAGATCGTCGAAGCCTGGGGCGATGCGGGCCTCGTCACCTTCATGCGCTCCGCGGCGAAGCCGTTCCAGGCGCTCCCACTCGTCGCCGAGCTTTCCGCTCTTCCGTCGGAGGAGGTGGCCATCGCCTGTGCCTCGCACGGTGCCGCGCCGGAGCAGCTCGAGGCGGTCCGCGCGCTCCTCGCCCGGTCGGGCTCGGCCGAGGACGACCTCGAATGCGGCCCGGAGGACGGAAGCCGTCTGCGGCACAACTGCTCTGGAAAGCATGCCGGGATGCTCGCCGTCTGCGCGGCGCGTGGATGGTCCCGCGCGGGCTACCGGTTGTCCGACCACCCTCTTCAGCACGAGCTCCTCAGCCTCGTAGAGGACGCGACCGGGTCCGTCGTCGCGAGCACGGCGATCGACGGCTGCGGCGTCGTCACGTTCGGCCTCTCCCTCCCGGCGATGGCGAACGGGTTCGCGAGGCTTGTGAAGGGAGAGCTTGCGGGCGCGGCCGACATCGTGGCCGCCATGACCGCTCACCCGGAGCTCGTCGAGGGCCCGGGCCGTGCAGCGACGGAGGTCATGCGGGCGCTTCCGGGCGCCGTGGCCAAGGGCGGTGCCGAAGGCCTCCTCTGCGTCGGTCTTCCCGATGGAACGGGCTACGCGCTCAAGGTCGAGGACGGGGCGTCCCGGGCGATCGGGCCGGCGGCGGGCCTGATCCTCGGCGTCTCTGCGCTGGCGGAGGCGCCGATCGAAGACAGCCGCGGTGAAGAGGTGGGGAAAATCCGCCCTTCCGCTTTTCCACTTCGGTTGTAGAATCATCCTCCGGATGTGCCTGTGAGCCGGGGGAGCCTTTGATCTCGCCGGCTCTTTTCGTTCCAACCAACAGAATGTTGCAGCGGTAACGAGAAAGGCGAGGTCTATGCTCACGGTCGACATCTCCCTGCCCGACATCGAGGAACTCCAGAAGCTCGTCGCGGACGGACAGGTGAAGGGGTTCCTCACCTACGACGAGATCGTGGCGGGCCTCGAGGAGGTCGATCTGACCAAGGAGCAGGTCGAGGACTTCTACACGTACCTGATCGATCACGGCATCGAGCTCGTCGAGGGCGTCGAGCACAAGGCGCCGCCGCACGAGCAGCCCGCCCTCGCGGACGAGGAGAAGGGGCCCAAGCTCGACCTGACGGTCGAGCCCTCGCTCGACTCGCTCCGCCTCTACCTGCGCGAGATCGGCAAGGTGCCCCTCCTCACGGCCGACCAGGAGGTGACGCTCGCCAAGCGCATCGAGCGCGGCGACATGGCGGCGAAGATGCAGATGATCGAGGCGAATCTCCGACTCGTCGTCTCGATCGCCAAGGCCTACCTCGGCCGCGGCCTCTCCTTCCTCGACTTGATCCAGGAGGGCTCGCTGGGCCTCATCCGGGCGGTGGAGAAGTTCGACTACCGCAAGGGCTACAAGTTCTCGACCTACGCGACGTGGTGGATCCGCCAGGCCGTCACGCGGGCCATCGCGGACAAGGCGCGCACGATCCGCATCCCGGTGCACATGGTCGAGAAGCTGAACAAGGTCGTGCACATCGAGCGGCAGCTCGTGCAGCGCCTCGGCCGCGAGCCGCGGCCGGACGAGATCGCCACCGAGCTCGAGATGACCACCGAGGAGGTGCGGGAGATCCTGCGCATGGCGCAGCTCCCGGTGTCGCTCGAGAAGCCCATCGGCGAGGAGGAGGAGTCCGAGCTCGGAGACTTCGTCAAGGACGACCAGGCGGAGTCGCCCTTCGACTCGGCCTCCCTCAACCTGCGCCGCGAGGACATCGACCGCGCCCTCGAGTCGCTGCCCGAGCGCGAGCGCAAGGTGATCGAGCTCCGCTTCGGCCTCAAGGGCGAGCAGCCGCGGACGCTCGAGGAGGTCGGGCGGGCCTTCGGCGTCACGCGCGAGCGCATCCGTCAGATCGAGAACAACACGCTCAAGAAGCTGGAAGGCCTCCCGGAAGCGCAGGGCCTGAAGGACTGCGTTTAAGGAGGGGGTCGCGGGGAAACCCTGGTTCCCCGGCGTTGAACACGCTCAGGAAGCTGGACGGCCTGCCCGAGGCACCGGGCCTCGAGGGCTGCGCCGCGACGAACCGCGACCGTCCCGTACCCGACACGCGACGTGTCACCGTGGGACACGTCCAGGGTCAGACCCCGGACGTGGCTCGCGCGGCCACTAGGCCCGCCCCGTTGAGCTGGCTGCGGTAGCGCTACGGCGCGCAGCTGATGGAGCGGTGCCGCCGCGAGCGCCTGACGGTGCCTGGCACCGAGGCATGGCCTCTTCGGACACCCCCGGGGTCTGACCCCGGACATGGCTCGCGCGGACGGGTCTGGGTCGCGCGCCTCGGCGCACGATGCGCCCGCGACTCGCGAAGGTTTGCGCGGCTACGAGAGGCGCCGCGCCAGAGCGGGCTCCGCCCTAGCCTTCGCGCGGCTCGACGAGATCCTGCTCGTCGGCGCGCTCGTACGCGACGAAGAGCCGGCAGTGGGGGCACTTGAAGCCCAGGTGCCGCTCCGAGCTCCCGCTCATGAGCTCAGCCTCGAAGGTCTTGCCGCAGTGCGGGCACACGACCTCGAAGCTCTCGCCGTCTCCGGAAGGGGGCTGCGTCACCGGGGTCAAGGTTAGCCTTTCGCCGTGACTCCGCAGCGGCGCATAGCCCTCGTCTCCATCTTCGCCGCCCTCGTCCTCATCGCGGTGAAGCTCGCTACGGGCCTGGCCACGGGGAGCCTCGGGCTTCTCTCCGAGGCGGCCCATTCGGGAACCGATCTCGTCGCGGCGCTCCTCACGTTCTTCGCCGTCGGCGTGGCCGTGCGCCCGGCCGATCGCGGCCATCCGTACGGGCACGGCAAGGCGGAGCACCTGGCGGCGCTGGCGGAGGCGTCGATCCTCGCGGTCCTCTCGCTCGCCATCGCGGTCACGGCCGTCCGGCGGCTGGCGAGCGGGTCGGCCGAAGTGGATCCCGCGTGGTACGCGCTTGTCGTGATCGGGGTCGTCATCGTCATCGACGCGAGCCGGGCGGCGGTCTCCCAGCGCGCCGCGCGCCGCTTCGAGAGCGCCGCCTTCGGGGCGAGTGCGCTCCATTTCGCGAGCGATCTGGCCGGCTCGAGCGCGGTCCTCGTCGGACTCCTCGTCGCCCGCGCCGGCTACCCGGAGGGGGACGCCGCGGCCGCGCTCTTCGTCGCGGCGCTCGTCCTGGTGGCTGCGAGCCGGCTCATTCGCCAGAACGTCGACGTCCTCATGGACCGCGCGCCCGCGCGCGAGGTGGAAGCGGCCCGGAGCGCGATCGAGCAGCTCGACCCGCGCGTCGAGCTGCGACGCATCCGCATGCGTCGGGCGGCCGGCCGGCACTTCGCCGACGTCGTCATCGGCGTGCCGCCTGCGGCGGCCGTCGAGCAAGGGCACGCCGCCGCGAACGCCGTCGAGGCGGCGGTCGAGCGGGCCGTGCCCGGCACCGACGTCGTCGTCCACGTCGAGCCGGAGGATGTCGGGGAGGCCCTCCGCGAGCGGGCCTACGCCGCCGCCCTCCGGGTCCCGCGCGTGCGCGAGATCCACAACATCGTCGTGCTCGAGGTCGGCGAGCACACCGAGGTCTCGCTCCATCTCAAGCTTCCGGGCTCAGTCTCCCTCGCCGACGCGCACGAGGTCGCCTCCGAGGTGGAGGCCGAGATCCGCTCCGCTCTGCCGGAGATCGACTCCGTGCAGACTCACCTCGAGCCGCTCGCCGAGCCGGCCGCCGGACGCACTGTGTCGGTCGGGGCCATGGCGGCCGAGTCCGCGAGCGTGCGGCGCATCGTGCGGGAGGCGACCGGCGCCGAGCCGCGCGAGCTCCGCTTCCTCGACACGGTGGACGGCCTCGTCGCGTTCCTCACGCTCGGCATGGAGGCGGAGCGCGAGCTCGCCGACGCGCACGCGAGCGCGAGCCGAATCGAGGAGCGCATCAGGCGGGTCCACCCGGAGATCGTCGAGGTCGTCGTCCACACCGAGCCGTAGGAGCCGGGGCTCGCCGGTTTTCCGTCCGCCCGTTCGGGTAGCAACGAGCGCGAGCGACCAAGGAGGACACGTGACTCAGATCAGGGGCCTCATGACCGAGAATCCGTCCAGTTGCGAGCGCGGCACCTCCGTCGCGGAGGCGGCGAAGGTGATGGCGCGCGAGGACGTCGGGCCCGTGCCGGTCGTGGAGGGCGGCAGGCTCGTCGGTCTCGTGACCGATCGCGACCTCGTCGTGCGGGTGCTGGCCGAGGGGCGCGATCCAGGCAGCACGACGGTCGGCGAGATCGCCTCGAGCGACCTCGTGAC
>JBOHAD010000144.1:0-4563 GCA_050697555.1 Gaiellaceae bacterium | reverse complement strand
TCCGAGCCGGTTCCTCATTCGTTGGCCGTCTACGCGGCTTACGCCTAACGCCGGTCGAGGGCCCTCGGCCCGCTCGGAGCGGCAGGACTCACAGTGGCTCTCGGTGAGCGAGGGCGCTAGGCCGTCTCCGAGCGGGCGCCAAGAGCACCGCCGCACCTTGACGAGCGGCTCGGACGCGATGGTGGAGGAATGAGGGCGGTCGTCGTCGGCGGTGGTCTGGCGGGCCTCGCCGCCGCGCTCGAGCTCGTCCGCGCCGGCCACCAGGTCACCGTGCTGGAGGCGAGGCCGACCCTGGGCGGCGCCGTCCAGACGCTGCCCGCGCGGGAGGGCGATCCCGATCCGCCGCCCGACAACGGCCAGCACATCGCGCTCGGCTGCTTCACGGCGTACTTGCGATTCCTCGAGGACGTCGGGCAGGTGGACTCGGTCCGCCGCGAGCCGCTCTCGCTGCCGGTGATCGGCGAGGACGGGTCGGTGGCGCGGATCGAGGCGGGGGGTCTGGCGCTCCTGCGTTACCACCATCTCTCCTTCGGCGACCGGCTCGGCGTCGCGCGTGTGACCCGGCGCCTCGCGCGGCTCCGGCCGGAGGAGCAGGACGGGCAGACGTTCGCGGCGCTCCTGCGCGGCCTCGGCCAGTCTCAGGCAGCGATCGACCGCTTCTGGGACGTCTTCGTCCGTCCCGCGCTCAATCTGCGAAGCGAGGAGGTGAGCGCCGCGTCCGCCCTCTTCACCGTGCAGACCGCGCTCCTCGGCGCCCGCGGGGCAGGGGATCTCGTGCTGCCGCTGGCGCCGCTCGGGGCGATGCACGGCGAGGCCGCGGGCCGTGCGCTCGCCTCACGGGGCGCGACCGTGCGGACGGGGGCTCGCGTGACGGAGATCGAGCACGGCGCCGCGGTCCTCACCGGCGGGGAGCGGGTGGAGGCGGATGCGGTCGTGCTCGCGCTGCCGCCGGAAGAGAGCGCGCGGCTCCTCGGCGAGCCCGACCCCGGACTCGAAGGCTCGCCGATCGTGAGCGCGCATCTCCTCTTCGACCGCCCGCTTCTCCGTTATGACCTCGCGGCGCTGCTCGGGAGCGCAGCACACTGGGTGTTCGACCGCGGCCGGCTGACCGGTCGTGAGCCGGAGCGGGGCCAGTACCTGACCGTCGTCTCGAGCGGCGCGCCGGAGCTGCTCGAGGTGCGTGGGCGCGGGCTCGTCGAGCTCCTGGCGGATGAGCTGACTCGGCGCCTCGGGCGCGCCGAGCTCCTCTGGTCGCGTGTGAGCCGGGAGCCGGCGGCGACGTTCGCGGCGCGGCCGGGTACGGCCGCTCACCGGGCCGGGCCCGAGACAGGGCGGGCAAACGTGGTCCGGGCGGGTGCCTGGACGGCCACGGGCTGGCCGGCGACCATGGAGAGCGCGGTCAGGAGCGGCCTGACCGCTGCCCGCTACCTTCAGTCTGCCGCTCGTGAGAGAGTGATTGCGTGACGGAGAGACGCGACCGACGACCTCCTCTTATGGGGATGCGCCCATCCCACCTCCCGCTTCGAGCGTATTCACGCCGGGCGCGCAGGTGGTGCGCGGACTGTGCCGGGGGCGTCACGTGAGCGTCGCTCGCCTTCGGCTCGCTCCCGTGGAGGAAGCCATGTTTCCCCCAGGTGCCCTCTCCTTCGATTCCGTGGAGGAACCTCCCGGTTCCCCCACACCCCCTCCACCCGCTCAGCGGCCGGAGGCCGGCCGATGAGCGCCACGGCGAGGAGCAAGCTCGAGGCGGGCACGAGCCTCGACCGAGCGGTCGAGGCCGGCGTCGAGCGCCTGCTCGACGTCCAGCGTCCGGGCGGCTGGTGGGTCGGCGAGCTCGAGTCGAACGTGACGATGACCGCGCAGCACCTGCTCCTGCTCGAGTTCCTCCGCCTTCGCGACGAGGAGGCTACGCGCCGCTGCGCGAACGAGCTCCTGGCACGGCAGCGGCCGGACGGCCTCTGGGCGATCTACTGGGAAGGCGAGCCCGACCTCGCGGCCACGCTCGAGGCCTACGCGGCCCTGCGGCTCGCCGGCCTTTCGGCCGAAGACCCGCGGCTCGCGGCCGCCCGCCGCTTCTGTGAGGAGCGGGGTGGGATCGGCGGGGCCCGCGTGTTCACGCGCATCTGGCTCGCCCTCTTCGGGCTCTGGCCCTGGGAAGAGATCCAGCAGCTCCCGCCGGAGCTCGTCTTCCTGCGCCCGACGGCGCCCTTCTCGCTCTACGACTTCGCCTGCTGGGCGCGCCAGACGGTCGTCCCCCTCACCGTCGTGCTCCACTACCGGCCCGTCCGGCGCCTGCCCGACGAGCGTGCCTGCCACGAGCTCAACCTCGGCCCCGTCCCCCGCAAGACGACCCTCGGGCTCGCCAGCGACCGCATGCTCGGCTGGTACGGACGGCAACCGGTCCAGCCCGGACGGGAGCGCGCGCTCGCAACCGCCGAACGCTGGATCATCGACCGCCAAGAGCTGGACGGCTCCTGGGGCGGCATCCAGCCGCCGTGGGTCTGGTCGCTCATCGCGCTCGCGTGCCGTGGCCACGGCCACGATTCTCCCTACTTTCGCCGCGGACTCGACGGCTGGAAGCGCTTCATCGTCGAGGACGGCGAGCGGCTTCGCCCGGAGGCCTGCCAGTCCCCCGTCTGGGACACCGGGCTCGCGCTGATGGCGCTCGACGCCGCTGGGATGTCCGCCGACGACTCCGCGGTCCGACGTGCAGGCGAATGGATGCTCCGAGAGGAGGTGCGGGAGCGCGGCGACTGGGCGCTCCGCCGACCCGGGGTGGAGCCTGGCGGCTGGGCGTTCGAGTACGACAACGACCTCTATCCGGACATCGACGACGCCGCGATCGTCGGCCTCGCCCTGAACGGGCTGGAGATCGGGCGTGCCTCGGTGGCCCGCGCCTGCCGCTGGATGGCGGCGATGCAGTGCTCGAACGGCGGCTGGGGCGCCTTCGACGTCGACAACACCGCCGACTGGCTCTACAAGATCCCGTTCTGCGACTTCGGCGCCGTCACAGACCCGCCCTCGCCGGACGTGACGGGGCACGTCGTCGAGCTCCTGGCCCGCGAGCCGGGTTACGAGGAGGAGGTGCGCCGCGGGGTCGAGTACCTCCTCCGCGAGCAGGAGGAGGACGGCTCCTGGTTCGGGCGCTGGGGCGTCAACTACGTCTACGGAGTCGGCGCCGTTCTGCCTGCGCTCGACGCGGCCGGCTTCTCGCCGGAGCATCCGGCGATTCGGCGGGCGGTCGCCTGGCTCGAGCGCTGCCAGAACGCGGACGGGGGCTTCGGCGAGGACTGCCGCTCCTACGACCTCGGCGAGCAGGGCCTTCCCTGGCGCGGGCGGGGCGAGTCGACGCCGTCGCAGACCGCCTGGGCGCTGCTCGGCCTGGTGGCAGCCGGCGAGGCGGGATCCGAGTGCGCCCGTCGCGCCGCGGAGTGGCTGTGCGAGCGGCAGCGGTCCGACGGCGACTGGCACGAGGAGTATTTCACCGGCACCGGCTTCCCGCGGGACTTCCTCATCAACTACCACCTCTACCGCACCGTCTGGCCGGTCATGGCGCTCGGCCGGCTCCGGAGAGCCCTCGCGGCGTGAGGGTCTACGTCTCGGGCGCATCGGGCTTCGTCGGAGGGCACGTCGCGCGCGAGCTCCGGGAGCAGGGTGCGGATGTGCACGACGAGCGGATCGACCTTCTGGACCAGGCCGGGCTCGAGCGCGCGATCGAGGGTTGCGAGGCGGTCGTGCACGTCGCCGCCCTCTACAGCTACGAGGCTCGCCCGGAGCTGATCGAGCGGGTCAACGTCGAGGGCACGCGCAACCTGCTCGACGCGGCGGCGCGAGCGGGAGTGCGCCGCTTCGTGCACACGAGCACGGCCGGCACCTGCGGGCCGGTGCCGGGCCGCCCCGCCACCGAGGACGACGCGCCGCCCTCCTGGGAGCTCGACGTCCCCTACAAGCGCACGAAGCTCGCGGCCGAACGGCTCGCGCTCGAGGCTGGCGCCGTCGTCCTCAACCCCACAACGCCGGTGGGAGAGGGAGACCGCAAGCCGACCCCGACCGGGCGCATGATCGCGGGCGTCGCTGCCGGCCGCATCCGCGGCTACCTCGTCACGACCGGACTCAACGTCGTCGACGTGCGCGACGTCGCTCGCGGGCACGCGCTGGCGCTCGAGCGGGGCGAGCCGGGCGAGCGCTATCTGCTCGGCGGCGTCGATCTCGCCCTGGAGGATCTCTTCGCCGCGGTCGCCGCCCTGGCAGGCCGTCCTCGGCCCCGCATGCGCGTTCCGTATGCTGTTGCCCTAGCCGCAGGCAAGGCAGGCATCGTCAACGCCGACGAGGTGAAGCTGGCCCGATTGCCCATGTATTTCTCCTGGGAGAAGGCACGCAGTAGACTCGGTTACGCACCCGGCCCGGTCGAGCCCGCGCTCGCGCGCGCGGTCGCCGAGGCACTCTCGAGGAACGGGAAGGGAGGAGCATGAAGTTTCCGCTTCGCAGCACCGTCCAGATCGGCCGGTACGTCGCGTCGCAGAAGGGCAACGACCGCTACCCGCTCGTGATCATGCTCGAGCC
>JBOHAD010000143.1:0-4598 GCA_050697555.1 Gaiellaceae bacterium | reverse complement strand
GAGGGCACGTTGGCGAGGACGCGCTCGAGCTCGCGCTCCCCCACCAGCACGCGCCGCGGCTTCGAGCCCTCGTAGCCGGAGATGATCCCGCGGCGCTCCAGCATGTCGATCAGGCGCCCTGCGCGCGTGTAGCCGACTCGCAGGCGGCGCTGGAGGAGCGAGACGGAGGCGGTCTGCGTCTGGACGACGATCTCGATGGCGCGGTCGAGGAGCGGGTCCTCGTCCGGGTCGAAGTCCTCGTCGCCCTCCTCCCCGTGACCGACGGGCTCCGGCGCCTTGAGCAGCGACTCGTCCAGCTCCTGCTCGCGCTGGCTGCGCGCCTGGTCGACGAGGAGGGCGATCTCCTCCTCGGTGACGAAGGCGCCCTGCACGCGCTGGAGGCGCGAGGTGCCGAGCGGCTTGAAGAGCATGTCCCCCTGGCCGAGAAGGCTCTCGGCGCCCCCTCCGTCGAGGATGACGCGGCTGTCCGTCTGGCTCGAGACGGCGAACGCGATGCGGGAGGGCACGTTCGCCTTGATCATCCCGGTGATCACGTCCACGGACGGGCGCTGCGTGGCCAGCACGAGGTGGATGCCGACGGCGCGCGACTTCTGCGCGAGGCGGATGACGGCGTCCTCGACCTCCTGGGGGGAGACCATCATGAGGTCGGCGAGCTCGTCGATGACGACGAGCAGGTAGGGAAGCGTCGGCTCGCCGCGCTTCCTGAGGGCGCGGTTGAGCTCCGGCAGGTTCCGCGCCCGCGCGAGGCTCATGCGCTCGTAGCGGCGCTCCATCTCGGTGAGCACGTTGGCGAGGACGGCCGCAGCGGCCTTGGGGTTCGAGACGACGGGCGTGAGCAGGTGCGGGATCGACTCGTAGAGGCCGAGCTCGACGCGCTTCGGGTCGACGAGGATCATGCGCACGTCGTCGGGCGTCGCGCGGAGCAGGATCGAGCAGAGCATCGTGTTGATGCAGCCCGACTTCCCCGAGCCCGTCGTTCCCGCGATGAGGATGTGCGGCATGCGGGCGAGGTCGGCCCAGACGGAGGTCCCGGAGATGTCCTTCCCCAGCCAGACGGAGAGCGGGCTCGCGTTCTGAGGCAGCTCGTCGAAGATGTCCCCGAGCGTGACGACGTTGGGGGCGAGGTTGGGAACCTCGACGCCGACCGCCTGCTTGCCCGGGATCGGCGCCAGGATGCGGATCTCGGTCGTGGCGAGGGCGTAGGCGAGGTCGTCCTTGAGAGCGGCGACCTTGCCCACCTTCGTCCCGGGCGCGAGCTGGAGCTCGTAGCGCGTGACGCGCGGGCCGACGACCTGGCCGACGAGGGTGGCGTCGATGCCGAAGTTCGTGAGAGCCTGAAGCAGCGCCTCCGCCGTCCGCTCGGCGGCCTTGCCCGGCTGGCCCTCGTGCGGGCGCGAGCGCCTGAGCACGGCGGGGTCGGGAAGCCGGTAGCCGACGTGCTCGCTCGTGGGCGGGTCGAAGAGCGTGGGCTCCTGCTCGGGGAGCTCGGCCTCGGGCGTCTCCATGGGCTCGGCGAGCTGGTCGACGAGGACGGGATGCGGCCCGGGAGCGTCCCCGACGACGTCGGGATACGCCTGCTCGCCGTCGACCGGCGGCGTCAGCGGAATCTCCGGCGGCTCTTCCACGGGGATACGGACGAGGTCGACGGTTCGCCGGGCGGCGGCGGCCGTGTCGCGGGCGACGCGGGCGGAGCGGCGCAGGATCGCGCCCAGCGAGGCGCCGGTGAGGAGGAGGGCGCCGGCCCAGAGGAGGAAGAGGCCGAGGATGAAGCTGCCCGTGCCGCCGAGCAGCCGGCCGAAGACGGCGTCGAGCGCCTGCCCGAGGGCTCCTCCCCGCTCGGCGCCGAGGAGGATCATCGGGCCCGTCGCCGCGAGCGCGAGGCCGGTGCGGAACGGCTTCACGTCGACGAGCGACGCCCGCGCGACCATGAGGCCGCCGACGACGACGAGGAGAACGGGCACTCCGACCCGCGCCGACCCGGCGAGCGCGTCGAGGCCCTCGTCGATCTTCTCGCCGACGATGCCGCCCGGGCCGTCGAGCCAGGTGACGAAGGCGAGGAAGAGCCCCAGGCAGAAGAGCCCGAGCCCGAGCAGCTCGCGGTGCTGGTGCTGCGCCCGCCCGCGCCGCGCGCGCTTCGTCTTGCGAACGCGCGCCGGCGACTTCGGGCGAAGGCGAGTCGAACGCTTCTTCCGCGCCATGGCCCTGCCGTTTTCGCGGGCCGCAGCCTCCCTCCTCCTACGGCGGCTTGTGTTTCACGCGCACAAGCGATTCCGGGCCCTTCTGCCGGTCGGCTGGGCCCCGGCGCGCCGGCGCGAGCTTGTGCCGGTGGAACACAAGCTCACCCCGGCGGCGGCTCAGAGGGAGGCGAGCCGCTCGCAGAGGAGCTCGAGGAAGGCGTCGGCGTCGATGTCCACGCCGACGTGGGCGTTGGGGTCGTTTCCCGTCCGCCGCCAGAGGTCGACGACCGTGCGGCCGCGGCAGAGCTCCGACTCGGTCTCGATCTCGACGTGCCGGTGGAGGGTCTCGACCAGTCCGGGCCGCAGCACGTGCGCGACGGCGACGGCGTCGTGCATCGGAGAGCCCTCGAAGCCGTACGTCTCCGCGTGGAAGCGGTGGTAGAACCCGAAGAGGTCGGCCACCAGCTCCCCCACTCTCCCGGTCTCCCGCAGGCGCTCGGCGTGCGCCGGGGTGAAGAGCGCTCTGTGCGTGACGTCGAGGCCGATCATCGTCACGTCGAGGCCGCTCCGGAAGACGCGCCAGGCCGCCTCCGGGTCCCACCAGATGTTGAACTCCGCGGCCGGCGTCACGTTTCCCTCGGCGATCGAGCCGCCCATGAGGACGACGCGCTCGATTCTTTCGGCCGCCTCCGGATACCGCGCCAGGAGGAGCGCGACATTCGTGAGCGGCCCTGTGGGGATCAGCGTCACGGCGCCGGGCGCGGCGGCGATCCGCTCCGCCAGGAAGTCCACGGCGTGCTGCTCGACGGGAGCCCCGCGCGGCGACGGGAGCGCCGGGCCGTCCAGCCCGCTCTCGCCGTGCACGTAGGCGGCGACGAAGAGCTCCCGCGCGAGCGGACGGTCGGCGCCGGCGGCGACCGGCAGGTCCTCGCGCCCGACGAACTCGAGCACGCGGAGCGCGTTCGCGGTCGTCTTCTCCAGGGTCTGGTTGCCGCCCACGGTCGTGACGCCGAGGAGCTCCACCTCCGGGCTCGCCAGCGCGAGCAGGAGCGCGATCGCGTCGTCGTGACCGGGGTCGCAGTCGAGGAGGATCGGCGTGCTCACGATCTCGTGAGTATCTCGTCCACCTCGGCGGCGGTGGGGAGGGAAGGTTGCGCGCCCGGCCGCGAGGCGGCGAGCGCGCCGGCGGCGCAGGCGCGGCGGAGCGCCTCCTCCCGCTCCCTGCCCTCGAGCAGCGAGACGACGAGGCAGGCCGTGAAGGCGTCACCGGCCGCGGTGCCGTCCACCGCCTCGACGCCGGGTGGCCGGGCCCGGGCGACCTCCTCCCCGCCCTCGAGGAGGACTGCGCCTTCCGGCCCCAGCGTCAGCGCCGCGAGCCGGGGCGGCTCCGGGAGCGCGTCCAGCTCGTAGCGGTTGACGACGACGAGGTCGCAGCGCCGGACGAGGTCGCCGGAAACCGCCTTCGCCGGCGCGGCGTTGAGGCAGAAGAAGTCCGCTCCGCTCGCCGCAGCCTCCACCGCCTGGAGGGGGATCTCGAGCTGGCTGAGGACGGCTCCCGAAGCGGCGACGGGCGAGAGCAGCGAGTTCGCGCCGGGCGCGACCACGATTGCGTTCTCACCGGCGTCGTCGACGACGATCAGCGCGACGCCCGTCGGCGCGTCCTCCCGCTGGAGCTCGAGCTCGACGTTCGCTGCGACCAGCTCCTCGAGCGCCTCGTCTGCGAAGGAGTCGCTCCCGATCGCTCCGATCAGCGTCACGCCGGCGCCGAGGCGGGCGGCGGCGACCGCCTGATTCGCGCCCTTTCCCCCCGGGACCCGCTCGAAGGTCGCGTCAGTGACGGTCTCCCCCGGCGCGGGCAGCCGCTCGCAGCGCGCGACGAGGTCGAGGTTGATGCTGCCGACGACCGTGAGGCTAGGCGGCAAGCGCGCGCAGGTCGTCGACCGCGCCGTCGAGGAGGTTCTCGCGCAGGTCGAAGAGGCCGGCCCAGAGCGAGGAGCGGTCGGGTGCCGACTCGAGCCGGGCCGAATCCGTGAGCCCCTGGAGCGCGCGCACGAGCACGGCGAGCTCGAGGTAGGCGTGCGCGACGCGGTGCGGCGCGGCGATCACGCCGGCGCGCTTCAGCACGTGCTCCCACTCGACGACCTCGCCCGCGCCGGGCTCCCCGTACCATGAGCGGCCCTCCGCGCCCTCGGGCTCGAGCTCGAGCAGGAAGCGCCCCAGGGGCTTCTCGAGCCCCGCGAGCGCCGTTTCGGCGCGCTCGGCCGCGCGTCGCAGCGCGGCCTGGCGGCGGGGTGCCGTGCACGGCTCGGGCTCGCCGCGCGCCCAGCGCTCGAGCAGGCGGCAGAAGGCGAGCGCGGCGACCTCGCTCGCGGTCAGCGAGCGGATGAGCCGCGCGGTCGTCGCCTCGGAGACGCCGTACGT
>JBOHAD010000142.1:0-4641 GCA_050697555.1 Gaiellaceae bacterium | reverse complement strand
TCCCTCCTTCTCCGCCTCGCAGCGGGTGCTCGCACCGGAGGGGTGGCAGAGCGGACGAATGCGGCGGTCTCGAAAACCGTTATCCGTCGTTAGGCGGATCGAGGGTTCGAATCCCTCCCCCTCCGCTCAACCAAGCCGGTCTTGCCGCAAACCTGTTGTCCACAGGGGCTACGAACGGTCTTCGTAACCGCTGCACTCAGTCCACTGAAGTCCACCGGGATCCAGAGAAGTGCACGGGGATTAGGTGCTCACTGGCGAATGACTGGCGAACAATTTTGCCGTCGCTCGCTGTCGAGCGGGACAATGATGTGCTGGCACGGTGCCGCGCTTCGCTGGCGCCGGCAGCCAGGAGGAGCCCGCGCCCGCCATCGGCGACATCCGACTGTCATCAGCCCGCGTAGAGTCGGCAGGGACAGTGCGACGAAAGGAGGCGACGTGACTCTCGCTCGCATCGCGGTCGTTGCGGCAGGCGCGATTCTCGCCCTCGCCGGGACGAGCTGGGCAAGCTTCTCCCCCGACACGATTGCGCTTCCGGACGGGTTCCAGCCGGAGGGGATTGCGGTGGGGCGCGGCCATACGTTCTATGTGGGGTCCATCCCTACGGGCGCGATCTACCGAGGCGATCTTCGAACGGGTGAGGGAGGCGTTGTCGTCCCGGCCCAGCCCGACCGCCAGGCGATCGGCGTGGAAGTCGACAACCGCGATCGCGTCTTCGTCGCCGGCGGGCCGACAGGGCAGGCGTACGTCTACGACGCCGGCACGGGCGCCGCAATCGCGTCGCACCAGTTGAGCACCGGCGGGCCGACCTTCGTGAACGACGTCGTCGTAACGAACGACGGGGCCTGGTTCACGGACTCGAAGCAGCCGGTCCTCTACCGTGTCCCAATCGGGCCGGCCGGGACGCTCGGCGGTCAGGCCGACGTCGAGACCGTGCCCCTGACCGGCGACTACGTTCACGCACCGGGGTTCAACGCGAACGGGATCGATGCGACCCCCGCCGGCAAGACCCTCGTGATCGTCCAGTCGAACACGGGCGCGCTCTTCACCGTCGACCCGGCATCCGGCGTGGCCGACCGGATCGAGCTCAGCGGCGGCGACGTCAGCGCGGGCGACGGGATCCTGCTCGACGGCAAGACGCTCTACGTCGTCAGGAACGTCCAGAACCGCGTCGCCGTGGTCGCGCTCACGCCCAACCTCACGTCGGGCACGATCGTCGGCCACATCACCGATCCGGATCTCGACGTGCCCACGACGATCGCCGAGTTCGGTCGGAGGCTGTACGCGGTCAACGCCCGGTTCGGGACGCCGAACCCCGACACCGCGACCTACCGCGTCGTACAGCTCCGCAAGTCCGAAGGCGAGTAAACGAACGTCCAGGTGCCACGAGCGCCCGGGTTGTCATTCCGGCTCGGTTCTCTCCCCTGCCGCCCTGACCGGCCGCATTCAGCTGCTACGCGGCGGGGTGCTCGCGGGCAAGGAGCCCGCGAACGCGCGTCAGCGCGTGCTCGACATTTGGAGGAACCGTCTCGAGGTCTTCCAGAACACCTTGCAGAAGGTCGGCGAGCGCCGCAGCGTAGAAACGCTGCATCTGGTACGCCTGCTCGCGGGCTTCTGCGCTCGTCTCCGCAAGGGCCTCTTCGAGCTCGAGAATTCGCTTCGCCCAAGCTTCTTCGGACTCCCTATGCTCCCGCTCCAGCGACTGCACGCGCGCTTCGAGATCGGCGATGATGGCTCCTCGCGTCTCGGCGAGTGCGAGCGCTTCCTCTCGCGCTGCGTTGATCTCCGTCCTGCGGACGACGTACAGGTAGGCGAAGAAGGTTCCGACAGCAGCCGCGGCCGAGACTGCTGCGACAATGGTCGCTGCGGACGTGGCGGCGAGGAGAAACATCGTTCGCCTCGGAAGATCGCCGTGCCGGCCGCTCCGCAGTACCTCGAGGCGATGCCAAGCGCGCTCGGCTAATCGCCTAGGAGGGCACGGGTTGCGCCTTTCGACCCTTTACGGGGTCGTTACGTGGCGTCCGGGGTACAGCCTCCTTCCTCTACGACTCGCGCTGGCCGCAAAAGCGGACGCCACA
This sequence comes from Gaiellaceae bacterium, assembly GCA_050697555.1. Taxonomy (GTDB): domain Bacteria; phylum Actinomycetota; class Thermoleophilia; order Gaiellales; family Gaiellaceae; genus DASQWP01. The sequence continues at coordinate 2,566 of JBOHAD010000142.1, read as the reverse complement.
CTCGGTCACCACGACTGGCGAGGTCTGAACCTGGCTCCATGAACTATAGCGGAAGTTCTACGTTTGCAGGGATTTTCCTGCGTCGGAGCGGGGATCGGAGGCAACGCTACCGCGGCGAGGATCGCACGTCCCGGGCTGCGCTGCGCGGTTCGCCGTACAGCCACTTGTGCCCCGGCGACGAGAATGCCCACGCCAAGCCACCGAGATACATCATGCCGAGGACGATCCCGAGCACCCAAGGCCACCAGCTCGACTCCAGTTTGAACAGAGCGACGTAGAGCCCAGGACGTTAGAACGGCCGTGTAGACGATCCAGCCCGCACCCGACTTCGTCTACAACTCCGCCGAGCTTCCCTTGCGGCCGGTGGAAGTGGCTCCAATTGGCAGGGATACCGAGGCCCTTCTCCATCCTCTCGGCGCGCTTCCGGAGCGTGATGCAATCCTGGATTCCGCGCTCATACATGAACAGGCCGAGAGTCACGGCGAACCCGAACAGGCCGATCGCGACCAGAAGCGCCTTGTCGTAGCTCTCCTCGCGGCCCAGCAGAATGAACACGCCGGTACCCGAGGCCAGTGGCGGCAGCGCGGCTTGGCGCGGAAGTCCGCGATCACCCTGTGGCTCTTGCAGACCTCCTGATAGACGAGCTGGACATGCTCGGGGTCGGGCTCGCACGCGACCTTCTGAGATGTGTGGCGATCTCCTGTGCGAACCCCCTCGGGATACCCAGGCCGAGCGCCCAGCGATAGGCCTCGTCCACCGAGAGACGTTCCTCACCGAGGAGCATCTCGCCGAGCGCGTTCGCCGCACGCGCCGCGCCCTCTCGGTCGCCGTCCTCGAGACGCGCGTCGATCTCGCGCTCGAGGAGCGCGGCGCCCGGGGGCCGCTGCTTCTCCTCCAAGTTCCCGGCCGCGGCCTCTCGCTCGTTTGCCTCCGCCGGCACGTGCTCTCCTGCTCCGACGGCAAGACACCGTCGCACGATTGTGCAGGCGGCACAAGAGCGATTCAGGCGCGGAGAGGTGAATCCGACTTGATCGGGCCACCTCTCCGCGCCCGGTGAACTCTGCGGCTACGCCGCGGCCTGCTCCGCGATCGTGAACGCGACCTGGTTCTGCTCGACGGTGGCGTCGAGAACCTTGTCGTCGAGGAGGGAGGCCGCCTCGGGTTCGAGGAAGACCCGAGCGTCCTGCTCTTCGATCACCTCGTCGTCCTCAGCGGGCAGCGGAACGACGCTGAGCTGGAAGTTCGTCTGCGTCCCTACCTGCTCGGCGACCAGCCGCAGACCGCCCGTCTCGGAAGCCTCCTCCGAGGACGACACGATCTGCTTCACGGCCTCAACCGCGCTGTCGGTGAGTGCTAGCAGCGCGCTCACCTCCTTCCTGGTTGGTGCGGGTCGGAGCAGGCCAGGCTAGCAGTCGGTGTGGGGCGCCCAGACTCGGGTGGGGCGGCCTGAACCGGAGCCACGAGGTCTCCAAAGGCGCACGGCGAGGGCGCGCTCTACTCTGGCGCACCCTGGAGAACGCGCCAGTTACGTGCTGGACCTGGTCGTCTTCTGATTCACGCTCCCAACCCGCCGGAAGGAGACCGCGATGGAGTATCTGCCCGACGTCTACCAGCACTTCGAGCGCGCCTTCCCGCACGTCCATTCAGCCCATCAGCACCTGGCGAAAGCCTGCTACGAGGGCGGCCCCGCGACCAGCGAGCGGCCCGCTCGTCAAGCTCGGAATCGCCCTCGGCGCACAGGCGGAGGGAGCCGTCCGCTCCCATGCGCGCCGTCCGGCGCTACCTTCGAGGCGTGCAGAAACTGGCGGATCGGCTTCCGAGCTCTTTGGCGGTGCTGCGGGTCGCGCTGGCCGCCTTCGTGCTCGCCTGGCTCTTCGGCCCGTACGCGCTGCGGTCGGCGGTGCCGATCTGGCTTGTGTTTCTGATCGCGCTCGGCCTGGAGCTGCACTTCTTCCTCGGCGCCCTCGGCCGGGCTCCGGCCCGTCGCCCGGATCGCGGGCCGCAGGTCGTCGACCGGGCGCGCTACGGCTACGTCGATGAGATGGACGATCTCCTGCTCGTCCGCGAGGGAGGCGAGGAGCTCTGGATCCCGTACGCGGGCGAGACGGACGAGGAGGTCGAGGCGCTGATCGTGGAGGCGCGCGAGCCGGACGAGGAAGAGGCGGGTGCGCCGGCACCGTCCCTCCGAGAGCGACCACGCCTCTGGCTACCCCTTCGCCGGTTCCTCGCCGGCCTCGCTGTCATCGGCGCGCTCGGGCTGATCCTCTGGGTCGTCGAGAGCCGCACCGGCTGGGACGCGCTCGCCACCGATACGCGAGCCGAGGCGGAAGCACGCTTCTCCGAGGAGGCCTCGCGCATCGCGGCGAAGCCGGTCAGCATCCGCTGCGACGAATCCGGGCACTACGTCGGCGCCGTCCAGCACGCAGACGGCGTTGCCGCCGTCGGAGGCAACCTCGCCTACCTGACGCCGCAGCGCTGCCTCGACCTCTACCGGCTCGGATTCAAGAGCGAAGTGACCTCGAGCCAAACCGCCCGCGCGCTCGCCGTGCTCGCGCACGAGGCATGG
>JBOHAD010000141.1:0-4701 GCA_050697555.1 Gaiellaceae bacterium | reverse complement strand
CCTCTCCAACGTTCTCGAGCAGGACGAGGGCGCCCCCGATCGAGCCGACCGCGATGTCGAGGTCGCCGTCGTTGTCGTAGTCGGCCGTCGCGCTGCCCCGGCCGAGGATGGGCCCCACCGCCTGCAGTCCGGCGACGCCGGTGAGGTCCTCGAACCGCCCAGGAGCACTTCCCGGCCCGGTGTTGCCGAAGAGCTGGACGATCTCTCCGTCCGTGGACAGATCCGTCACCGGCACCTTCCCGTTGACGACCACGAGGTCGAGATCGGTGTCGAGATCGAAGTCGCCCCATGAGGCGCCCCAGCCGGTGAAGGCGTCGCTCAAGACGGGCCCGAAGTCCTGTCGGGAGTCTTCGAACGACGGCTCGTCCGCCTCTGGAGGAAGGCTCCTGAACGCGGCGTGAAGCTGTCCGCGGGCGTTGGTCACGAACAGGTCCGCCCGCCCGTCTCCGTCGTAGTCCCCGCCGGCGATCCCCATCCCTGCATTCGGATCGGCGACACCGGCGCGCGCCGCGCGTTCCTCGAAGCGGAATCCGAGGCCGGCCGGATCGGCCTCGGCCCCGCCCGGCCACGCCACGTTCTCGTACAGGCGGTTGGGATTGGTGTCGTTGGCGACGTACAGGTCGAGGTCGCCGTCCTGGTCGAAGTCGGAGAAGAGCGCGCCGAGGCCGTACTCGAAGCCGGCCGCCTCGAGCCCGGCTTCCACGCCGACCTCCCGAAAGGTCACGCCCCCGCCTTCGCCGGCCCCGTTGCTGAGGAAGAGGAGATCGCGTACGCCCAGGTACGTGTTCGGAAAGCCCTTGGTGGCCGCGGGCTTGCGGTTGCTGAGATCCGCATAGCCCGCGACGAACAGGTCGGGCCAGCCGTCGCCGTTCACGTCGCCGACGGCCGCGCCGGTGCGCCAGCCGTAGGCGGCCACTCCGGCCGCGACGGCGCCCTCCGTGAAGGTGCCGTCGCCGTTGTTCCAGAGGAGAGCGTTGGCCCGCGAGGTGGTCACGTAGATGTCTATGCGCCCGTCGAGGTCGAAGTCGGCCGCCACGCAGCCGTTGCCCCGGACGGCGAGGTTCGTCCCGGACTCGGCGCTCACGTCGACGAACTCGCCTTCCACGTTGCGGTAGAGCGCCGTCTCGGGCAGGCCGCCCGCCTCCCTCCAGCGCTCCGCTTCGGCCTCGGCGAACGAGTTCACGACGAAGAGGTCCAGCCAGCCGTCGTCGTCGTAGTCGAGCCAGCAGACCCCTCCTCCCATCATCGCCGGCGGATCCGGCGAGACCTGCCAGCGGAAGGCCCCGTGGCGGAAGTCGAGCCCGACGTCCCGGGCGACGTCGGTGAGCTCGATCCCGGCCCGCGGCGGGGCAGGCTTCCCGGCCGCCTCCTCCGAGAGCTCTGACACGGAAGCGGCCAGGACGACGCCGGCGACGGCGAGCGCGCCTGCGATCCGCGTCAGGCCGGCGGTTCCCACAACCTGCCCGAACCCCGCTCAGACGACGCCGCGGGCCGCCCGGCGGCGCTTCGCGTACGCGTCGACGAGCACCGCGCCGAGGAGGACGAGGCCCGTGATCACGAACTTCGTGCCCGAGGCGAGACCCATCAGGTCCATGCCGTTCTGGATCGACGCGATCACCAGGGCTCCTAGGAGCGCCGCGACGACCCGGCCGGTGCCGCCGAAGAGGCTCGTGCCCCCGATCACGGCCGCCGCGATGACGAGGAGGAGCAGGTTCCCGCCGCCGGTGTTGGTCGCGACCGAGCGGAGCCGGGACGCGAGCATGATTCCTCCCACGCCCGCCATGAGGCCGCTGATCATGAACACCATGATGCGGACGCGGTCGACGTTGATCCCGGCACGACGGGCCGCTTCGGGATTGCCGCCGACGGCGTAGACGTGCCGGCCGAAGCGCAGCCGGGAGGCGACGAACGACCAGAACACGAGGAGGATTCCGAGGATCAGCGCCACCTTGGGCACACCCCGGTCCTCGTTCGCGTACCAGACGGCGGCGAAGGTGATCGCGGCGATCCCCGCGATCTGGAGCACCATCAGCAAATTCGGCTTCGCGACGAAGCCACGCGCCCGCCGAGTGAGCGCGGTCCGGAACTGCGCGAGCGCGTAGCCCGCGACCACGACGCCCCCGACCACCCAGCCCCACACGGGACTCAGGAAGTCGTTGGCGATGCCCACGACCACCTGATCCTGGATCCTGATCGTTCCGGCCGTCGAGTACTGGGTGGTGAGGATCAGGACGACGCCCGACCACGTGAGGAGCCCGGCCAGGGTGACGACGAACGAGGGCACTCCGGCCTTCGTGATGACGACGCCGTGCAGGAAGCCGATCGTCGTCGTGATGAGCAGCGCGACCGCGATCGCGAGCCACCACGGCCAGCCGGGATTGTCCGGTCGCAGGAGGAGGGTCATCACGACGCCTCCGACGGCGCTCACGAAGGCGACCGAGAGGTCGATCTCGGCGACCAGGAGGACGAAGACGACGCCGATGGCGATCGTGGCGATCGCCGCCATCTGGAGCAGGAGGTTCGTGAAGTTGCGCTCCGTGAGGAAGTTGTCCTCGAGGAGGCCGAAGGTGACGAAGATGACCACGAGACCGACCACGATCGGGAGCGATCCGAGCTCGCCGGCGCGGACGCGCTCCAACCAAAGGCGCATGTAGCCCGACAGCGCCTCCGGCGAGGGTCCGGGGGTCACGAGAGCCGGATCGGTGCTCAAAGGCCGGCCTCCGGCCTATGAGCGAGCCGAAGGCGAGCGACCGTCACGCCTTTGCCGCCTCGCTCTCCTCCATCCCCGGCACGCGGCCGAGGGTGCCGGCCGTGATCGCGTGCACGACCTCCTGCTGCGTCGTCTCGGAACGATCCAGGACCGCCACCCGCCGACCGAGACGCAGCACGGTGATCCGGTCGGCGGCCTCGAACACGTCGTGCAGGTTGTGGGAGATGAGGACGACGCCGAGTCCCCGCTCGGCAAGTCGCTTGACGAGATCGAGCACCTGCTGGGTCTGCGCGACGCCGAGCGCAGCGGTGGGCTCGTCGAGGATGACGAGCTTCGAGTTCCACATCACGGACTTGGCGACCGCGACGGCCTGCCGTTGCCCGCCCGAAAGCCCGGCGACCGCCTGCCGGACGGACTGGAGGGTGGTCACCGACAGCGTGTCAAGGGTCTCGCGCGTCTTCTCCTCCATGCTGTGCTCGTTGAGGAAGAAGCCACCCGAGACCGATTCCCTGCCCAGGAACATGTTGGCCACGACGTCGAGGTTGTCTGCGAGCGCGAGGTCCTGGTAGACGATCTCAATGCCGAGCTTGGCGGCGTCGCGAGGCCCGTGGATGCGGACGGGCACGCCCTCGACGAGCACCTCGCCTTCGTCGAAGGGGTAGATGCCGGCGATCCCCTTGATCAGGGTCGACTTGCCGGCACCGTTGTCGCCGACGAGCGCCATCACCTCGCCGTTCCGGACCTCGAAGTCGACGTTGTCGAGCGCCTGGACGGCGCCGTACGCCTTCGAGATGCCTTTGGCTTCGAGTAGCGGCGTGTCGTCAGCCATCGTGATCGGCCTCGGCGGGGCGGCGGGAACGCCGCTCGGGCGCTCCCGCCGCTGCCGCGGTCATCGAGAGTCCCGTCAGGAATTCTCCTGGCAGAAGTCGCTCTCGGCCACCTGACCGGTGCAGATCTCCTCCACGGTTCTGAAGCCGTCGGCGATCACCGTGTCGGCGATGTTGTCCGCCGTCACGCCGATCGGAACGAGGGCGAAGTACGGCACGATGCCCTCGCCCTCGGGCGACTCGGCCGGCTGCCCGGTCTCGGCCTCGATGCCGATGAGCGAGAAGTCGAACTCGCTCTCGACGCTCGAGATGTCCTCGCCGTCGCGGAGCGCGAGGGCGACCTCAGCCGCGACCTGCGCCTCGGCCTCGATCGGCTTGTAGACGCTCATCGTCTGCGTGCCGAGGAGGATGTTCTGCATCCCCGCGACCGTCGCGTCCTGGCCGCTGACCGGCACCCCCGTGGCGTCGATGCCCGCCGCCTGGAGGGCGTTGATCGCCGAGTTGGCGAGGCCGTCGTTGGCCGCGAACACGGCGTCAACGTCGTTGCTCGCGTCCACGAGGATCCCCTCCATGATCCGCTGGGCCTCCTGATTGTCCCAGCCCGGGGTGAACTGGTCTGCCACGAGCTCCCAGTCGCCGGCGTCGACGTGCTCCTGAACCGTGGCCTCGTAGCCCTGCTTGAAGAGGAACGAGTTGTTGTCCTCCTCGCCGCCGTTCAGCATCGCGACGCGCGGCGTCTCGACGTCGAGCGCCTCGATCTCCGGCTCCAGGATCTCAGCCATCGTCGCGCCGACCTGGACGTTGTCGAAGCTCACGTAGGCCGCCCCGCCCGAGCCGCCGGTGTTGAAGCGGTCGTACTCGACGACCTGGACGTCGGCCTCCTTGGCCAGGTCGATGATGGTGGCGCCCGAGCCCGTGTCGAGGCTGACGAGCAGGATCACGCTGGCACCGTCGGCGATCGCCTGCTCGGCCTGCGCCTGCTGCTGCGTGGCCTCGCCCTCGGCGTTGACGATCGTGTGCTCCACGCCGGCGTCCGTGAACGCCTCTCCGAAGAAGCGGCGGTCGTCGCTCTCCCAGCGCGGAGACGACGCGCTGTCGGGCAGAAGCACCCAGATGCTCCCCTCGCCGCCGCCGTCGCCGTCGGCTGCAGCGGTGTCGCCGGCC
>JBOHAD010000140.1:0-4729 GCA_050697555.1 Gaiellaceae bacterium | reverse complement strand
CCGCTGAGGTTCTGCGGTGGATGTTGATTTCGGTCGCCGGTTGGTAGCGGAGGCCATCGGCACGGCTCTCCTCGTTCTGTTCGGCGCTGGCTCGGTCGTCGCCGCTCTGACCCTCGGCGGGGGCGAGCTGGATTTCGCCGGCCTGGGGATGGTCGCCCTGGCCTTCGGGCTGGTGATCGCCGTGGTCGTCTACGCCTTCGGGACGACGTCGGGCGCTCACATCAACCCTGCCGTCACCTTCTCTCTGGCCGTCACGGGCCGCTTCCCCTGGCGCGAGGTCACCCCGTACATGGTCGCCCAGCTTGTGGGCGCCTTCGGGGGCGGGCTCCTGATCGTGGCCGCCTTCGGAACGGACGCCGTCGATCTGGGAGGAACAGGATCGACGAATCTCGCCGACGATGTCAGCTACGGCTCCGGCATCGTGGCCGAGGCGCTCGCCACCTTCCTTCTCGTCGCCACGATCATGGCGCTGGCGGTCGATCGCCGCGCCCCGGGCGGTTGGGCCGGGCTCATGATCGGACTGTCGGTGACCTGCGCGATCATCGTGATGGGCCCCTTCACCGGGGGGTCGCTGAACCCGGCCCGCACCTTCGGCCCCTATCTGACCACCTCCCTCTTCGGAGGCGACACGACCTGGAGCGAGTTCCCGCTCTACGTGATCGGCCCGTTGATCGGGGGAGCGGTGGCCGCCTTGACCTACGACCGCGTTGCGCGACCCGACCTGGTCGAGCCTGTCGCGACGACCCAGGGCGCGCAGGGGGAAGTCGTCGGTCGCCGGCGCGAGAGCGTCGAGGGCGCTCCGAGCGAGGCGCAGGGTACCCAGGGCGAGGTGACGGGCCGACGTCGCTGACCCGCCCGGGAGCCGAGGAGAAATCTCACCAGAAGGAGGTCAAGGAGGCGAGCGACGAGCAGGATTGACGAGCCGGAGGCGCGTCGAGCGCCTAGGCCAAGAGGAAAGGAGCACTATGGCCGACAACAGAGGAGTTGCGTACATCGAGCCGGGGAAGGTCGAGGTTCAGAGCATCGACTTTCCCGAGTTCGTGCTCAAGGATGGGCCGGGAGTCAACCCGGCGAACGTCGGCCGCAAGGCCGAGCACGGCGTCATCGTCAAGATCGTCGCGACGAACATCTGCGGCAGCGACCAGCACATGGTTCGGGGCCGGACGACCGCGCCGGAAGGGCTCATCCTCGGGCACGAGATCACGGGCGAGGTGATCGAGGTCGGTCGCGACGTCGAGTTCATCAAGGAGGGCGACCTCGTCTCCGTCCCGTTCAACATCGCCTGTGGCCGTTGCCAGAACTGCAAGGAGCGCAGGACCGGCATCTGCCTGAACGTCAACCCGGAGCGCCCTGGTTCGGCCTACGGGTACGTCGACATGGGCGGCTGGGTCGGCGGCCAGGCCGAGTACGTGTTGGTTCCGTACGCGGACTTCAACCTGCTCAAGTTCCCCGACAAGGAGCAGGCCATGGAGAAGATCCGTGACCTGACCATGCTTTCGGACATCTTCCCGACCGGCTTTCACGGCGCCTACTCGGCCGGCGTCGGCCCCGGCTCGACCGTGTACGTGGCCGGCGGGGGTCCGGTCGGGCTCGCCTGCGCCCACGCGGCGCAGTTCCTCGGAGCGGCGGTGGTGATCGTCGGCGACATGATCCCGGAGCGTCTGGAGCAGGCCAAGAGCTTCGGCTGCGAGGTGATCGACCTGACCAAGGACGCTTCGCTTCCGGACCAGATCGAGCAGATCCTCGGCGTTCCCGAGGTCGACGCGGCGGTCGACTGTGTCGGCTTCGAGGCGCGCGGACACGGTGCGGACTCAGACACCGAGGCGCCCGCCACGGTTCTGAACTCCATCATGGAGGTCGCCCGGGCTGGGGCGAGTCTCGGCATCCCGGGCCTCTACGTCACCGGCGATCCGGGCGGTGTGGACGCGAGCGCGAAGGTCGGGGCGCTCAGTATCCGCATCGGGTTGGGCTGGGCGAAGTCGCACGTCATGACGACCGGCCAGTGCCCGGTCATGCTGTATCACCGCAAGTTGATGCAGGCGATCCTCCACGACAAGGTGCAGATCGCGAAGGCAGTCAACGCGACCGTCATCACCCTTGACGACGCTCCACAGGGGTACAAGGACTTCGACAAGGGGGCCGCCAAGAAGTTCGTGCTCGACCCCCACGCGTCGATCAGATAGCGCTCTATCCCTCGGCAGGCCGTGCCTAGCGTACGACCGGTCGGGCAGAGAGGTGAGAGGCCAGGAGCCGCCGGCTCCTGGCCTCGCCTCCGTAGGCGAGGCGGTTTGTCGCGCCTGGCCAACGCTGGCAGCGGCTCCCGGGTACGAAACGGGTACACCAGATGACCCCGAGGGGATCGTGACCTCCTGGCTGGCCAGGCCGAGCAGGCATCGCGCCACGGAGGATGGCGCGAAGGCGCGCCAGGATGCCCGAAGGCGAGGTCGGTGGTGACGGGCTGCAGCGCGTGGAGCGCCCCCACGGGAGGTAGGACGCCCGCCGTGCTCGGTCTCGAGGCTTCCGGGCCTGGTCGGGCAGGCCGCGCACGCTCTCGGGTGCGGGAGAGTGCGCCCGGCCTGGGATTCGTTGCCTCCCTCATCCGTTGATCCCTTCCTCGATCTCCAGCCACGCCGCCGCCAACGCTTGCCGGACGGCCGGCGTGAGCGGGATCACGACGACGTGGTACGTCTCGATGAGCTCCATCACGGCGTCCTCGTAGTTCTGCCGCCACTCGTCGCTTCCGTAGAAGGAGTCGAGCTGCTCTTTTCGCCGGGAAGCCGACGGGAACGCGCGCGCGAGGTAGTAGTGGTCGTCGTCGGCGACGGACGTGCCGTACCCGAGGACCTGTATGCGGTGGCGACGGAGCATCGGGAGGGCGCCCTCGCGGAAGATGCGGTCGAAGGCGTCGCGCCCGCCCGGTACGAGCCTGTACGTCCGGAGGTCGAGGACGGGAGTCGTGTGAGCGCCCGCGCCGGGCATCCGCGCCTCAGGCTGCGCGCGGCCGTCGGACGGGCGCTCGCCGCTCGCCACCGGCCATCCAGAGGTGCGTCGCCGCGAGCGCGCGCCAGGGCCGCCAGCGTTCGCCAACCTTCGCGAGTCCAGCTCGAGATCGAGGGCTATGCCGAGCGAAAGCGCGCCGAAGCCCGAGATCGGTGGTCGGGAAGGCGTCGCGTTCGCCAAGCCGGAGCGCGAGGTACTGGGCGGTCCACGAGCCCAGCCCGTCGCTCGCCGTGATGGACGCAGTCAGCGTGTCGAGGCCGACGCTGCCGTCGAGCCGGATCTCGTCGTCGGCGACGGCGCGGGCGAACGAGCGGATCGCGTTTTGCCGGGCGCGCGTGAGCCCGAGACCCCCGAGGTCGGCGCCGGCGAGCGTGGTCGCTGTCGGGAAGGTGCGAGTGAGCCCGAGTTGCCCGAGTCCCGGCAACGGCATCCCGAACCGCTCGACGAGGCGGCCGGTGATCGTGTTGGCCGCCGCGACGGTCACCTGCTGGCCGACGATCGCCCGAACGCCGGTCTCGAAGGGATCCCAGGTCCCGGGCGGACGTAGACCCGGCCGGGCCCGGAGCAGAGGGCCGAGCGCGGGGTCGCCGGAGAGGTGACTGGAGGGCTCATCCAGGTCGAAGTCGAGGTTCGCGATTCGGCGGGCACGGGTGACGAGGTGGGTGAGCTCCTCCCAGTGGGGCAGGTGAGCGACGAGCACGAGGTGTTCGTCACCGCCCGGGAGGAGCTCGAGCACACCGGGGTGGCCGGCGATGACGATCGTGCGTCTGTACGTATCTCCGAAGACATGCTCGACACCGGGGATCGCCCGGGCCGCGAAGTAGGCGACCATTGCGTTCCAGTCGAGCGGCCCGCGGAAGCTCAGCCGCAGAGGGAGGCCCCCGTCCGCGACAAGACGGTCCGCCCTGCGTCTCTTCGCCCGCAGCGCGCCGGGTGACGCGCGGAAGATCTCCATGCAGGCGCGATTGAACTGGCGCACGCTGCCGAACCCCGTCGCGAAAGCGATCTCGAGCATCGAGAGATCGGTGTCGTCGATCAGACGTCGGGCGAAATGCACACGCGCGGATCGCGCCAGCCCGTCCGGCGTCACACCCAGGTGCGACGTGAAGAGGCGACGAAGATGCCGTGCCGACACGCCGAGCCGCGCTCCCAGCTGCCCCTCGGTCGCCCTGTCGAGTGCCCCGTCGAGGATCAGTCGCACGGCCCGGCAGACGAGCTCCGGACCGGTCCACGACGCGGACTGAGGCCACCGATACGGCCGACACTGGAAGCACGCGCGGAAGCCGGCCGCCTCAGCCGCAGCGGCGAGCGGATACGTGCGCACGTTCTCCGGACGAGGTCGCGCGCCGCAACCGGGCCGGCAGTAGATGCCTGTGGTGACTACGCCCGAAAACGACTGCACGCCCTCACGTATACCTGGCCGCCGGCGCGGCCACTGGCCGGATCCGGACACGCTCATGGCACACCGCATCACGGCAACCTGCGGGTAACGCGTCCGTTCCGCCTCCGCCTCTTTCTTCCGCACGTCGCCGCGAGACGACGAGCGTGGGAAGGAACAGGAGTCCGACCACGATCGGCAGCCAATGGCTGACGAGCCGGTAGCCGAGCACGGCGGCGATTGCTTCGCCCGCCGGCGCTCCGGCGGCGACCAGCATGCCGGTCATCGTCGCCTCGACTACACCGACGCCGCCGGGCGTGATCGGAACCGCCGCGAGCAGCTGTCCGACCA
>JBOHAD010000139.1:0-4779 GCA_050697555.1 Gaiellaceae bacterium | reverse complement strand
CCACTGCATCGAAGAAGGGGGCTCGTGGGGGAAACATGGTTTCCCCCACGGGAGCGAGCCGAAGGGGAGCGACGCTCATGCCGGCCAGGGTACAGCCGCAGACGGGGAAAGCGGCTCCCGCGACCGGAAGCCGCCTTCCCGGGGAGTAGGGGGTGACGGGCCCTCGAGCCGTTGCGGCCACGACTCGACGTCACACCCTTTGCCCGAAGAGAAGCCGCAGGGGCCGAAAACTTGCAGCTCAGGCGGCTGCCGCAGCGAGGATGGCGGCGCCGAGGTCGGCGGCGAGCCGATCCTTCGTCACGTAGCCGGTCGCGCCCGCCCGGCGGGCACGATCGACGTCTTCGGCCGAGTCGGAGCCCGTGACGATCACGACGCGCGCCGCGGGCAGCGCCTCGCGGATCCGCAAGGTGGCCTCGACCCCGTCCATGACGGGCATGTCGAGATCCATGAGGACGAGATCCGGGAGGAGCAGGCGCGCCAGCCGCGCGGCCTCGCGGCCGTCGTGCGCCTTGCCGACGACGTCGAGGCCGTCCAGCTCGAGCGTGGTGGCCAGGCTCTCGAGGAAGAGAGGCTGGTCGTCGGCGACGAGGACACGAAGCGGGATCCGTGGGTGGAGGGGGGGCGAGGGTCCCACGCAGCAAGAGAAGCCGGTCCCGCCCGAAAACTTGTGCCTTCCCGGCGAAGATCCCCCTTCCGGGGGAGAAAGGCTCAAGGCAGGGACAGAGGCGGGAGCACGTCCACGAGCTCACCGACCTGGTCGGTCAGATCGTCCGTGACCGGCCCGATCTCGGGGAGGGGAAGGCCGGTCTCGTCGACGACGCCGTCGACGGTGCCGGACGCCGTTTCCACCACGCCGTCGACCGTGCCGGACGCGGTCTCCACCACGCCGTCGAGCGTGTCCGTCGTCGCCCCCACGACCCCGCCGACGGAGGTGGTCGCGGCCTCGAGCAGCGGCGTCTCGGCTTCCGGCGTCCTTTCCGCCGGCGCGGTTGCCGGGGACGGCTTCGCCTCCGCACCTCGGGCGGCCGGGCGGTCGCTCCGGTCGGCGCGAGCCGCCTGCCTTCGCTCGTCCGCGTCGCGGGCGGGGAGCGGGCGGGCGACGGGCGGGTCCGGCCTGACCACGGGCGCCGTCGGGACCGCCTGGCGCGCCGGCGGAGCTGGTCGGAGCTCCTCACTCGGCGCGACCGAGGGCCCGGCGACGAGCGCGGTCGTCACCGCGGCGGCGCCCACGGCCACCTTGAGCCCGGAAGCGCCTCCCAGGAGCGACTTCGCGGCCGCGGCGAGCCCGCCGAGGTCGAAGACCCCTGCGAGGCGGCGGCGGGGGCCCTCCCTCTCCTCGCCGAGGATCTCGGCGAGCGAGCGTCGGGCCCGGAAGATGAGCGTCTCGACGGCGGCGAGGGTGAGACCCATCTCCTCTGCGATCTCGCGGTAAGAGAGGCCGTGCCACTCGCGGAGGACGATCGCCCGGCGCTGGTGCTCGGGGATCCGGGCGAGAGCCGTCTCGAGTCCGAGCAGGCTCTCGCCGGCTTCCTCGTGGACGGCGGGTGCCTCTGCGAGCGCCTGAGGATCGCTCAGCACCTCGAGCCGGCGCCGCCGGCCGCGTGTCCGGTAGCCGGCGAGGCAGACGTTCTTGGCGATCGTGAGAAGCCAGTTCAACTCGGCGACAGGAACGACACCCCGGCGCAGACCGCGAAGCGCGTACAGGAAAGCGGTCTGGGCAGCGTCCTCCGCCTCCTCGCGGGTCCCCAGCTTGTAGAGGCAGTAGCCGTAGACGCGCTCGTAGTGGCGCGCGTACAGGCCCGCCGCGGCGTCGGCCTCGGCGCGCGCTCTGGTCGGGTCTGCGGCCAATGATCCCCTTCTTAGACTGCGGCAGTCCAAGTTTGCGTGATGACGGGCCGGGAGGCAAGTCTCGGCAAGGCGCGCGAACTATCATCCGCACCATCGACGTCCTCATGCTCACGGAGCTCCTGCCGCAGCTCCCGCGGGAGCGGACGAAGCTGCTGGACAACCTCGGGCGTGTGCGGCGCGAGGTTGGGCCGCTGACGCCCGACCTCTCCGACACCCTCGCCGACCACATGAACATCCGCCGCGGCGAGGTGCACGAGGTCGTCTCCTTCTACTCGTTCCTGCGCGCTCCCACGGACGCCGTGCGGGTCTGCATAGGGCCGGTGTGCGACTGTCTCGGCGCGCAGAACGTGCTCGCGCGCGAGGAGGCGAACGGCGGCGGGCCGGTGCTGGGCGTCGAGTGCCTGGGGCACTGCGATCTCGCGCCGGCGCTCCTGCGCGGCGACACGGTCGAGCCGGAGGTCGCACACCGAGCGAACGACGGCCCCTCGCTCGGGCTCGCCCGCGCGGACGAGACCCTCGCCGACTACGAGGCGCGCGGCGGCTACGAGGTGCTACGAAACGTGCCTGCGAACGAGCGCATCGTCGCGGAGCTGAAAGCCTCCGAGCTCGCCGGTTACGGCGGGGCCGGCTTCCCCACGGGCCTGAAGTGGGAGGCCGTGGCGAAGGAGCCGACGCCGCGCTACGTGGTGGTCAACGCGGACGAGGGCGAGCCCGGGACGATCAAGGACCGCTACGTCATGGAGCTCAGGCCCCACCTCATGCTCGAGGGGATGCTGATCGCCATGCGCTTTGCCGACGCGCACGAGGGCTTCATCTACCTGCGCGAGGAGTACGCGACCTCGCGCGCCCGGCTGACGCGGGCGCTCGAGGAGCTCCGCGACGCGGGCCTGCTGGACGGTCTTTCCATCGAGCTGGTGATAGGCGCCGGCGCCTACATCTGCGGCGAGGAGACCGCGATGCTCGAGTCCATGGAGGGTCGGCGCGGCATGCCGCGCCTGAAGCCGCCCTTCCCGAGCCAGGTCGGCTACCTCGGCCGCCCCACGCTGATCAACAACGTCGAGACCCTCGCCCACATCCCGGCGATCCTGCGGGACGGCGGCGAGGCCTGGCCGCGCACCCGGCTGTGGTCCTTGTCGGGGGCGGTTCGCGAACCGGGCTGCTACGAGGCGCCCCTCGACGTCACTCTTCGGCAGCTGATCGACGACTACGCGGGGGGCGCCACCGAGCCAATCGGCGCGATCGTGCCCGGCGGCGCAGCGAGCGGGATCCTGCCGCCGGAGGCGCTCGACGTACCGCTCACGCGCGACGACTTGCGCGAGTGGAGCGTCGGGGCAGGGTCAGCCGGCGTCCAGGTCTTCCCGCAGAGCTACGCGCCGCTCCGGCTCCTCGCCGAGACCATGCGCTTCTTCGCCGAGGAGTCGTGCCAGAAGTGCACCCCGTGCCGGATCGGGAACCGGGGGATGCACCACGTTCTCGAGGAGCTCGCGCATGGGCGTACGGTCATGCCCCGCGCCCAGGTGGAGGAGTGGCTCGACGCGATGGCGGCGACGTCGATCTGCGGTCTGGGCCAGGGAGCGCCCTTCCCCATGCGCGCAGCCTTCCGCTACTGGCCCGATGTCTTCGAGGCGCTGGGAGAGCCCGCAGTACGATGAAAGCGATGGTGCAGTTCACGCTCGACGGCCAGCGGGTCAGCGCTCCGGAGGGCGAGCTCCTCGTCCACGCGGCCGCGCGCCACGGGGTCTTCATCCCCACGCTCTGCCACGACGACAAGCTCGATCCGTACGGCGGCTGCCGGATGTGCGTCGTCGGCGTCGAGGGCTCGCCGCGGCCGCTCCCCGGCTGCGCGACGCGCGTCGCCGAGGGCCTGGTCGTCTCCACGAACAGCGCCGTCCCGCAATTCCAGCGGACGCTCACGGAGATGCTCCTCGCCGAGCACCTGAATCCAGATCCGGGCGGGCGCCCCAACGAGCTCGTCGACCTCGCCGGGGACCTCGGCGCAGAGGCGCCCTTCATCCTCCCGGACGCGAAGCGGGAGCCCTACGACGACCGCAACAAGTTCATGGGGTACGACCCGGACGCGTGCATCCTCTGCAACCGCTGCGTTCGCTACACGCAGGAGGTCATGCAGTGCTCCGCGCTCTCGCTCGAGGGCCGCGGGCCGCACGCGCGCATCGTTCCGACGCACGGCTACTCGTGGCTCGACACGGAGTGCGAGCTCTGCGGCGGCTGCCTCGGCGTCTGCCCGACGGGCGCCATCTACGAGAAGTTCGAGGAGGACACGGAGCGGCCCGAGCGTGGCCTCGAGAAGGTCAAGTCCACCTGCACGTTCTGCGGCGTCGGCTGCCAGATCGACGTCAACGTCGACCCCGAGACGAAGCGGATCGTGAAGGTCACGTCCGACCCGAGCTACGTCTCCAACGAGGGCAACCTCTGCGTCAAGGGCCGCTTCGCCTTCAACTTCGTCCACCACCCGGACCGGCTGACGGAGCCGCTCGTCCGCGGCGAGGACGGCGAGCTCCACCCCACGACGTGGGAGGACGCGCTCGGGACTGCGGCCCGGGGCCTCCTGCGCGTGAAGGAGGAGCACGGTCCGCAGGCGATCGGCTTCCTCTCTTCCGCGCGCCTGACGATGGAGGAGAACTTCCTCATCCAGAAGCTGGCACGGACGGCGATCGGGACGAACTCCGTCCACTCTTGCGAAGCCACTTGACACGCTCCGACCCTCTACGGCCTGGTCAGGTCGTTAGGCAGAGGAGCAACCACCAACTCGATCCCCGAGATCGAGAACGCCCGCTTCATCCTCGTGATCGGGTCGAACACGACGGAGGCCCACCCCGTCCTCGCCCTGCGCATGAAGAAAGCCGTGCGCAACGGCGCCACCCTCGTCGTCGCCGACCCGCGCAAGATCTGGCTGACGAAGCTCGCCAAGCG
>JBOHAD010000138.1:0-4789 GCA_050697555.1 Gaiellaceae bacterium | reverse complement strand
GACGCGATCCGGCTCTCGCGCCGTGTGCTCGCCACGATCAAGGGCAATCTCTTCTGGGCCTTCGCCTACAACGTGGCCGCGATCCCGCTCGCGGTCGCCGGGCTCCTGAACCCGATCGTCGCGGCGGCGGCGATGGCCTTCTCGAGCCTCTTCGTCGTCACGAACTCGCTGCGCCTGCGGCGGTTCTCCAGCCCCCGGGAGGTCTCGCCATGACCCACGGCTACGTGCAGGACAAGGACGCTCTCGTCAAGCGGCTCCACCGGATCGAGGGCCAGGTACGCGGGATCGAGCGCATGGTCGAGGACGAGCGGTACTGCATCGACGTCCTCACGCAGATCGGAGCGGTCACGACTGCGCTCGAGAGCGTCGCGTTCAAGATCCTCGACGACCACGTGAGCCACTGCGTCTCGGGCGCGCTCGCCTCCGGCGACGCGGACGTCGCGGCCGAGAAGAGCAAGGAGCTCCTCGAGGCCGTCCAGCGCTTCGCGCGCACCCGGTAGTGCCCAGGTACCTGACCGCGGCAGCGGCCGCGCTCGCCCTCTGGGTAGCGATCGGCTCGGGCGAGGTCGCTTCCGGGATCCTTCCCGCGGTCGTCGTGCTCGTCCTCGCGGTGGCGGACTATCTCCTGTGGACGAGCCGTGGGCGCCCTTGGCACGACTGGACGGTGATCCTGCTCCTACTCCCGCCGATCCTCGCCGCGGTCTGGATCGCCGTCGGTGGGCTCGTCACGGGCGTCGAGCGCTCGGACGAGGCGCGGCTCCTCCTGGAGGTCGGCCCGGGCGTCGCGCTCACGGGCCTCCTCTGCACGCTGATCTCGTACCACGGCCGCCACCACCCGTGACCCCGGACGAGGAACGGTGGGCGCTGGCCCTAGCCGAGCCCGAGCGGGAGCAGCCACAGCGCCGCGACGAGCACGGCGAGCGCGACGAGGACCGCCACGATCCACGAGCCTCGCCGCTCCCAGCGCCGATGCGTTCGCCCGCTCACAGGCGCCTCCTACCCGCCGGCCGCGGTTTCACGCGGCCCGGCCCGGGAACAAGCCCGGTGTCGTGATCGCCCTCCTGATCGCAATCGTCGTCGTCGCCGTCCTCATGGGCCTCGCCTTCGCCATCGGAGGCGTCGTCCTCCCGATCCTGCTCGTTCTTGCCGGGCTCGTCGCCGTCGGCTGGGTGCTCCTCGCCGGCGTCGCGCGCCGGACGCCGAGCGAGGTCGCGGAGAGCGCCCACGAGCAGGAGCTCCTCGGGCCCGGCGGCCCGGACGACCCGAGCCGCTAGTGCCCCTTCGGGTAATGCTGCCCAGCTTCTGGGTCGCGAGCACCAAGCCAGAGTCTGCACTCGCCCGCAGGCAAGGCTAGAAGCCTTGCTAAGGGCGAGGGTGGGCTCTGGCGCCGCGTGATCGCGGGTCAGAAGCGGGCTTGTATTGCCTGGAGGGGCACCGGGCCGGACTAGCTGCCGGTCGCAGGAGCCGGACGCGCAGGCTCCTCGTGCCCCTCGACGTGCGCGTCGGGAAGCCAGGCGAGCCAGGACGGCAGGTACCAGTTCCAGCGCCCGAGCAGCGTCATGGTCGCGGGCACGAGCACCGAACGGACGATCGTCGCGTCGATGAAGAGCGCCACGGCCACGCCGAAGCCCATCTGCTGGAACATGATCAGGTCGCCCATCGCGAAGCCCCAGAAGACGGCGATGATGATGAGCGCCGCGCCGGTGATCAGCCGGCCCGTCGACACGATGCCGAACTGGACCGCGCGCCGGTTGTCGCGCGTCTCCACGTACGTCTCGCGGATGCGGCTGAGCAGGAAGACCTGGTAGTCCATCGAGAGCCCGAAGAGGACGGAGAAGAGGAAGAGCGGCACCCACGCCTCGACCGTCTCGGCCTGCTGGAAGCCGAAGATCTCGTTCCCGACCCCGTGCTGGAAGACGAGCACGAGGAGCCCGTACGCCGCGCCGACGGAAAGGAGGTTCATGACGATCGCCTTCGCCGACACCACGACGGAGCGGAAGGCGACCGTGAGGAGGACGAAGGAGAGGCCGAGGACGAACAGGAAGACCCAGGGGAGCCAGGCGTCGACGGTGTCGTGATACTCGAGCTCCACAGCCGTATCGCCCGCCACGAGCGCATCCGCCTCCACGCCCGCGAACGCCTGAGGGACGATCTCGCCGCGGAGCTCGCGCACCGCTCCGATCGCCTCCTCGCCGATCGCATCGCCCGCGACGGGGAACGTGACCCGCGCGACGGTTCCCGCCTCGCTCGCCTCGACCGTCGCGCCGCCGAAGCGCGGGTGGCTCTCGACCGAGCCGATGAACGTCTCGAGCGCCGCCTGCGTCTCAGGCGCGCCGAGGTCGCCCACGATCGCCACCTCGACGGGGTCGGTGGTCTGGCCGGGGAACTCCTCGTTGAGCAAGATGAAGCCCTGCTTCGACTCGAAACGGTCCGGAAGCGTGGCGATGCCCGAGGAGCCCGTCTCGAGCGTGAGCACCGGCACGGCCGCCGCGAGGAGGAGCGCGGTGCCCGCGGCGAGGCTCAGGACCGGCCGACCCATGACTCCCCGTGCGATGGCGCCCCAGAAGCGGCCCTCGCTAGCCGAGCGTTCGGCCACTCTCCCGAAGAAGGGCAGTCGCAACGCGTTCACGCGGTCGCCGAGGAGGCTGAGCACGGCCGGGAGCAGGGTCAGCGCCGCGATCACCGAGACGATGGCGACGAGGATCGCGCCGGTGGCCAGGCTGCGGAAGATCGAGCTGGGGACGAGCACGAGTCCGAACATCGCCAGCACGAAGGCCATGCCGCTGAAGAGGACGGCCCGGCTCGCGGTCGCCCCGGCGACGTCGATCGCGTCGAGCTTCTCCCGACCCTCCGAACGCTCCTCCCGGTAGCGGGAGAGGATGAAGAGCGTGTAGTCGATCCCGAGGGCGAGCCCCATGCCTGTGAGCATGTTCACGACGAAGAGCGAGAGCTCGAAAGCCTGCCCGAGGAGCGCCGTGAGGGCGAGGGCGACGACGATCGAGACGATCGCGAGGACAAGCGGCACGACGCCGGCGACGACTGTCCCGAAGACGAGCAGGAGGATCAGGAGCGCGGCCGGCGCGCCGAAGAAGAGCTCGCCTTCGCGGAGGTCGTCCTGCGAAAGCTGGCCGAAGTCCGCGTCGGCGGTCCACTCCCCGGTGACCGCGGCCTCGTAGCCCGGCTCGGCGTCGAGCCGCTCGACGGCCGCGACGACGCCGTCGACCTTCTCCTCCGCGTCCGGGCCGAGCGCGACGAGCACGGCGGCCGCGTCCCCGTCCTCCGAGAGCAATCCCTCGCCCTCGGAGGAGGTCTGCACGAACGTCGCCCCCGCGGCGCGTACGTCCTCGGCGAGGGTCTCGACGCGCTCCCCGTCTACCGAGCCGTCGAGCGACCGCACGACGACGACCTCGGTCACGCCCTGCTCGAGGCCCTCGGCCGTTGGGGGAAAGGCCTCGTGGAGGAGCTTTTCGGCCCGGTCGGACTCGGTCTCCTTCGTGATCGTGGCCTCCGACGTGAGGACGCCGTCGAGCAGGGTCGCGACCAGGAAGAAGGAGACGACGACGACCGCGAGCCAGGCGGCGAGAGTGCGCCACGGGTGCAGGGACGACGCCCGCGCGAGCGACTGGGGGGAGAGGCTCACCCCGGCGACGCTAGCGAAAAGCGGTCGTGAGGTCGAGCGCCAGCATCTAGGCTTTCGCCGTGCTCAGGATCGTCGCCGGCGAGTTCCGCTTCGCCGCCCGCCTCGAGGAGGAGGCGGCGCCGCGAACGGTTGCCGCCCTCCGGAAGCTCCTGCCCCTCGCGAGCAAGGTCGTCCAGGCGCGCTGGAGCGGCGAGTCGGCCTGGGTTCCGCTCGGCTGGGAGCTCGACCTCGGGCTCCGAGCGGAGAACGCGAACAGCTATCCCGCCGCGGGTGAGCTCTTGCTCTACCCCGGCGGCCTCTCGGAGGTCGAGATCCTCTTCCCCTACGGGGCCACCTGCTTCGCCAGCAAGATGGGCCAGCTGGCCGGGAACCACTTCGCCACCATCGTCGAGGGAGGCGAACGGCTCCCTGAGCTCGGGCGCGCCGTCCTGTGGGACGGCGCGCAGGACGTCACTTTCGAGCTCGACTAGCGGTCGGTATCGGGATCCACGTCGTCGGCGCGCGAGCTGTGCGCCCGCGCGACGGCGCGCTCGCGCTCGGCCCGCTCGAGCTCCTCGCGGGCGGCGAGCTCCCGCTCCTCCGCTTGGCCTGCGCGCTGCTGGGCGTGCTCCCGGTGCTCACCCGCCTCTGCCCGGCGGTGCTCGAGCCGGCGCTCGCGCGCTCTCGAGGCCGCCCAGAGGGCGAGCGCCAAGACGACGACGGCGACGATGACGATCACGACGATCAGCCAGGCGTCCATCTCATCCCTCCTTTCCCCCCTCCCACCCTCCCCTGGCCCGCCGGATCGAAACGCCCGTAAGACTGGGCGGCGGCAGGCCGAGGGAAACGTCAGCCCGCCGCTGGAGGAAGGTCCGTCCTCGAAATGGTTTCCCGGGCGGGGATCGAGTCGAGACCCGTCCGCGGACGCCCGCGGACGGGTCTCCAGCGTAGCCCCTAGGCGACTGGGGCGACGTTCGTCGCCTCCATGCCCTTGGCGCCCTCGCGCTCTTCGAACTCGACGCGCGCGCCCTCGACGAGAGTCTTGAAGCCCTCGCCGGCGATGTTGCTGTGGTGCACGAAGACATCCTTCGTGCCCTCGTCAGGGGTGATGAAGCCGTACCCCTTGCTGTCGTTGAACCACTTGACGGTTCCGGTTGCCATGAAAACACC
>JBOHAD010000137.1:0-4827 GCA_050697555.1 Gaiellaceae bacterium | reverse complement strand
CCATTGCGCCGGTCTGCCCGCCGATGAGCGCGAGTACCGCCCCGACAGGAAGCAGCAGCGCAAGCATCGCCCAGGAGACGGCGCCCGCGGCCGCGAGACCCGCGGTCACTCTCGCCCCGCTAAGTCCGACGCGCCGCGCCTCGCCTGCCCGCCGGCGCGTCCTACGGATCGGCTTCATGCTCGCCTCGCTGTTTCTCGGCGTCCACCTCCTGCTTCCCCTGGCCGGCGGGCTCGAGGCGACCGCCGAGGCACTTGCACGGGCGACCTGGTGGCTTGCTTGCGTGCTCCTGGTACTCGCCGACTGGTCGCAGGCCGTCCAGCACCGGGTAGGCGGGAGAGTGGTCGTCCGAGGACAGCTCTGCCGTGAAGTCGCGGAGCGTCTGGTCGCCTCAAACGCGACCTCGACCGCTACCTCCACTACTACAACCACGAGCGCGCCCACACCGGCCGCATCCCCGCCGAGATCGTCTACGGTGCCCGCAAGGTGAAGGCGAGATGAGCCGTCACTGTCGGCACATCTCCGTGACTGTCCACGCTAGCTTGCACCGCGCGCTTCGTCGAAGGGCGCTCGGCTGTGCACGGCAGACAATGGCGGGCTCCGCCCTCGTGGGGCGTTGGCGCTCCGATACCGCCTACTTCTCGGGCCGGAGGACGCTGTACGCGGCGGTGGCGGGGTTCGGCGTGCCGAAGCGGGCGTTGACGGCGTAGAGTCGGCTGCCGAACGCCGCGATCGTCGTCGGCACGTCGAGGGCGGGATCGGTCAGATGCCCGGTGATCGTCCCCGCGCCCAGGTCGGGCGCCAAGGCGACGACTGCGACCCGGTTCAACTGGTTCTGGACCGCGTAGAGCGTCTTGCCGTCGAGCAGGATCCCGTCGCCGAAGCTGACGTCGCCGCCCGAGAGCGCGACGAGGTCGGCCTCACCGGTCCCTGCGTCGACGGTGTACAGGCGGCCGAGGTTCGACTGCACGATCACGAGCGTCCGGCCGTCCGGCGTCGCGTCGATTCCGTTCGCGTTGAATCCCGGTGCGAGGGCGAAGTCGCCCGTCAGCGGCACAATCTGGACGTCCGCCTGACCGCCGAGCGTCCCGTTCCGAGAGATCGGCACCCGGTAGAGGAGGGCGCGGTTCGAGTCGGTGAACCAGGCGGCGTCCTTGGTGACGGCGACGTCGTTCACGAACGTCGGGGCGGCCGGCGCGAGCTGGTAGGCGGCGAGCGCCGCTCCGGTACGGCCGTCGTAGACGTACGCTTGGCCGGTCATGCCCCCGGCGACGAAGATGCGGCTTCGGTCGTCGACCTCGAGGCCGATCGCCGACCGCCCCGCCTGCGGACCGACGAGCACCGAGCCTGCCCCCGTCCGCAGGTCGCCGCGGTAGACCGCGCCCGTGGGGATGGAGCCGACGTAGAACGTGTGCCCCTTGCCGACGGCGATGCCCTCGGGCTGAAAGCCCGTGGGAAGTGGAATCACGTCCGGGAAGGGTCGCGCGGACGCGGGTGCCACGACGAGGAGCGCCAAGCCTGCGAGGAGCGTCAGCAAGCGTGTTGCAGTCATCTCGAACCTCCCTGTGGTTGACTCCCGGTGCCTGGGCTGCAGGAGCAACGTCGCCAGAGCATACGGCCGGACGGCCGGTGTGGATCGCCGGCGACGTCCTCGCTCGTGCTGGTAGCGGCCCACTTCTCACGCGGACCAGTCGAACCTTCTCCCGTCCCAGGGAGAGCTCCCCGGGCGGCCCGGGCCACCTGGCCACGCGCATACTGCCCGGGTGAGAACCTCCACGCCCGCGCACCTCGCCGAGGCGGCGCGCGCAGCAGGCGTGCGCGACCTGCGCGTGCTGGAGGCGTTGCAGAGCGTCCCCCGCGCCGGCTTCGTCCCCGCCGGGCTCGCTGCGGAGGCCTACCTCGATGAGCCGCTGCCGATCCCGCACGAGCAGGTGACGACGCAGCCCTCGCTCGTCGCGAAGATGCTCGAAGCCCTCGAGCTGGCCGGCTCCGAGCTCGTGCTCGAAGTCGGCACGGGCCACGGCTTCCAGTCCGCGCTCCTCGCTCGGCTCGCCGGCTTCGTCTGGAGCGTCGAGCGGTGGGATGACCTCGCCGCGACCGCGCGGGCGAATCTCGCCCGCCACGGCGTCATGAACGTCAAGGTCATGGTCGGCGACGGAAGCGAGGGACTCCCCGAGCACGCCCCCTACGACGCGGTGCTCGTCTCGGCGGCGTTCCCGCGCGTCCCCACGCCGCTCGCCGAACAACTCGTCGAAGGCGGACGCCTCGTCCAACCGATAGGTCGAGGTGGGAACGAAGAGGTGCTCCTGTTCGAGATGGGGGGCGAACGGCTGCGCCGCCGCCGCTTCGTCACGGGAGCCCGCTTCGTGCCGCTCTACGGGGAGCATGGTTTCGGGCCGTGAAGCTCGCGCTCGCCGGCGACACGATGCTCGGCCGAGGAGTCGCCGAGCGGATCGCGACCCAGGGGCCGGACTCGCTCTTCGCGCCCGAGCTCGTCGCCGCCGTCGGCGAGGCCGATCTCTGCGTGCTCAACCTCGAGTGCTGCATCTCCGAGCGCGGAGCGCCCGCCCCCGGCAAGGTGTTCCATTTTCGGGCGCCGCCGGCGGCTGCCGAGGCGCTCGCCCACCTCGGCGTGGACTGCGTGACGCTCGCGAACAACCACGCGCTCGACTTCGGGCCGACGGCACTCCTCGATACCTTCGCGCACCTCGAGTCGGCCGGGATCGCGTGGGTCGGCGCGGGCGCCGATCTCGACCGGGCCCGCGCCCCAGCCGTGCTCGAGGCACGCGGCTACAGGCTCGCCGTGATCGCCGTAACCGACCATCCGGCCGACTACGCCGCAGCCCCCCGCCGGCCCGGCGTCGCCTTCGCCGACCTCTGGCGGCGGCACCTCCCGGACTGGCTGCCGGAGGCGACCCGCGGGCTCCAGGCGGACGCCCTCGTCACGCCGCACTGGGGCCCGAACATGCTCGCCGAGGCGACCGCGCACGTTCGGGCCACGGCGCGGGCTCTGCTGGAGGCCGGCGCGATGCTGATCGCCGGCCACTCCGCGCACGTCTTCCACGGCCTCGACCGCCGCGTCCTCTACGACCTCGGGGACTTCCTGGACGACTACGCGGTGAACCCGAAGCTGCGCAACGACCTCGGTCTCCTCTTCCTCGTCGACCTCGATGGAAGCCGGCTGGAGGCGATCCCGCTCAAGCTCGAGTTCGCGCATACGCGACTCGCCGAAGGCGACGACGCGGCCTGGGTGCGACACCGGTTCCACGAAGCCTGCGCGGTCTTCGGGACGGAGGTGGCCGACGAGGACGGCCGCCTTGTCGCTAGGTGGCGTTAGGCTTTCCCCGTCTTCTTCCGCTTCTCGATTCTGGCCGCCCCGGCAGACGGGGTGAGGATGCTGGTATGGCCGTCGTCCCAGCGGATTCGGAAGCGTGCCGGGTCCTCCTCGAGCACCTCTTCGATGACGCCCCTGCGCACCGGCTGGGCGACCCGCTCGGACTCGACGACGATCAGGTCTCCTGCCTGTGCCGTCATTCCTTGCTCACCTCCCAACGCGACTCGAAGCCCCACTCTATCTCTGCGATCATGCAGACGAGAGGGAGGCTCGTGATGGCAACGGAAGACTTGACCCGCGTGCTCGACGAGGCGGAGGTGCCCTACGAGCTTCTCCCGCACGAGCGCACCGAGAGCGCGCTCGCCGAGGCGGAGGCGCTCGGCATCGCGCCGGCCGACGTGGCGAAGACGCTCGTGGTGACGACCCCCGAGGGTTACGTGCGGGCGGTGCTCCCCGCCTCGGGGCGAATCGACCTGCGCAAGCTGCGAGAGGCTCGCGGCGGCGGCAAGAAGAGAGTCCACCTCGCGTCCGAGGAGGACTTGGCGCGCGACTACCCCGAGTTCGACCTCGGTGCTGTGCCGCCGATCGGCGGAGGCCGGCGTGACCCGGTCGTCATCGACAGCCGCCTGGCCGAGCGTGACTCGCTCGTGCTCGAGGCGGGGTCGCACAAGGAGTCCGTGCGCGTCCCAACCAGCGATCTCTTGCGCGTCAGCCAAGCTGAGGTCGCGGACATCTGTGTGGACTAGCCTGTCCTGCCCGCGGAAGTTATGAACCGCGTCGGATGCGCAGACTCCCGGTCTCAGGGAAGCGCGACCATGCCCAGCGGGAACACGCTCGTAAAGGGCGGGTCGGCCCGACGCTAACACAGCCGCAGAGGCGATCACCTGGTTCGCCGACACCGGCCTCTTCCGGCACTTCGGACTGCCTCGGACGCTGCCGAACCTCTGAGGGCTTGCCGATGTGGAGCCTGGAACGGCCGACGGGGTCGCCGCTGCTCTCGCTCAACAGCAGGCGCCTTAGCCCGCGGGTTCGAGACGCCCGCATCGGACGAGGCTGAGAAGCGAGATGGCGGCGGACGGACGCTGCCGCTCGTCCCGCGAAGGCAGGCGTCAGCCGATTGTCAGAGCAGACGCGCGGAGCTCGCGCGAAGCAGGAGCAACCGAAGGCGCGCGTCCGGCGCTTGCTCCTTGTCGGCAACGAGCGTCGTCGGCGCCCACGCGCAGACGCCTCCTTTCATGAGGGCGGGGCACTCCCGCGGTCGTGTCCCGTCGTCGCTTCGTGGCCGGTGCGATGACGGGCCGCGGGGAGGCCCCACGACGAAGCCCCGTCGGCGCGGGGGCCTTCGCTGTCCCACACGGATCAGGCCCAGTTCTCTGCGGCGAGCTGGGGCGGATCGGGGATATCGATCTGGCCCTCCTTGGGCGTGCCGATCCGGAGGTGGTTGCCGAAGGGGTCGCGCAGGCCGCAGTCGGTTCCGTAGAAGCGCTCGGTCGGC
>JBOHAD010000136.1:0-4849 GCA_050697555.1 Gaiellaceae bacterium | reverse complement strand
ACGGTCCTCGTGGCGGCCGCCCTCATCGCCGCCATTCCCATCTACTCCGACGCCGTGGCCGGAGCAGGGCTCGAGCGCTCCCTTGCAAGCGCGCCCGTCGAGGAGACGAGCGTCGAGGTCTCCGCCCGGGTCGAGCAGGAGGCGTACGCGGCCGCCGACGCCCGCGTCGGAAAGGCGCTCGAGGGAGCCTTCGGGTCCACCACCGCGGACGTCTACCGGAGCGGGCGCTCCGCCTCCTTCTCCCTGCTCGGCCGCCCGGAGGACACGCTCACGGTCTTCAGCTTCCTGGAGGGGGTCGAGCGGCACACCGAGCTCGTCTCCGGTGCGTGGCCGGGGCGGGGCGTGACCGTGGAGGCGGCGCTCTCGGAGCCCGCCGCCGAGCTGCTCGATCTCGCGCCCGGCGATACGCTGCCCGTCGCAGCGCGGACCGGCGAGGCGCGCCGCTACGACGTCCGCGTGAGCGGGGTCTACCGCGTGACGGATCCTGAGTCCGCCTTCTGGCGCGCGAGCCCGCTCGAGCTCGAAGGCGTCGAGCGCGGCGACTTCACGACCTTCGGCCCGCTCGTCGTCCCGCGCCAGACGTTCTTCGAGGTCGGAGCGGGCAGGGGCGACGTTCGCTGGCGCGTCGCTCCACGCTTCGGCGAGCTCCAGGTCGACGAGGTCGTGCCGCTGCGGCGGAGCCTCGAAGGCCTGGACGCCCGGCTCGCCGCCGGCGGGGAGACAGCTTTCCAGGTCGTCACCGACCTCCCGGGCATCCTGGTCGAGGTCGAGCGATCGCTGCTGGTTGCCCGCTCGGGCGTGCTCGTGCCCTCGCTCCAGCTCGCCATCCTCGCGGCCTACGCGCTCCTCTTCACCGCCTTCCTCATCTCCGAGGAGCGGCGTGTGGAGACGGCGCTCCTCGCGGCGCGGGGCGCGGACGGGCGCCGGATCGCCGTCGCCACGCTCCTCGAGGGAGTGCTCCTCGCCCTGCCCGCGGTGCTCGCGGGTCCGTGGCTCGCCGCCCTCTCCCTGCGGGCGCTCGAGCGGGTGGGGCCCCTCGCGGAGATCGAGCTCAGCCTCGACCCGCGGATCGGGTGGGAGGCCTACGGGCTCGCGGCCGCGGCGAGCGCCGTCTGCGTCGTGGCACTCGTGATCCCCGCACTTCGGTCGCAGCGTGTCGCTCTCGCGGTCGCCGCCCTCGGGCGCCCGCCCTCGCGCGGTCTCATCCAGCGGACCCGGCTCGACGTCGTCCTCCTCGTCGTAGCGCTTCTCGCGTACTGGCAGCTGCGACGCTACGGGGCACCCTTGATCGAGAACGCTCAGGGCCGCCTCGGGATCGACCCTCTGCTCGTCGCGGCGCCCGCGCTCGGCCTGCTCGCGGGAGCCGTCCTCGCCCTCCGGGTGGTGCCCGCGCTGACGAGGCTGGCCGAGCGGATCGGCGCTCCCGCGCGCGGGATCGTGGCGCCGCTCGGCGTCCGCCAGCTCTCGCGGCGGCCGAGCGGCTATGCGCGCTCCGCCCTCCTGCTCACGCTCGCGCTCGCCATCGGGCTCTTCGCCGCCGCTTTCGGCAGCACCTGGTCGCGCTCGCAGGAGGACCAGGCCGACTACGAGACCGGGGCCGACGTCCGCGTGCGTCCTGACGAGCGCACCGGCTCGCTGCCCCAGATCGGCTTCCCGCGCGCCTACGAGCGGCTGGCGGGCGTCCGCGCCGCCGTGCCCGTCGTGCGTGAGCCCGTGGCGGCCGCGGAATCTCGGCCCGCGGAGCTCCTCGCCGTGGACGCGACGCGGGTGGGCTCGGTGGTCAGCCTCCGCTCCGATCTCGCGACCGAGCCTGCGGTCACGCTCTTCCGGCCCCTGGTGCCGGCTCGTCCGGCGCTCGCCGGCCTGCGTCTCCGGGGCGAGCCCATGCGGCTCTCGCTGACAGCGCGAGCCGAGCTCGAGCAGCGCGTGCTTCGCGTCGGCTTCTTCGGCGGCGTGCCGGGCTTGGGGGGCTTCGGGTCGTTCCCGCCGTCACTCACCGTCGTCCTGCGCGACGCAAGCGGCGTCCTGCGCTCGTACCGCGCCGGCGAATTCAGGCGCCGGGGGCGGTCACAGCGCTTCGTCGTCGAGCTCGCCGGGTCAGCGGCCACCGGGGGAAGGCCGGCGCCGGCCTACCCCCTCGACCTCGTGGCGATCGAGCTCAGGGTGGCCGCGCCGTTCGAGGCCGTGGCCCCCAACAACGGCCGACTGGTCGTCGAGCACCTGGAGATCGCCGGTCTCGGCAGCGGCTGGCTGCCGGTCGCTCTCGCCTCCGCCCCGTGGCACGTGCGCGTACCCGACCTCGCGTTCGCCGCAGCGGCGCCGGAGGGGCGGATAGCCGCCTCGACCGAGTCGCCGGTCGTCCTGGAGCTTTCCAGCGGGTCCACCTCCTCGGGGACGACCGACCCTTATGTCGCCTTCCGCCTGACCCCGGGGCCGAGCGCTCGCGTGAGCACCCTGCCCGTCCTGGCGACGCGGGCCTTCCTGGACGAGACCGCGGCGCAGCTGGGGGAGGTGGTGCCTCTCGAGCTCGCGGGCGCGCGCCGGCAGGTGGAGATCGTGGGAGCGCTGGACGGCTTCCCCACGGTCGTCCCTGAGCGGCCGGCCCTGGTCGTAGATCACCGTGTCTTCGCGGAGCTCTCGTATCTCGCGGACGGAAGGGTCGTCCGGCCCGCCGAGTGGTGGCTGGACACGGCTCCGGGCGAGGCGGAAGCCGTCGCGGAGGCGCTGCGCGCGCCCCCCTTCACGAGCGCCGGAGTCACGAGCAGGCAGGGCCGCGCCGAAACGCTTCAGAACGACCCTGTCGCGCTCGGCACGATCGGCGCCCTCTCGCTGGGCTTCCTGGCCGCGGCGGTCTTCGCCGCCGTCGGTTTTGCCGTCAGCTCCGCCGTGTCCGCCCGCGAACGCACGACCGAGTTCGCCGTCGTGCGCTCGCTCGGCCTCTCCTCCCGCCAGCTCACCGGCTGGCTCGTCCTCGAGAACGGCGTCCTCGTCGCGCTCAGCCTCGCGGGAGGGACCGCTCTCGGGCTCCTCCTCGCCCACTTCGTCCTTCCGACCGTCGCGCTCACGCAGTCGGGGGCGACGCCGTTCCCGGAGCCCATCGTCGAGATCCCGTGGGGAACCGTCGCCTGGCTCGAGGCGACGATGCTCGGCGCCCTCCTGCTCATCATCGCCCTCGAGGTACGGCTCCTCCGCAAGGTCGACGTGGCGGCAGCGCTTCGCGCGGGCGAGGTGCGCTGACTTGGCGGTGCGCCCTGAAGCGTCCCGGCTCCGCCTGATCCGGGGTCCGCTCTCCGTCGTCGGGACGACCAGGATGCTGCTCAAGCGTTTGCGCGCGGACGCCCCGGTCGTGGCGGCGGTGCTCGCCGTCGTCGGCCTCGCGAGCTTCGTCCTCGCGGCGGTCCCACGCGCGCTCGGCGAGATGGCGGACGACGGCCTGCGCTACACCGTGGCGGAGGCGGGACGCCTCGAGCGGGACGTGGAGATCCTCCTGGCCCTGCGCCTCCCGGCCGGTCCCGATGGGGATCCGTTCGCGGAGGTCGAGGCCCGCGGCGAGGAGCTGTCGAGCCTGCTGGGCTCGGTACGAGGCGTCGTCGGCGAGCAGACGACCACCGTGGACGCTCCTCGCTATTCGCTCTTCGACGGGCCCCCGCTACCGGGAGCGACCCGGTACGTGACGTTGCGGCAGACCACCGGCGCAGACGACAACGTCCGCATCGTCGAGGGACGGCTGCCCCGGCCGACTGCGAGGAGGACGGACGTCCGCATCGTCGACCAGACGAGGGAGGCCCACGCCCTCGAGGTCGCGCTCTCGCGGACGGCGGCCGGCCTTCTCGCCGTCGGGACGGGAGACAGGCTCGTCTTCATCTCCGACCCCGGCGATCCTCTCATTCGAAACGTCCCCCTCGCTGAGCGCTCGCCGCTCGTCCTCCGTGTGACGGGCCTGTGGGAGCCGCGGGATCCGGGCAGCGCCTTCTGGGCCGCGCAGGAGCAGCTGAACGAGCCGCTCGTCGAGGAGCCGGCGGGCGGGGACCACCGCTTCGTGTACGCGTACGGGCTCTTCGCGCCGCAGGCGTATGGAGCGCTGACCGACGCCGTGCGGCCCATGCCGCTCCAGTACACCTGGCGCTACGACGCCGAGCCCGAGGCCTTCGACGCGGATAGGCTCCCGGCCGTCGAGGCCGACCTCCGCCGCCTGGAAGCTCGGTACGGACGCTCCGTGCGGCCCACCGACACCCACGTCCGCACGAGCCTGCCGGCTGTGCTCGACCGCTACGAGTCGCGCAGGAACCTGGCCACGACGCTCCTCGCCACAGTCGAGATCGGCCTCCTCGTTGCCGCGCTGGCCGTCGTCGGGCTCCTCGCCTCCCTCGTCGTCGACCGCCGTCGGGAGGCGATCGCCCTGGCCCGCAGCCGAGGTGCCTCAGCGGGCCAGGTGCTCACGGCGCAGGCGGCGGAGGCGATCCTGCTCGGCGCCCCGGTCGCTCTGGCGGCCTTCGCTCTCGCGGTGCTCCTCGTGGAGGGTCCCGCGAGCCCCCTGTCGGCCCTCTCGGTCGCCGGGCTCGTCGCGGCGGCCGCGGCGCTCTTCGTCGCGCTCGCGGCCGGGCCCGCGGCGCGGGCGGTCCCACTCGAGGCGCGAGAGGACGCTGCCGTGCGGCGGCCTTCGCCGCGCCGGCTCGTGCTCGAGGGGTTCGTCGTCGCGGTCTCGCTCGCGGGGGCCTACCTGCTGCGCCGACGCGGGCTCTCGAGCGAGCAGGGCGCCGACGCCGACCCATACCTCGCCGCCGTTCCCGTGCTGCTCGCGCTCGCGGTCGGGATCATCGCGCTGCGGCTCTACCCGCTCCCGGTGGCG
>JBOHAD010000135.1:0-4856 GCA_050697555.1 Gaiellaceae bacterium | reverse complement strand
CGCCGATCTACACGACCGACTCGCTCCACTCGGCGGTTGTCGAGATCGTCGTCAAGCCGGGTGCCCGCTGCCGCTACACGACGATCCAGAACTGGTCGAACAACGTCTACAACCTCGTCACGAAGCGTGCGGTCGCCTACGAGAACGCGACTATGGAGTGGGTGGACGGGAACCTCGGGTCGAAGCAGACCATGAAGTACCCGGCCATCTGGCTGATGGGCGAGGGCGCCCACGGCGAGGTGCTCTCGATCGCCTTCGCCGGCAACGGCCAGCACCAGGACGCGGGCGGCAAGGCGGTGCACGTGGCGCCCAACACGTCCTCGGTGATCACGTCCAAGTCGATCTCGAAGGACGGGGGGCGCGCGAGCTACCGCGGCCTCCTCGAGGTGGCCAAGGGCGCGACGGGCTCGCGCTCGAAGGTGGTGTGCGACGCGCTCATCCTCGACGAGGACTCGCGCACTGATACATACCCCTACATCCGCATCGACGAGAACGAGGTCGACATCGGCCACGAGGCGACCGTCTCGAAGATCGGCGAGGAGCAGCTCTTCTACCTAATGAGCCGCGGCCTCTCCGAGGCCGAGGCGGCTGCGATGATCGTCTCCGGCTTCGTCGAGCCGATCACGAAGGAGCTCCCGCTCGAGTACGCGGTCGAGATGAACCGGCTGATCCAGCTCCAGATGGAAGGCTCGGTCGGCTAGAAGCCAATGCAGGTCGAGCAGGTCGACTTCGTGTCGGTGCCGACGCGTAACTCTGCTCGTGCCGTCGCGTGGTATCGCGACGTGCTCGGGCTCGCTCCGAGCGGTCGAGCCGACGCGGAGGTCGAGACGTCGAACGTGACCCTGTCGTTCTGGAATCCCGAGGAGGACGGCGAGGATTTCGTCCCCAACTCGGCTGGGATCGCGCTCCGGGTCGCGGACGTGCGCGCCGCGGTCGAGGAGGTGCGGGCCGCAGGCGTCGAGGTCCTCGGCGTCGAGGACACGGGCGTCTGCCACATGGGGTTCCTCAAGGATCCGGACGGGAACGTCCTCATCCTCCACCGGAGGTACGCGCCGCATGGCTAAGGCGATCGAGGTCGAGCGGGTGGACTTCGTCTCCGTGCCGACCCGGGATCCGGCTCAGGCGCGCTGCTTCTACGGCGAGCTCCTCGGTCTCCGCGAGTCGACGACCCCCGACGACGTCTTCCCGGAGTTCGAGACGTCCAACGTTACGCTCGGCGTCTGGCAGCCGCAGATGGTGGGGAAGGAGTTCGCGCCTACGGCGGGCATCGCCCTCCGCGTCGCGGACGTCGCCGAGGCGCGGCGCGCACTCGAGGCGGCCGGCGTCGAGTTCGACGGCGAGACGATCGACACCGGTGTCTGCCATATGGCCTTCTGTACCGACTTCGACGGAAACGGAGTCGTCGTCCACCGCCGCTACGCGCCGCCCCGCCCGGACGGCGTCAGTCACGCCGACCGCGAGGCGCTGGAGCAGGGATGAGCCGCGCCGAGGCACTCGAGCGCTACCGCGAGCTCTCGCTCCCGAGCACGAGCGAGGAGAGCTGGCGCTTCACGGATCTGCGCGGCTTCGACCCGGACGCGTACTCCGCCAACGGCGCCTACGCGCCGTCGGCGGGGGAAAGCTTGCTCGACATCGACGCCGCGGCGATCGCGGAGGTGACCGAGTCCGGCGTCGAGGTTCGTCGCGCGCCCGACGGTGTCACGTTCGAGCCGCTCGGCGAGCACGAGCGGCTCGGCGAGCTCGTCGGCGTCGAGGACAAGCTGACTGCGCACAACGCGGCGGCCTGGAAGCACGGATTGCTCGTGCGCGTCCCCGCCGGGGTGGAGATCGAGAAGCCGCTCTACGTCCGCGTCGGGAGCTCGAAGGACGGGGGCGCGCTCCTCTGGCGCCTGCTCGTCGTCGCCGAGGAGGGCTCGCGCTTCTCGCTCATCGAGGAGGCCGCCTCCGATTCGCCCGAGCTCTCCGCCTACACGAATGCGGCCGTCGAGCTCTTCGTGGAGCCGAACGCGAAGCTCGAGTACGTCTCGATCCAGAACCTCTCGCACGGGACGTGGCACTTCGCAACACACCGGGCGCGGGTCGAGCGCGACGCCGAGCTGGACTGGGTGGCGGGCGGCTTCGGCTCCCACAAGGGCAAGGTGCGGATCGAGAACGATCTCGCCGGTCAGGGGGCGACCTCGCGCGTGACGGGCGCCTACTTCGCGGATGGCTCGCAGCACCTCGACTACGACACGCTCCAGCAGCATCTCGCCCCTCACACGACCTCGGACTTCGCCTTCAAGGGCGTGCTCCGGGACGCCGCGACCTCGGTGTGGCGCGGGATGATCCGCGTCGCCAGGGACGCCCAGAAGACGAACGCCTACCAGGAGAACCGCAACCTCCTCCTCTCTCCGAAGGCGCACGCGGACTCCATCCCCGGCCTCGAGATCCTCGCCAACGACGTCCGGTGCACGCACGGCGCGACTGTCAGCCAGGTGAACCGCGACGAGCTCTTCTACTGCATGGCGCGCGGCCTCTCGCGCTCTGAGGCCGAGCTCCTGATCGTGCGCGGCTTCTACCAGGAGATCTTCGATCGCATCGAGCTCGCCCCCGTGCGCGAGGCGCTCCAGAGCGTCCTCGAAGCGCGTCTCCTCGCGGCGTGAGCTGCTGCGCGCCCAAGGGCTACTCGGAGCTCTTCGGCGAGCGCTCGGCCAGGCGTGACGCGCGCCGCTACCGGCGCGGCGGCCTGGACGACACGGGCCAGCGCATGGTCGACTTCCTGCGAGGCCGCGGCATGGAGAACGCGACCGTGCTCGAGATCGGCGGCGGCGTGGGCGCGATCGGGCTCGAGCTCCTGAAGGCCGGTGCCGACCGCGCAATCGAGGTTGAGCTCTCGCCGAACTACGAGGGCCCGGCGGCGGAGCTCGTGCAGGAGCTCGGTTTCGAGGGACGCGTCGAGCGGCGGCTCGGGGACGTTGTCGCAGAAGGAGAGGCGGTTCCCCCGGCCGATGCGGTTCTCATGCACCGCGTGGTCTGCTGCTACCCCGACGCCGACGCCCTCGTCGGCCTGGCGGCCGAGCGGGCGCAGCGGTATCTCGTCCTCAGCTTCCCACGCGAGCGCCGTCTCATCCGTCTCGGTGGCCACGTCATCAACCTCTGGTTCCGGCTTCGCCGCTGGGACTTCCGCTTCTACCCGCACTCTCGGGACACAATCCTTGCGGCGGCCGCGCGACAGGGCCTGCGCTCGGCTCTCGAGCACCGCGGCAGGATCTGGCAGGTCGCGGCGCTCGAGCGGGCGACGTCCTAGACGTCGGTCGGGAGCATCCCCGGAGGGCCGAGGATCTCGATCCCGTAGCGCGCGGCCGTGTCGGCGAGCGCGCCCGGGTCGCCTGCGGGAGCGGCCGCAGCTTCGCGGACGAATCCTTCGAAGCCGGCGGGCGAGCCGACGACGAGCCAGCGCGTCCCGTCCGTCTCCGCGCGATACGTGTGCGGAACGCCTCGCGGCGCGAGAGCGCACTCTCCCGCTTCGAGCTCGACCGTGTGCTCCCCGACGAAGAGCGTGACACAGCCTTCGAGCATGTAGAAGGCCTCGTCGTCGCGCTGGTGGACGTGGAGCGGCGGCATGCCGTCCTTCGGTGCACTCATCTCGACGAGCCCGTACGCGTTCCCGCAGGCTTCTCCGTCGACGTGAACCCGGGCGATGTTGTCGAGGAACTCGAGCGCTTCAGGCTTCACGGGGTCGGATGTCATGTCACGTCGTCCTCCTCGGATAAGCTCCAATGAGGAGCTTATAACTCTAAACTAGAGTTATGTCAAGGAAGGAGCTGACTCCCTTCTCGTACGCCGTTCTCGCCCTCGTGGGCGAGGGCGGCGCAGGCCCGCACGACATCGTCCGCATGATGCGCCAGGGCCGGATCTACTGGAGCGCCGCCGAAAGCCACTACTACGCGGAGCCGAAGCGGCTCGAGCGGCTCGGCTACCTGGCCTCGCGCAAGGAGCCTGGGAAGACACGCGAGCGGACTCACTACACGCTGACGAAGAAGGGACGGGAGACCCTCAGGAAGTGGGTGGCCGAGCCGGCGACGCTGCCGCGCATCCAGCACGAGGCGGTGGTCAAGCTCCTCGCCGCCGATCTGCTGGACGACGTCACCGTCGTGCGGAGTCTCACGGGCATGCGGGCCGACATCGCCGCCGCCGCCGCCCGCCTCGATGTCGCCGAGGCCGTGGCCGCGACGCTTCCCCATCGGGAGCGCTACCTCCGGCTCGTGCACGGGCTCGGGCGCAGGATCCTCGCCGCCCACCGTGAGTGGCTGGACGAGGTCGAGCGTGAGCTTGGGCCAGGAAAGAGGCGCAGGACTCGGCCGGTACCATGAGTCCGATGGCGGTCACCGCACAGCCGCGGCTCGACGCGCGCAGCCTGCGCGCCGACTTCCCCATCTTCGAGCACCCCGTGCACGGGAAGCCGCTCGCGTACCTCGACTCGGCCTCCTCCTCCCAGAAGCCCCGGCGGGTGCTCGACGCGATGACCGATCTCTACGAGACCTCGTACGCCAACATTCACCGGGGGGTCTACGACCTCGCGGAGCGCGCGACCGACGCCTACGAGGGCGCCCGCGAGAAGGTGCGCGCCTTCGTCAACGCCGAGTCGGCGCGCGAGATCGTCTTCACCCGGAACGTCACCGAGGCGCTCAACCTCGTCGCCTACGGCTGGGGCCTCGACAATCTCGGTCCCGGGGACCTCGTGGTCGTGACCGAGATGGAGCACCACTCGAACTTCGTCCCCTGGCAGTACATCGCCGAGCGGACGGGAGCTGAGTTCGCCGCGATCCCGGTGGACGACCGGGGCGAGCTTCGCCTCGACGAGCTCGACGCGATCG
>JBOHAD010000134.1:0-4898 GCA_050697555.1 Gaiellaceae bacterium | reverse complement strand
GAGCTCGTCGGCGAAGGGGGGATGTCGAGCGTCTTCCGGGCGCGGGACACCGTGCTCGAGCGGCGGGTCGCACTCAAGATCCTCCACGAGCACCACGCCCGCGACCCGGAGTACGTCGAGCGGTTCCGCCGCGAAGCGCGGGCGATCGCCCGCCTGACGCATCCGAACATCGTCACGGTGATCGACCGCGGCGAGTGGAGCGGCCGTCAGTTCATCGTCTTCGAGCACGTCGCCGGCGAGAACCTGAAGGACATCGTGGAGCGGGAGGGTCCGCTTCCGGTCGAGCGGGCGCTGGCTCTCACCCACCAGGTCGCGCGGGCGCTCGCTTTCGCTCACGAGGGCGGGATCGTGCACCGCGACGTCAAGCCGCAGAACGTTCTCATCGACCTCGAAGGAACGGCGAAGGTGACCGACTTCGGCATCGCCCGCACGCTCGACCTGGACGACGAGCTGACGCAATCGGGGACTCTGCTCGGCACGAGCGACTACATCTCGCCCGAGCAGGCGAGCGGCGAGCGCGTGGACGAGGCGTCCGACCAGTACTCCCTCGGCGTCCTTCTGTACGAGCTCCTCACCGGCGAGGTGCCGTACCCGGCCTCCAACCTGATGGCGTCGGCGATTCGCCACCTGCGCGACCCGGTGCCGAGCGTGAGGGAGCGCCGGCCCGACGTCTCGCCGCGGGTGGACGCCATCGCCGCCCGCTCCATGGCCAAGCGGCCGCGCGACCGGTTCCCCTCCGTGGAGGCCATGACGGCGGCGCTCGAGGCCGGCCTCGCCGAGGAGCGGGCGACGACGCGGCGCGCGGCAGGCGAGGACACCGGGGTCATCCCCGCGCCGGCTCCGCCGCAGCCGCCGCCGGGGAGACGGCCTCGGCGCCGCGCCTCGCGCCCGCGTTGGGTCATAGTCGCTCTGCTTCTCCTTGCCGGGGGAGCGCTCGTCGTCGGCCTCGTCGCGGCGCAGCTGGGCCGGGACGGCGGTCCGCTCGGCGTGGGAGGCAACGGCGACGATGACGGGGGTGGGAACGGATCCGCCGCGGTGCGGCTCAGCGCCGTCCGCGACCACGATCCGGAGGGCGACGACACCGAGCACCCCGAGGACGTCGAGCTCGCCACGGACGGGGATCCCGAGACCTTCTGGCGCACCGAGCAGTACTCGAGCTTCACGAAGGCGGGTGTCGGAATCGTGCTCGCTACGCCCGAGCCGGTGGCCCTCTCACGGCTCGTCGTGGTGAGCAGCGAGCCTGGGTACCGGGCCAAGATCCAGGCCGGCTCGAGCGAGGACGGGCCCTTCGAGGACGTCTCGGGCGAGCAGACCGTCGGCGAGCGCACGACCTTCACGCTCGACACCGGCGACGAGGAGTACGGCTTCTACCTGATCTGGATCACCGATCTCGACGGTCGTGCGACCGTGAACGAGGTGCGCGCGCGATCGTGACGCCGCGGCTTCCCAGAGGAGCTCCCGTGGCTCGGAGCTCCTGCGCGGGTGCCGAGGTCGTCAGTACCTGAGCGCGGCGCGGCGCTCTCGGCGCTCGAGGGCGAGCTCGACCAGACGGTCGAGGAGCTCGCCATATGAGATGCCGGAAGCCTCGAAGAGCTTCGAGTACACGCTCGTGGCCGTGAAGCCGGGAATGGTGTTCAGCTCGTTCACGACGACCTCGCCGTCCGGGCGAACGAAGAAGTCGACGCGCGCCATTCCCTCGCAGTCCGCGGCGACGAAGGCGGCGACGGCGAGCTCCTGCACGCGTCGGCTCGTCTCGTCCGGGATCCGCGGCGGCACGACGAGCTCCATGCCGCCCTCGGCGTACTTCGCCTCGTAGTCGTACCAGTCGCTCGCCAGCGGGACGATCTCACCAGGGACCGAGGCGATCGGCTGCTCGTTCCCGAGCACGCTGCACTCGACCTCGACCCCGTGGAGGAACTCCTCCACGAGGATCTTCTCGTCATGCTCGAAGGCGACCTCTACGGCTCGCGAAAACTCCTCCGGAGTTTTCGCGATGGTGATTCCGACAGACGATCCGAGCCTGGCCGGCTTGACCACGCACGGCCAGTCGAAGGGATTCTCGACGGCCGAAGATTCCTTCATTCGCGCCGTCACGCTCGCTGCCACCGGGATTCCCTTGTCGCGCATTACCGACTTGAAGAGGTCCTTGTCCATGCAGAGCGCTGAGGCGGCTACGCCGGCGCCCACGTACGCAAT
Source organism: Gaiellaceae bacterium (assembly GCA_050697555.1). GTDB lineage: Bacteria > Actinomycetota > Thermoleophilia > Gaiellales > Gaiellaceae > DASQWP01. The sequence goes on along the minus strand of JBOHAD010000134.1, from coordinate 2,702 downwards.
GCCGGCGAGCTCCAGGAGCCCCTGCACGGTCCCGTCCTCGCCGAAGGGCCCGTGCAGCACGGGGAAGACCACGTCAATCTCGGCGAACGGCTGAACGCCGTTCGCGGCGGGAACGGGCAGCGCGGGACCGCGTCCGAGCTCAGCCTGCTGTGCGACCCTCGGAAGCTGCCACTTGCCGTTCGCCCCGATCTCGATCTCGCTGACCTCGTAGCGCTCCGGGTCGAGCGCCTCCAGCACGGAGCGGCCGGACGTGAGGGAGACCTCCCGCTCGCTCGAGCGCCCTCCCATGAGCACCGCTACCCGAAGCCGTGTGATCCCTAATCGCCCTCTTCCTCGTTGAACCGGGCGACGAAGATCGTCACCGTGGAGCCCTCGTTGGCCTCCGTGCCGCCCTCGGGATCCTGGTCGACGACGGTCCCATCCAGCGGGGGAGGGCCGTCGACGTCCTCGACCTGCACCTGGAATCCCTCGTCCTCGAGGATCTGCTGTGCGGTGTCCTCGTCCTCGCCCTCGACGTTCGGCACCTCCGTCTGCTCGGGGCCGGTCGAGACCGTGATGGTCACGGTGGAGCCCACCGGGGCCTCCACGCCGGGGTCTGGGTTTTGGTCTGAGACGAGGTCTTCCTCTGTGTCGTCCGAGGGAGCCTCCGTCATCTGGACCTCGAAGCCCGCGTCCTGGAGCTCCTGCCGCGCGCTCTCCTCGCTCTGCTGAAGGACGTCCGGGACCTCGGCGGTCTCGACGCCTTGAGAGACGCGAAGAGTCACCTGCGTGCCCTCGTCGACGGTCTGCCCGGCCTGGGGGTTCTGGCGGACGACCCGATTCACCGGGGCCTCGGAGAAGACGTCGACCGTGCGCCAGTCGAGCCCGGCGTCGTCCAGCTCCTGGATCGCCCGGTCGACGTTCATGCCGACCACGCGCGGCACCTCCACCTGTCTCGGGCCGCTGGAGACCACGATCGTGACCTGGTCGCCCTTCTGGATGCGCACGCCGGCGTTCGGGCTCTGGGAGATCACGATTCCGCGCGGGACATCGTTGCTCGGTTCACGCTCGACGTTCGGCTCGAGCTCGGCGTTCTCGATCAGCCGTACGGCGCGATCTTCTTGAATACCGACGACGTTGGGGACGCCGACCGGCTCGCGTGCCTCCAGCTGCTCCTGGATCTGGTTGTAGACGTACCAGCCGGCGATACCAGCCGCTGCGATGAGGAGGAGGACGAGGAGCCAGGGGAGGAAGCGCCGCCGCTTGGGCGGCCGCTCGTCGTAGCGGTACTCGGGCGGCGGCGGCCGGCGTGGAGGCACCTGCGGCCGCGTCAGCGGCGCCACCACCCGCGTGGCGCTCTCGCCCGGGAGCACCTCCGTCGTCCCGCCCGTGGGCGGCGCCACGAGGAGAGCGGTCGCCGCCTCGGACGTCTCGCGCGAGATCGGCAACCCCGCTTCGACGCGCTCGAGGTCCTCGATGAAGTCCTCGGCGCTCTGGTAGCGGTCCTCGGGCTCCTTGGCGAGGGCGCGGAGCGCGATCTGGTCGAGCTCGGGCGAGATCTCCGAGCGCAGCTGGGACGGGGGCTTCGGCAGCTCGTTCACGTGCTTCATGGCGATCTCGATCGCCGACTCGCCGCTGAAGGGCACCTTGCCGGTGAGCATCTCGTAGAGCACGATCCCGGCAGAGTAGAGGTCCGACGCCGCAGTCACCGGCGCGCCGCGGGCCTGCTCGGGCGAGAGGTACTGCGCCGTGCCCATGATCGAGCCCGCTTCGGTCATCTGGGACGCCCCGTGGCGTGCGATCCCGAAGTCCGTCACCTTGAGGCGCGAGTCCTGAGACTTGCCCCGCTCGTCGGCGGAGACGAGCACGTTGTGCGGCTTGATGTCGCGATGGATGATCCCGTGCCGGTGCGCGAACCGGAGCGCCTCGAGCAGCTGGCGCGCGTACGCGACCGCCTGGTGAACCGGGAGAGCGCCGCGCGTGAGGACCAGCTCCTTGAGGCTGCGGCCCTCGATCACCTCCATGGCGATGTAGTAGGTGCCCTCGGCTTCTCCCCGGTCGTAGATGGACACGATGTTCGGGTGCGAGAGGCTGGCGGCAGACTTGGCCTCACGGCGGAAGCGCTCCACGAAGCTCTCGTCGTTCGCGTAGCGGTCGCTGAGGATCTTGATCGCCACGCGGCGCCCGAGGTCCTCGTCCTCGGCGAGGTAGACCTTCGCCATCCCGCCCGCGCCGAGCTTGCGCAGGATGCGATAGCGCCCGTCGAAGAGCGTGTTGATGAGGGTGTCGGAGACGCGGGCCATGGGGACCTGCGACCTAGGTTAGGTATTCCTGCGGAGGATCGCTTCCATGATCGCCTTGGCGACCGGCGCGGCGGTGGAGCCGCCGGTCCCATCCTGGTTCGAGAGCGCGACGGCGACGGCGACTCTCGGGTTCTCCACCGGCGCGAAGGCGATGAACCAGGTGTCATTCTGGCCCTCGCGGCCCGTCTCCGCGGTGCCCGTCTTGCCGGCCACCGTGACGCCGGAGATCTGGGCGCCCGTGGCCGTGCCCGACTCCACCACGGCCGCCATCATGGACTGGAGCTCGGCTGCCGTACCCGGCTTGATCGCCGTCTTCCACTCCTTCGGCTCCAGCCGTGAGATCACGGTGTCGTCCGGCGCCACGATCCGCTCGACGACCTGCGGCTCCATCACGACCCCGTCGTTGGCGACTCCGGCGGC
>JBOHAD010000133.1:0-4922 GCA_050697555.1 Gaiellaceae bacterium | reverse complement strand
CACAGTCGTACGACCGGCCCTACTACGGCTCGCCGCTGCCGTTGCCGCCGCTGAACGGCGAGCTTCTCGTCTTCGTGCTCGCCTGGCTCGTCGTGTTCATCATCACGCTCGCGGCCGACGCCGTGGACTGGCCCGGCTTCGTCACCGCGACCGTCGTGCTCGCCGCCGCGTACATGCTCTCGCGCGGTATCGCCAAGGCAAGCCGCGTCTACGAGGGCCGCTGAGCTTCCGTTAGGACAGCTCGTCCAAGGACGAGAGGGCGAGTTCGCCGCCGGGCGGCTTGATTCGCCCTCTCGCAGCCCGTAGGTTTTGGCCCCGACGTCGAAGGGCCTTCGGTGCTGACCGTTCACGACATCGCCGGCATGTCCGAGCTCTCGCTGGCCGTCGCCGCAGGCTCCGGCGGCCTGGGCAACGAGGTCGGCTGGCTGCACGTCTCCGAGCTGGCAGACCCGACAGCGTTCCTCGAGGGGGGCGAGCTTCTCCTCACGACCGGGCTCGGGATCGGTGAGCTCGCGACGACGCAGCGTGCGTACGTCCGCCGGCTGGCGAAGCACGGGCTCGCAGGCCTCGGCTTCGGGCTCGGCTTCGGCTTCGCCGACGTCCCTGCCGCGATCGCCGAGGAGGCCGACCGGCTCGACTTCCCCGTCCTCGGCGTCCCGTACGAGGTGCCGTTTATCGCCATCACGAAGGCCGCCTTCGCGCGCCTCGCGGACGAGCAACTGGAGCGGCTCACGCGTGCGCTGGAGGTGCACGAGCGCCTTGCCCAGGCCGTCCTCGACGGGCGCGGGCTTCAGGCGTTGCTCGCCATCGTCTGCAACCATCTCGGGTGCAGCCTCGCGCTGGTCGACGATCGCGGCCGCACGGTGGCCGAGCTCCACGCCGGCGCGCCGCTCTCCTTCGTCCGCGCGCTCGAACTCCCCGTCGTCGCGCACGAGCAGATGGCGACGCTCCGCGCTGCCCGCGAGCACGGGCCCTTCGGGGACTACGACCGGCTCGTGCTCCACCACGGGCAGACGGCGCTCGCCTTCGAGCTCTCGCGCCGGCGGGCCGTCAGTGCTGCCGAGCTCCGGCTCGCGGGCGACCTGCTGGAAGACCTCGAGGCGGAGCGGCTCGACGAGCGGGAGGCGGGCCGTCGCATGGCCGCCTTCGGACTGGCCCCCGAGCGCGACTACGCCGCGCTCCTCGCCGTTCCCCAGGACGGCGACTCCGGCGAGGAGCTCCGTCGCGGTGTGGCGGAGGAGCTCGACCGGCGCTCGGTGCCCTACCTCTCGACCGCCCGCCGGGAGCGCGCCGCCTTCCTCGTGGAAGCCCGAACGGAAGAGGAGGCGCTCGCCCTCGCGCGGGAGATCGCGGGGGCGGAGCGGCGGGCCCGTGTCGGCGTCGGCCGTCCGGGCCACGGTCGCGCACTCGGGCGGAGCCTGCTCGAGGCTCGAGCCGCGCTCGACGCCACGGGCCGGGACGTTGCCTCCTACCGCGACCTCGGCTCGCTCGAGCTTCTTCTCAACCTGCCGGACGCCGCGCTCGAAGCTTTCGTCGACCGCGTCCTCGGCCCTGCGGTCGCGAGCCCCCGCCTCCTGGAGTCTCTGACCGCGCTGCTCGACTCCGGCTGCCGCTGGAGCGACGCCGCCCAGGTGCTCGGCGTCCACCGGCACACGCTCCGCTACCGCATGGACCGGCTTCGCGAGCAGGCCGGGCGGCACCCCGACGACCCGGAGCAGCGGATGGAGCTCTGGCTCGCGGTCAAGGCGCGACAGGCGCTCGCCGCCCGGAACGGAGCCCCTGCGTGATCGCCCTCGTCGGGGCCGCCGGCACGATCGGTCGCAACGTCGCCGCCTTCCTCGAGGACTGGGGCGAAGACCATCGCCGCCGAGACTTCCGTCTCGACGGCGAGGAGTTCGTCGATGCACGCGACCCCGACTCGCTCCGCGAGGCGGTCCGGGGCGCCGACGTCTGCGTGAACTGTGTCGACTACAGGCTCAACGTCGAGGTAATGCAAGCCTGCCTCGAAGAAGGAGCGCATTACCTCGACTTAGGAGGGCTCTTCCACATGACCCGGAGGCAGCTCGAGCTCCACGGGGAGTTCCGTGCGGCCGGGCTGACGGCGATCCTCGGGATGGGCTCGGCGCCGGGGAAGACGAACCTCCTCGCCCGCGCCGCCGTCGAGCGGCTTCTCTCCGATCCGCGCACGCTCCACATCTGGGCGGTCACCCGCGACCCCGCGGCCGCCGATCATCCCTTCCCGGCTCCCTATTCGGTACGGACGCTCCTCGACGAGGTGCGCATGCGCCCGATGGTCGTGGCGGAGGGACGCCTGACCGACGTCGAGCCCCTCTCGGGCGAGGCCGAGCGGCAGTTCCCGGAGCCGATCGGCCGCGCGCTGGGCATCTATACGCTCCATTCCGAGCTCGCCACGCTCCCCGAGCGCTATCCGACCCTTGAAGGGGCCAGCTTCCGCCTCTGCCTCAGCCCAGGGCTCCTCGACAAGCTCCTGGCGCTCCCGGACGGAGAGGAGCCCGAGCCCTACGAGCAGTCGCCCGCCTCCGTCGCCGTCCACCTCGTGGAGGCGGCGAACGGCTCCGACGCGGTGGTCGGCATGACCGTTACTCGGGGGGGCAGCGCGCGCTCGACGTCGGAGCCGGCGGCGCGCGCGGCCGCGGAGCTCGCGGCCGGCCGCATCGTTGCTTCCGGCGTCCATCCCCCCGAGGAGGCCGTACCGGACCCGGAGGCTTTCCTCGCCCTACTCGACACGGAGGTCCGCTGGCAATGACCGTCGCTCACCTTCGGCTCGCTCCCGAGGGGGAAACCATGTTTCCCCCATGGGCCCCCTTCTTCGATGCTGTGGGGGAACCTCCCGGTTCCCCCACACCCCTTCCACACGCTCATGGGCCGGAGGTCGGCCCATGAGCGACGACCACCTCTGGCAGCACTTCACCCGCGCGGTCGACACGCGCATCGTCATCGAACGCGCCGAGGGCTGCCACATCTGGGACACCGAGGGCAACCGCTACCTCGACGCCCTCGCCGCCCTCTACTGCGTCAACATCGGCTACGGCCCGTGGCCGGAGATCGTCGAGGCGGCCTCGAAGCAGCTCGAGCGGCTCCCCTTCTTCACGAACTGGGTCGGATTCGCCACGCCGCCCGCGCTCGAGCTGACCGAGAAGCTCACCGAGCTCGTGCCCATCGACGTGGGCCGCATCTTCCTCGTGAACGGCGGCTCGGAGGCGATCGAGACCGCCCTCAAGGTCGCCCGCCAGTACCATCGCCTGCGCGGGGAACCGGGCCGCTACAAGTTCGTCACGCGCAGGAGCGCCTACCACGGGACGACCATGGGGGCGCTCTCGATCAACGGGAGCCCGGTGCTCCGCTCGCCGTTCGAGCCTCTCCTGGCGGGCTGCCTGCGGGCGCCGATGCCCTACCGCTACCGCTGCCCGTACTGCTCGGACGAGCCGGAGTGCACGCTCCAGTGCGCGGACGAGGTCGACGCGCTCATCGTGAGCGAGTCGCCGGACACGGTCGCGGCCGTCATCATGGAGCCCGTCCAGAACTCGGCCGGCTCGATCACGCCGCCGCCCGGCTACTTCGAGCGCGTGCGCGAGATCTGCGACGAGCACGGCGTCCTCCTCGTCGCGGACGAGGTCATCTGCGGGTTCGGCCGCGTGGGCGACTGGTTCGGGTGCACGCGCTACGGGATCGAGCCGGACATGATGACGATGGCGAAGGGAATCACCTCCGCCTACGCACCGCTCGGCGCGCTCGTGGCGAGCCCCAAGGTGATCGAGCCCTTCTTCGCCGAGCCGAAGCGCGCCTTCACGCACGGGATCACCTTCGGCGGGCATCCGCTCTCGTGCGCGATCGCGCTCGCCAACCTGGGGATCATGGAGCGCGAGGACCTGATCGGCCACGTCCAGCGGCACACGAGCGAGTTCCGCGCGCGCTGCCAGGCGCTCGTGGACGAGCACCCGATGGTCGGCGACCTGCGCGGCGACGGCTACTTCTGGTCGCTCGAGCTCGTGAAGGACAAGGAGACGAAGGCGACCTTCGCCCCCGCGGAGCGAGACGAGCTGATCAAAGCCTTCCTCACCCCCCGGGCGCGCGAGCTCGGCGTCTACATGCGCTTCGACGACAGGGCGGAGACTGCGGCGCAGTTCTCGCCGCCGCTCGTGGCTGGCCCGGCCGAGTTCGAGGAGATGACGAGCGTCCTGCGCCAGGTCCTCGATGAGGCCTGGGAGCGGATCAACGTACGAGTCTGAAGGGAGAGGCATGGCCACGACGGTGCGCACGCTCCAGAACTTCATCGGAGGCGAGTGGGTCGCCGCGACAGGCGAGAGCGCTCGTGAGATCGTCTCTCCGGTCACCGGCGACAAGCTCGCCGAGGCTCCGAATGCGGGCACGGACGACGTCGCGCGGGCCGCCCGGGCCGCGCGCGAAGCTCAGCCGCGCTGGGCGGCGCTCTCGGCGTGGGAGCGGGCGGAGGTCTGCCACCGGATCGCCGACGCGATCGACGAGCGCAAGGAGTGGTTCGCGCGCGAGCTCTCCCTCGAGCAGGGGAAGCCCTACACGGCCGAAGCGATCCCGGACATCGAGGAGACGGCGGAGAACTTCCGCATCGCGGCCGAGGACGTCAAGCGCCTGGAGACGGCGGTCATCCCCTCGCAGGACGTGAACAAGCGCATCCTCACCTTCCGCAAGCCGAACGGCGTCTATGCGGCGATCACACCGTGGAACTTCCCCACGCTCATTCCGGTGGAGCTGATCGCGCCGGGGATCGCGGCGGGCAACACGATCGTGATGAAGCCGTCCGAGTGGACGCCGATCGCGATGGCGAACTTCATGCAGGTGATGGCGGACGCGGGCCTGCCGGAGGGCGTGGTCAACGTGGTCTACGGCGACGGCGCGGTCGGCGAGCGGCTCATCCAGGACGA
>JBOHAD010000132.1:0-4977 GCA_050697555.1 Gaiellaceae bacterium | reverse complement strand
AGGCGGCGCAGGCGATGCTCACGCGCGTGCTCGCGCGCGCGCTCGCGCCCGACGTTCGCGTCTGCGGGATCGCACCCGGGCCGGTGGCCGTCGCGCCCGAGCAGGAGGAGCGCCGCGCGGCGGAGACGCTCCTCCAGCGCGTCGGCTCGCCCGAGGACGTCGCCGAGGCGGTCGTCTACCTCACGCGCGCGGGATTCGTCACCGGAACCTCGCTCGTGGTCGACGGCGGCCGCCTGCTCGGTCCCGGAACCCGCAATCCGCTTCAAGGTTGAGTTCCGTATCCCGGAGCGGTATGTCTCTCGCGGCAGTGGCGACGGCAGAAACCGACGCACACCTCATCCAACGCGTAGCCGGCGGCGACCGGGACGCGTTCACCGAGCTCTACCGGCGCTTTGCGCGCCCCGTCCTCGCCATGGCCGTTCGCCAGCTCGGCGACAACGGGCGTGCCGAGGAGGCCGCCCAGGAGACCTTCGCCGCCGTCTGGCGCTCGGCCCGCAGCTACCGCCCCGAGCGCGGCTCCGGCTCGGCCTGGCTCTACGCTGTCGCCCGCCACGCGATCATCGACCGCGCGCGGCAGCGGCGCGAGCCGGTCGTGGAGGTGCCGGAGGAGGCCTCGGCCGAGGCCGGCCCCGACGAGCAGGTGGAGCTGTCGTGGCTCTCCTGGCGCGTCCATTCGGCCGTCGAGCAGCTTCCCGAGCGGGAGCGGGCCGTCCTGGAGCTCGCGTACTGGAGCGGTCTCTCCCAGGCCGAGATCGCCAGCTACCTGGACGTGCCGCTCGGCACCGTGAAGACGCGGACCCGCACCGGCCTCGCCCGGCTCGCGACCCTGCTCGACGAGGTGAGACAGTGAGAGAGCCTCCCGACCTCCGCGAGCTCGTCGGCGAAGATCTGCCGCCCGAGGAGCTCGAGCGCCTCCGGCGGGCGGACGCGCTCCTGCGCGCCGTGCCTCCGCCTCCGGCTCAGGTGCCGCACTCGCTCACGCAGTCCGTCGCCCGGCTTGCCGAGCGCTCCGCGGCGCCCTGGTCGCGACGCCGCCTGGCGCTCGGCATCGCCCTCGCAGCCGCTCTGGCGGCGGCGTCTTTCGGTCTCGGCCGCTGGACCGACGGCGGCGACTTCGAGACCCGCTTCACCGTCGCCATGCAGCCGACGGAGAGCGCGCGCGACGCCGCCGCGGTCATCCGGGTCGGCGCGCGGGACGAGGAGACGGGCAACTGGCAGCTCGAGGTCGACGTCTCCGGCTTGCCGGATCTTCCCGAGGGCGAGTACTACTACCTCTGGCTGGCGAAGGACGGAGAGTGGGCGGCGAGCTGCGGCACGTTCTCGGTCGGCGAGGACTCCACGACGGTGCGCATGACCGTCTCCTACCGGCTCCCGGACTACGACGCCTGGGTGATCTCGCGCCTACAGAGCGACGGCGAGGCGCCCTGGCTCCTGCGAGCGCCGATCGCCTGAACGGGGTTAGGGGGCGACGCGCCCGTTCGCCGCGAACGCGGCGTGCGTGATCGGCATCAGCTGCTCGAGAAAGGACTCCGCCGCCGCGGCGTACTGGCGGATCTCGAACTGCGCCGCCTCGTGGTTCCGGAGGCCGCAAAAGTGCATGAGGCTGCGTGGATTGCAGCTCCAGTAGTACTTCGTATACGTGGAGAGCGGAAGCACCGAGCGCGCCACCTCTTTCGCCACGCCTTGCTCGAGGAGGCGCTCGTACGCTTCGAAGGCGCGTGCTGCGTTCTCCTCGATCTCGCGCCGCGCCGCCTCTCTCGTCTCCTCGTCGACCGGCTCGAACGTGTACGACCCCGGCTTGCCCACCTGCGTGCGGACGAACTCGGGGACGTAGAACTCGGCTTCCATCTTCGAGTAGCGCCCGCTCCACTCGTTGTAGCTGTGACCGGCCCTGTGCCGGTGGTGCTCCCGGACGACGAAGAGCGGCGCCTTGACGAGGAAGCGGAAGTACCCATGCTCGAACGGGCTGCCGTGCCGTTCGCGCATGAGGAAGCGGATGAGGCCGGCGTCGCGCTCGCCCAGCTCCTCCGACTCCTGGTTGAAGGAGACCCGGGCGCCGTTGACGACGGCGAGGTCGGTCGCAAGCGCACCGTCGAGCGCCAGGAACCCGTGATCGAGGACACGGACAACGTTCTCCTGCACGACCTGCTCGACGACGCTCACCGGCCCGAGTGTAACGACCCGGGCGGAAGCCGCCCGACGGCTCAAGTAGGGTCTCGCCCTGCCGATGACTAGAGCGTGGGGTCTTTTGTGAGAGCGCTCGGCGGGACCGTGCTGGTCCTCGCCGCATTCGCCGTCTGGACCGGAGCGGCGACGGCGCAGCAGCGCCCGCTCCCCGCGCTCGCCCCGGCCGCCGACGACGCGCTCGGGGACGCGCTCTCGGAGGGAGAGCTCACCGAGGCGCAGTATGCGCTCGAGCGCGCTCGCTCGCTCTTCCGGCTCCGAGCCGTGCGCCGCGAGTTCGGGCAGGTCGAGCGCGCTGACGGCCGCGACGCCACGCTCATCCTCCGCGACCTGGCTGTTCGGCTGCGGGAGCTCTCCGGCCCCGAGCGCAGGCGGGCCGAGCGCTTGCTCGCGCGGCCGACCGAAGGAGTCGACGATCCGCAGGGCTTCGGCTACGAGGTCGCGGAGGCCATGCCTCATTGCGGCGATGAGATGTGCTTTCACTGGGTCGACACCACTGACGACTCGCCGCGGGTCGAGGGTGAGGAGGACCCAGTAGCCGTACCGGTGCCCGCGCAAGTGCTTTTCACTCAGAGCATCTTCGAGGAGGTCTGGAACGAGATCGTCGGTCTCGACGGGATGGGCTACGAGGAGCCGCTCTCGGACGAAACCGATGCGACCAACGGCGGCGATGAAAAGCTCGACATCTACCTCGTCGACATCGGCAACGACGGGCTCTACGGCTACTGCGCCCACGACGGAGAACCTCTCGTGTCTGCCGTGGCCGTTTACTGCGTCGTCGATAATGACTACGTCGAGCTGGCCGCTGGCACGGACAGGGATCCCGACGACCTCCTCCGCGTCACAGCCGCACATGAGTTCTTCCACGCCGTCCAGGGCGCGTACGACTTCTTCGAGGACGGCTGGCTCATGGAGGGAACGGCCACCAACATGGAGGAAACCGTCTACGAGACCATCGACGACAACCTCATGTTCCTCGACTTCAGTCCGCTGACGCGCCCGGCCTCCCCGCTCGACCGCTGGGGTTTCGGCAACTCGGAGTACGGCTCCTGGATCTTCTGGCGCTACCTGGAGGAGAGGGCCTATGGCAGCGACCCGAGCGTGATCCGCCGCATCTGGCAGCGTGCAGCCGCATCTCGGTTAGATCCCTCTGACTGGGGAGAGTACTCGCTCCAGGCCGTCGCCAGGGTCCTCGCGGACGACGGCGTTCATCTGGCCGACGCGTTCGCCGGCTTCGGGGTGGCCAACCGGCTGCTCGCCTACGCCGACGGGAATCTGTATCCCGGCACGCCGACCCACAGGGCGTTCCGGATTGGCCCGGCGCAGCGCCGCACGCGGTGGCTGGGCCGGCGCATGAACCACCTGACGACGCAGTACTTCTCGTTCCGGCCGCGGAAGAAGGTCTCGCGGAAGGCACGGCTCGGCGTGAACGTCGACGTCCATCCGCGCGGCGGGCGGGCGAGGGTGATCGTCTTCTTCAAGAACGGCAAGCGGGCCGTGCGCGCCGTTCGTCTCGACGGGCAGGGAAACGGCAACCGCCGCGTCCCCTTCGGTCGCGCAACCGTTCGCCGCGTCGATCTCGTGCTCTCGAACGGAAGCTCGCGCACCCGCTGCTGGCGCTTTCCAGACCCGCCCTGGTACTCGTGCTTCGGGATCCCGAAGGACGACCGCCGGATCTACCGCTTCCGCGCGATCCTGAGAGGCTGAGCGCGCGGCGACGGTAGGCTGGCGAGCGAGAGGCGCCCGCCGTGAAGATCAGGACGTTCGGCGAAGTGGACGCGCGCAGCCTCGCGCAGCTCGAGCGCTGCATGGCCGCGGGCGACGCCGAGCTCGGCGTCCTCTGCGCCGACCACCACCCCGGCTACTCGCAGCCGATCGGCGGGGGCATCGCCTACGAGGGGTACGTGTCGCCCTCGGGCGTCGGCTATGACATCGGCTGCGGCAACAAGGCGGTGCGCACCGGGCTGACCCGGAAGGATCTCGACGCCCTCGGAGGCGTCGAGCCGGTCATGCGCGAGATCACGCGCCGGATCTCCTTCGGGATGGGAATGGCGGCCCGGGAGCGGGTCGAGCACCCGGTGCTCGAGAAGATCCGCACGGCCGGCTTCGCTCCCCAGCGCAAGCTCGCCGGACTGGCCGAGTCGCAGCTCGGCACCGTCGGCTCGGGCAACCACTTCGTCAACGTCTTCGAGGACGAGGAGAGACTCGTCTGGGTCGGCGTCCACTTCGGCTCGCGCGGCTTCGGGCACAGGACGGCATCGGGATTCCTCGCCCTCGCGCAGGGCCTCCCCTTCGAGGGCCGCGCGCGGGAAGGCGAGATGGACTCGCCGCCGGTCCTCTTCCCGATCGACGCGGAGCTCGGGCAGTCGTACGTGGCGGCGATGGAGCTCGCGGGCGAGTACGCCTACGCCGGCCGCGACGTGGTGGTGGCCAAGGTGCTCGAGATCCTCGGCGCCGAGGCGACGCACGAGGTGCACAACCACCACAACTTCGCCTGGCGGGAGAAGCACCTCGGACGCGCGTACTGGGTCATCCGCAAGGGCTGCACGCCCGCGCGTCCCGGCCAGGAGGGCTTCGTGGGCGGCTCCATGGGCGACGAGTCGGTCATCCTCGAGGGCGTCGCCGGCGAGGAGGCCGAGCAGTCGCTCTTCTCGACCGTGCACGGTGCGGGTCGGGTGATGAGCCGGCGGCAGGCGCTCGGGAAGGTCCGCCGCCGCAAGCGCAGGGTGAACGGACGCAAGGTCTGGACGGAGGAGCAGCTCCGGCCGGGGCGGGTGGACTGGCCGGCGGTGC
>JBOHAD010000131.1:0-4999 GCA_050697555.1 Gaiellaceae bacterium | reverse complement strand
AAAGGCGCACGGCGAGGGCGCGCTCTACTCTGGCGCACCCTGGAGAACGCGCCAGTTACGTGCTGGACCTGGTCGTCTTCTGATTCACGCTCCCAACCCGCCGGAAGGAGACCGCGATGGAGTATCTACCCAATGTCTACCAGCACTTCGAGCGCGCCTTCCCGCACGTCCATTCAGCCCATCAGCACCTCGCCAAGGCCTGCTACGAGGGCGGCCCCCTCGACCAGCGAGCTGCCCGCCTCGTCAAGCTCGGAATCGCCCTCGGCGCACAGGCGGAGGGAGCCGTCCGCTCCCATGCGCGCCGCGCGCTCAGCGAGGGCGAGAGCCGGGAAGAAGTGCGCCACGTCGGCCTGCTTGCCTTGACGACGATCGGCTTCCCGCACACGATCGCCGGACTCAGGTGGATCGAAGACGTGATCGAAACCGCGAAGTGACACGGCGAGGAAGAGTGAGGTCCAGTGGCCGTGCCTCGTTTTTTCGAGCAAGCGTCCGCGTCGTCTTTCGGTTCGGTGGGGAGGTGACCGCCGTCGATCGCCATGACGGTGGCAGAACGGCCGCACGCCGGGGAGAACGGATGACCGGAGTGCTGCCGACACCGCTCCTTTCCGGCCTTTCGTAGGTAGTGGAGCTAGCCGCCCCTCGTCTAGCTCTCCGGTGTCGCTCCCAGGATCACGGCGACAAGCCCGTTTTCATCGACCGGCTTCGTCACAAACGCGTCCGCCCCCGCTTCCCGCGCCAGCCTGATCTCTTCCACCTCCTCCGAGCCGGTGACGACCACGATCCGGGCGGCCGAGCCTTGCTCCCGAAGACGGCGCGTAGCGTCGGTGCCGCCCATGACGGGCATGTGCAAGTCCATGATGATGACGTCGGGCTGAACCGCCGCTGCCATCGTGAGCGCCTCCCGCCCATGCCGCGCTCGCCCGACCATCTCAACTCGGTCGTCCGACGCCAGGAGAACCTGTGCAAGCACAGCGGCGTTGTCGTCGTCGTCAACGACGAGCACGCGGCGCGGACGGCCTCGCAATCGCAAAGGAGAAACCCCCGAGGTTCGGCAGGACGGCCTTCGTATGCTGCTGGGCCGCGCCGCCGCTTGCTATAGGCCGACCGGCCTATCTTGCGAAAGCGTAAGGACTAGTAGCGGTCGGATGCTGACCATCTGACCGAGCGTCGGGATCCTGTTCGAATGACGGCGACCGCCGGTTTAACGGTCCTAAGCACCGGCTTTAACGGGCCGCTGGTCGCTCCCAGGTTCGCCCGCTCACAGCACAGTGGGGAGGCGAGCGCTTGAACCCCGGGAAGCGGGTTGCTCGCGCGCGGCGCGGTCGTTCTTGTACTGCTGCGTTCACCGCGCGGTGTTCGCGCCGCTCTTCGGGCGAGGTACCCACGACCGCGGAACCCAGCGAGAACGGCGGCTGACTTGAGCCGCGAGCTGTTCCTCCGGGGACTCACGACCGCTCGCGAACGACGACCGTCGATGCCGCGATCCGCTGTCCCTCGCAGGGCACGCGCGACGACGATAACCGCTTGGCCGGTCGCCCTGCATGACCCAGGCGAGGGATCTCGCCTGCGTGCGCGCCCGTCGCGCGGCGGTGGGTAAACGGAAAGAGGATCGGCTAGACGGCTGTGTATGCGGACGGCAATGCCGTCCTCTCGTTCAGGAAGGATGGGCCGGTGAGACGGGCAGGCGAGGGGAAGGCGGAGGCGGCGGCAGCACAGGAGCGCTCGCTGCGGGCGCGGGGTCGCGTCTGCTCGGCGCTGTTCTTCTTCCCTCGCGGCGGCTCGGCCCAGGTCGCCCGCGCGCTCGCGGGAGCGCTGCCCGAGACAGGCTGGCAGATGACGCTCGCCACCGGCTCGCTCGGCGAGCCAGGCGATCCAACCCACGCCGGGAGCTTCTACTCCGGGATCGACATCGCCGCCGTCGACTACTCGCCCGCGCTCCAGCTCGGCGATCCGCTCGCCGCAACTGTTCCCTTTCAGCCCTCCTACGAGGACCGGCCGGCGGCGCCCGACAAGGTCTTCGCCGCGGTCGACGAAGCCGCCTACGAGCGGCTGGTGGCGGCTTGGGCCGAGGCGCTCGCCCGCGCCCGCGCCAGCGAAGCCGATCTGCTCCACCTGCACCACCTGACTCCGGCGCACGAGGCGGCCCTGCGCGCCTTCCCGTCGCTGCCGATCGTCGGGCAGCTGCACGGCACCGAGCTTGCCTTTCTGCGCACGCTGGCAGCAGGGCCACGCTCGGGCTGGCGCCACGCGCGCGCCTGGGAGGAGCGGCTTCGCCGCTGGGCGCGCGCCTGCGAGGGGCTGATCGTGCCCCCGGGCGCCGAGGCCGAGGTCTCAGCCCTGCTCGGCCTCAAGCGCTCGCGGCTGCATGGCCTTCCCAGCGGTGTCGAGCTCGAGCGCTTCCAGCCTTCCCCGCTCACCGGGGAGGCCCGCCGCGGCTTCTGGCGCCGGTGGCTGGTCGACAGCCCGCAGGGCTGGGACGAGCAGGGGGAACCGGGAAGCGTCGCCTACCGGGACGAGCAGCTCTCCCCCTTCGCCTCGGAGACGGTCATCCTCTACCTCGGCCGCTTCACCGGCGTCAAACGACTGCCGCTGCTGATCCGCGCCCACGCCCGCGCCCAGGCCCGCCTCGAGCGGCCGTGCCCGCTCGTCCTCGTCGGCGGCCACCCCGGCGAGTGGGAGGGCGAGCATCCGCTCGAGACGATCCGACAGGTCGGCGCCCGGCACGTGTTCCTCGCCGGCTGGCGCCCGCACGAGCGGCTGCCCGAAGCCCTGAACGCCGCCGACCTGCTCGTCCTCCCCTCGGTCGCTGAGGCGTTCGGGCTCGCCCTCATCGAAGCGATGGCCTGCGGCCTGCCCGTCATCGCCTGCGCCACGCACGGTCCCGCCGAGATCGTCCGCGACGGGGAGAGCGGCTGGCTCGTGCCCGCCGACGACGAACCGGCACTGACGGCGGCGCTCCTCGAGGCCGCCTCCGACCCGCACGAGCGGCGGCGGCGCGGGCGACAAGCCGCTGTCGACGCTCGCCACCGCTACGGCTGGGCGACGATCGCCGCCCACATCGCTGGCCTCTACGAGATCGTCACCCGACGCGGGCAAATGAGCGAAGGCGCCGAGCCCCGAACACGCCCAGGCCATTGAGAACGCCGGCCTGCTCCAGCCGGGCGCGGCGCCATGAAATGGCCCCGAGTACACACGATCTCGCCGCGGACGAACGAGGCCGCGTCGAATCGGACGCGTGAGCCATCGCGATTCGCGAGAAGGCTTCCGAGACTCATAGATGCCGAAGCGGAGCGACACGAGCGGCCCTACTCAGGGCGATGTGCCCGAACCGCCCGGATCTCCGTAACGGCCCGTGGGAAGCTCCCTAAGCCGTTGCTTTTGGGCCTCCTGCCCCTGCGAGCTACCTGACGGCCCTTCGCTCCCATCGCCTTCGCCTCGTGTGCTGTGACGTCCATCTCAAGAGCCCCACGTCGAGCGTCGTCAAAGACGATCCTCACTTTCGCACCTTGCCCGTCTTGAATCTCAGCTCCGGACAGGTCGCTTACGAGCACGGTCTTTCTTGCCATCTTTCCTCCCGTGATTGAGCGCCTCTAGGGTATGGCGTCGAGACTTTACGCGCCCGTCAGCGAGCAAGCACAGAAGGCCGTCGAACTTACGGGAGCCGAGGCCGCACCTGCAGAGGTTCGGGCCGACGATCCTGACTTGGCGACGGTCATTCGCGTCTAGCCAGTCAGCCTGGAGCAAGAGACCTGAACTAGCCCGATTCGCCGCGCTAGTCTTGGCATGAGGGAGCCGACCGAGGGAGCCACTGGCACTGCCCCTCCGCCTGACCCGGGGTGGCCGTAGGTTCACTCCCCTGGTTCCTGCGGCGGCCGGTTCCCTCTCTTGTGTCTTTGGCGCTAGTGAGTGCGTCATCCGCCAAGTGGGTGACTAGATTCGCGCTATGGGAGACACCACGTTGCCGTCATCGCGGAGCTCGTGTGAGAAGGCAGAGACGATGGAAGTAGCGTCTTCCACTCGCGGCGGTTTCCGGGTGATCATCGCGCCTGCCCGAACTGTCACAAGGTCATCGGGGTTGGCGGTCTAGGAGCGCCGACCGGACAGGCGGTCAAGAGCAAGGGCGAACGCTGCCGATCAGGTATTTCTCCGGAGGGATGGTCGGTCGCTATGCCGTACACTCGGGGGCGGATGACGGTACCAGTGCGGGAGGCTCCCGCTCCGCCCGTGTCGCCGACAAGCCCGCTCGACGACGCGCTGCGTCGCGTGAATCGCATTCGCATCGCGCACGGCGCCGACCCCCTCTACGAACTCCCGGCCGCCTGCACGGCATGGGAGGGAGGCGGATGCGTGCTCGAGCGCGCGTTCGAGGACCTCGGCGTCCTCGTCGTCGACTACCGGCGCGCATACGGCCGGCACATCGAGTTCGAGCACGGCCTCGGCGCCTTCGCCCGCGACTTCGACGCCGGCCGCCACCCAGAGCTGCTCGCCTACCGGTGAACACGCGCCTTGTCGCGAGGGACAATGCCCTCGGCGCGGATCGTCCTGCCTCAACGCTTGCCCGCCTCGGCCGGCGCGGATCCTCCGGATTGTCCACGGTCGTGCGGCCGCAGGGTGGACGAAGCCCTGGCCAGCTTCGGGGCGGGAGCGTCTAGGTGGCGATCGCCGCCACGATGTCGAGCTCGGCCGCGATCGAGCGGCGTTCGGCGAGTCGACCGAGCCACCCTCCGAGATTCTCGTGCCTGCCCAGATCGACGCCCGCGCGCCCCTCCGCCCGGATGATCCAGGGGACGTAGGCGATGTCGGCCTGGCTGAACTGCGAGCCGGCGAGGTAGGGGCTCGCCGCGAGAGCCGCGTCCAGCTTCGCGAGCTCGTCATCGAGGGCCTCGGCCGTCTCCCCCTCGAACACGACGCGGTAGTAGGGCCGGGAAAGCTCATCGAAGCGCTCGAACCAAAGCCGAACGAGCGCGCGCTCCGCAGGCCGCGAAGGGAGGAGCGGCGG
>JBOHAD010000130.1:0-5035 GCA_050697555.1 Gaiellaceae bacterium | reverse complement strand
CGGCCGTGGCCGGGCTCGTCGCGCTCGGCTTCGCCGGGGCGAACGTCACGATCCCGCACAAGACGGCCGTGGTCTCCTTCTGCGACGAGCTGGACCCCGTGGCCGAGCGCGCGGGCTCGGTGAACACCCTCGTCGTTAGGGAAGGGCGCGTGCTCGGGTCGAGCACGGACGGTGCGGCCGTCGTCGAACAGGTGGAGGCGGCGGGCGCCCGTGTGCTCCTGCTCGGAGCCGGGGGCGCCGCCCAGGCGGTGGCGACGGCCCTCGTCGAGGCGGGTTCCGCCTCCCTCTGCGTCGCGGCACGGAGATCGGAGCGCGCGCACGCCCTCGCCTCGCGGCTCCTCAGCCTCTTTCCCGAGCGTCACGTGAGCGCCGAGGAGACGTGGCCGCCGGAGACGGGCGAGGCGACCCTCATCGTGAACGCGACGCCGGTGCGCGACGAGCTCCTCGTCGTGCCGGAGCGGGGTCATACGGTCGTCGACCTCACGTACAATGCGGACGAACAGCCGACGGCTCTCGTCGTGGCCGCCAGCGAGCGCGGCTGCCAGACGGTCGACGGTCTCGACGTCCTCGTCGCGCAGGGAGCTGCCTCCTTCGAGCGCTGGACGGGGATTGCCGCCCCGGTAGAGGTGATGCGCGCCGCAGTTCGTAGTCTTCGCCCATGACGCTGACGCTGACCACGGCGGGCGAGTCCCATGGGCCCGCGCTCGTCGCCGTCGTGACCGGGCTTCCCGCGGGGCTCGCGCTCGAGCGCCCCGCGATCGAGGAGGATCTGCGCCGGCGGCAGCAGGGCTACGGGCGCAGCCCGCGCCAGCAGATCGAGACGGACACGGTCGAGGTTGTCGCGGGGCTCCGGCACGGCCGGACGCTCGGGACCCCGCTCGCCCTCGTCGTGCGGAACCGCGACCACGAGAACTGGGCGTGGGCGATGAGCCCCTGGCCGCCCGAGGACGACCCCGAGGGGAAGGGCAAGGAGCCCGTGACGCTCCCGCGCCCCGGGCATGCGGACCTCGCGGGCGCGCTCAAGTACGGGCTGGCCGACGTCCGCGACGCGCTGGAGCGCGCGAGCGCGCGGCATACAGCGGCGATCGTGGCGGCGGGCGCGGTGGCGAAGGCGCTGCTCAGGGAGATCGAGATCGCGGTCGAGGGCCGCGTCGTCACCGAGGACCTGGAGGCGCGCGTGGACGAGGCGCGGGGGGAGCGCGACACGGTCGGCGGCGTCGTCGAGGTGGTCGCCCGCGACGTTCCGCCGGGGCTCGGCTCGTACGCGACGAAGGAGGAGCGGCTCGACGGGCGGCTCGCCGCGGCTCTCATGGGGACGCAGGCGGTGAAGGGCGTGGAGATCGGCGAGGGGTTCGGGCTCGCGGAGAGGCGCGGCTCCGAGGCCCACGACGAGATCCTCCGCAACGAGGGCGGCTACTACCGCGAGACGAACCGCGCCGGCGGCATCGAGGCTGGCGTCTCGAACGGCGAGCCCGTCGTCGTGCGCGCCGCGATGAAGCCGCTGCCCACTCTGATGCGGCCGCTCCGCTCGGCCGACCTGGAGACCGGCGAGCCTGGCGAGGCGCTCGTCGAGCGGAGCGATGTCGCCGCAGTCGAGGCGCTCGCCGTCGTCGCGGAGGCGTGCGTCGCCTGGGAGCTGGCGCGCGCGGCGCGCGAGAAGTTCGGCGGCGACGCGCTCGGGGATTTCATCGCGGCCTGGCGCGCGTACGTGGAGCGGATCCCCTGGTCGGCCACGAGGTAGGGGCGCTCGGCAAGCACATCGCCCTCATCGGCTTCATGGGGGCGGGGAAGACGACGATCGGCCGCGAGGTGGCGCGCCTCACGCACCGGCAGTTCGTCGACCTGGACGCGCTCATCGGGAAACGGCACGGGCCGATCCCGGAGCTCTTCCGGCGGAGCGAGCCGGAGTTCCGCCGGATCGAGGAGGAAACGCTCGCCGAGGTGCTCGCAGGCCGCGAGACCGTGGTCGCGCTCGGTGGGGGGGCCGTCCTCTCGCCGCTCAACCGCGAGCGGCTGCGGGCGCGCGCCTTCACGGTCTATCTCGATGTCGACGTGAAGACGGCGTGGGAGCGCGTCCGCGGTTCGGACCGACCGCTGGCGCAGCGTGAGGACGACTTCCGGCGCCTCTACGAGTCGCGGCAGCGAATCTACGGGGAAGTCGCCGAAGCGGTTGTCCGCGACGCCGACGGAGCGCTGCTCGCCTGCCTCCGGATCGCGTTCGAACGCGGTGCTCGTCTTATGCTGGAGGAGCCGTCCGCGCTCGTCGCCGACCGGCGCGTGCTGGAGCTGCACCCGCCGCCGCTCGTGCCCTCCTCTACGCATCCCGTTCCGGCGGGGGAGGAGGCGAAGACCATCGAGATCGTCCGGCGACTCTGGGAGGAGCTCGGAATCGGCCGCGAAGGATCGATCGTCGCCTTCGGCGGGGGCTCGACGACGGACGTCGCCGGGTTCGTCGCCGCCACGTACCTGCGCGGCGTTCGCTGGATCGCCGTGCCAACGACGCTCACCGGCCAGGTCGACGCGGCCATCGGGGGGAAGACCGGGATCAACACGCCTGGTGGCAAGAATCTCGCCGGCGCTTTCCACTTCCCGGCCAGGGTTGTCATCGACCCGGACGTGCTTGCCACACTTCCGGAGAACGAGCGGCGTGCCGGTACGGCGGAGGTCGTCAAGACCGGGCTGCTCGCGGGCCGTGAGGTCTGGGCGCTGCCGGAGGAGGAGATGATCCGCGCCTGCGCCGCCTACAAGGCGGCCGTCGTCCTCTCGGACCCCTACGAGACCGAGGGGCGCCGCACCGTCCTCAACCTCGGGCACACGTTCGCCCATGCGCTCGAGGCCGGCTCCGGCTACGCCGTTCCCCACGGCGACGCGGTCGCGCTGGGGCTGCTCGCCGCCCTTCGTCTCTCCGGCCTCCCGACGGACGCCGTCGAGGACGTTCTCCGGCCGGCGCCGGTCGCGGCCGATCCCGACGCAGCCTGGGCCGCCCTCAAGCGGGACAAGAAGGGCGAGGGCGTCTTCGTCCTGCTCGAGGCGCCCGGGAAGCCGGTCGTCACGACGGTTCCGGACGACGCGGCCCGGCGGGCGCTGACCGCTCTCATCCGGAAGTAGACTCGCCGGATGCAAATCGCCGTCCTCAACGGCGTCAACCTCGACGTGCTCGCCGAGCGGGATCCCGCCCTCTACGGCGGGATCAGCCTGGGCGAGCTGGAGCGGCGGATCTACGAGTGGGCCCGCGAGCTCGACTGCACCGCCCGCTGCTTCCAGACGAACCACGAGGGACAGTACGTCGAGTGGTGCCACGACGCCCGGCGTTGGGCCGGCGGCATCGTCCTCAACCCCGGCGCCTGGTCGCACTACAGCTACGCGATCCGCGATGCGGTCGAGCTTCTGCAGGTCCCGACCGTCGAGGTGCACCTCTCGAACATCGAAGAGCGCGAGGAATGGCGGCGCCGCTCGGTGATCGCCGAGATCGTCAACCATCGCATCCTCGGCAGGGGGCCCGACGGCTACCGGGAGGCGCTCAAGTGGCTGGCGAGTCCCTCGTGAGCGTCCCTCGCCTTCGGCTCGCTCCCGCGGAGGAAACCATGTTTCCCCCGCGAGCCCCCTTCTTTGATGCTGTGGAGGAACCTCCCGGTTCCCCCACACCCCCTCCACACACTCATAGGCCAAAGGTTGGCCTATGAGCGGGCGCGTCGAGCGCCTGCGGGCCGAGGCGGAGCGCTTGGGGGCGCGCTCCTTCCTCGTCACGAACCCGGTCAATGTGCGCTACCTCACGGGCTTCGAGAGCTCGAACGCCGCCGTCCTCGCCCGCGCGGACGCGACTCTCCTCGTCACCGACGGCCGCTACCAGGAGGCGGCGCGGCAGATCGAGGGCGTCGAGCTCGTGACGGCCGACCGCAGCCTCCTCGACGACCTCGGCAGCCGCCTGAGCGAGCTCGGCGAGGGGCCCGTCGCCTTCGAGGCCGACCACGTCACCGTCGCCGGGCACGAGGCCCTCGCCGCCGACGGCACGGAGCTCGTCCCGGCCAAGGGCGTCGTTTCCCGGCTCCGCTCGGTCAAGGACAAGGAGGAGCTGGACGCGATCCGCCGGGCCGCCCGGATCGCCGACGAGGCCTACCAGCGCCTCGCGGGGGAGCCGTTCGTCGGCCGCACCGAGGCGGAGCTCGCCTGGACGATGACGCGATTTCTGTACGAGGAGGGCGCGGAGGCGCCCGCGTTTCCGACCATCGTCGCCTCAGGGTCGAACGCCGCCCTTCCGCACCACCATCCCGGCCAACGGCGGGTCGAGGAGGGGGAGACGGTGATCGTCGACGCGGGTGCCCGGGTCGACGGCTACCGCTCGGACTGCACGCGCACCTTTGCCACGGGCCCCCTGCCGGACGACCTCCGCCGCGCGTACGCGGTCTGCCGCTCGACGCAGGAGCACGCTCTCGCCGCCGTGCGAGCGGGTGCAGCCGCGAAAGAGGTGGACGCTGCCGCCAGAGCCGAGATCGAGGAGTCGGGCGTCGCGCCCGTCCTCCACGGGCTCGGGCACGGCGTCGGGCTCGAGGTGCACGAGCTGCCCGTCTTCCGGCCCAGGTCCACGGACACGCTCGAGCGCGGTCACGTCGTCACGGTCGAGCCGGGGGTCTACCTCGCCGGCCGCGGCGGCGTACGGATCGAGGACCTCGTCGTCGTCACCGAGGACGAGCCCGAGGTGCTGAGCGCCTTCACGAAGGACCTGCTGACGCTGCTTTGAGGAGCCCCTTTCGGGATGAAGTACTGTGTCGCCGGGCCGGGCTGGACGGCGCGATGCTGCGTCCTCAGTCGCGCCCGTATCCTCCGGATACGAACGCTCCCTGCGTTCTTGCCTCGCACTCGCCCAGCCCACCCCGGCAACGAGTCGTCATCCCGAAATGAGCTCTAAACTAGCCCGCCGTGGCCGAGACGGTCTCCACGAACCAGTTCAAGAACGGCATGCACGTCGAGCTCGACGGCGGCGTGTGGCGCATCGTCGAGTTCCAGCACGTGAAGCCGGGCAAAGGCGGTGCCTTCG
>JBOHAD010000129.1:0-5052 GCA_050697555.1 Gaiellaceae bacterium | reverse complement strand
TCGCTCTCGTGCTGTCGGTAGCCGCCGGCGTCCTCGCGGGCCCCGCGCTCGCCCAGGACCCGGTGGGCATCGAGGTCGGCGACACGACGGTGACCGCTTCGGGTGACGCCGGCGCGGCCGAGGTCGAGGTTGCGAGCGGCGACACGACCGCGACGATCGGTGTCGGCGACGCCAACGTCGTGGAGAGCAGCGGTGGCGACACGAATAGCATCGTCTCGACCGGCTCGGAGAGCGGGAACGCGGCTGATGCGAGCGTGACAAGTGGAGACACCGCTGCCGAGGCCGCCGTCGGCTGTATCGACGCGGGCGCCGCGCTCGGCGACACAGGTGTGACGGGCGCGATCGGGTCGTGTCCGGAGGGCACGGGCTCCGTGCCCTCCGCCGAGGCCGGAGCCTCGAGCGGCGACACGATGCTCGACGCGCTCGTGGGCTGCATCGAGGTCGCCGGCGCGGCCGGAGACCTCACCGGCGGTGCGTCGGTCGGCGTTTGCCGCGCGGGAACCGGTCCCTCGGATGCCGCCGACGTCGGCGGCTCCACCGGGGACACGGATGTCGACGGCGACGTCGGCTGCATCGAGGCGGGTGCGTCGGGCGACGACGCGAGCGCTGATGCTTCCGTCGGGTCCTGCGCTGGCCTTGCCGGCGGACCCGGAGCCGGCGGCAACGGCGGTGATGGCGGAGGCGGCACCGACGGAGGCGGCTCGGGAGTCGCCGGTGCCTCCGCATCCGGCGGGGAAGGCCTCGCGGGCACGCTCCAGCAGATGGGCCAGGGCACCCTTCCCTTCACCGGCCTGCCGCTCTGGATCGTCGCCCTCGGTGGGCTCCTCACCCTCCTCGCGGGCGGAGCTCTCTACCGGCGGCGAGCGACGCTCGCCTGAACCTGACGACGGGGGGCGCCGGAGGCGGCCGTGGTGGCCGCCTCCGGCCTCGCCTGCGTAGGGCGAGCTCTGCCGTGCCTAGTGAGCAAGAGCCGGCGTGAGCGCCTCGAGCGCGAGGTCCACGTCGGCCCGATCGTTGTAGAGGTGGAAGCAGAAGCG
Source organism: Gaiellaceae bacterium (assembly GCA_050697555.1). Lineage (GTDB taxonomy): Bacteria > Actinomycetota > Thermoleophilia > Gaiellales > Gaiellaceae > DASQWP01. The sequence goes on along the minus strand of JBOHAD010000129.1, from coordinate 4,015 downwards.
GACCGAGCCCGCGCGCACCGAGCAGGAGATCCCCGCGGTGCGGAGTCGCTCCACCGCCGTCTCCGCGTCCTCGACCTCCACCCGCACGATCGGCGCTCCGGGCTCCGCGAGCCCGAGCTCGGCCGCGAACCGCCGGGTCAGGGCCAGGTCGTGCGCCGCGATGCGCTCGACGCCGAGACGAGCGACGAGGTCGAGGCTCGGCCTCGCGCCCGCGGCCAGGAGCCAGGGGAGTGACACGTCCAGGCGGCGGGCGTCCGGCGTCAGCTCGGGCAAACCGTAGTAGTGCTCGTAGGGCTGCGACCGCGACTTCCAGCCGGCGGTCCAAGGCTCGACTTCCTCGAGTCGCTCCCGGCGGACGTAGAGGAAGGCGAGGCCACGGGGCGAGAGGAGCCACTTGTAGGGATGCGCTGCCAGGTAGTCGACACCCTCGACGTCGACCGGCACCGCGCCGACCGCCTGCGTCGCGTCGACGAAGAGCCGCGCCCCGCTCCCCTTGAGGGCGTGGAGGTCCGCGAGAGCGCCGTCCGCCGACTGCACCGAGCTGACGGCGACGAGCGCGGTGCGTCCGTCGACCGCCTCGGCGAGTCCCGCGAGCGGACGCAGGCGCAGTTCGACGCCTCCGTTCTCGAGCCCGCGCCAGGGAAGGAGCGTCGACGTGAAGTCCTCCTCGCAGAGGACGACGTTGTCCCCTGGCGCGGCACGGAGGCTCGCCGCCACGAGCCCTGCGGCGGACGAGAGTGCCGGCAGGAGCGCCACGTCCTCGGGTCGCGCGCCCACGAGGCCGGCGAAGAGTGCACGGCAGGCCTCGCCGTCCTCCTCCCACTGCCGCCACGGCTCCCGACCCCTCCAGCCGGCGAGCGCCCGTTCCACGGCCTCGAGGGACGAGCGCGGCGGCAGGCCGTACGTGCCGGTGTCGAGATAGCCCCGGGTCTCGGTGCCCTCGTACTCAGACGGCGCGAGCAATGTCCTCCAGGGCCTCCGGGTTCTCGACCGAGGAGAGGTCGCCCGGGTCCGTCCCCAGCACCTTCGCGCGCAGGGCACGGCGGACGATCTTGGCGCTCCTTGTCTTCGGCAGAGCCGGCACGAAGACGACTCGCTCGGGCCTGAACGCCTTGCCGAGCTCGTCCGCCGCCGTTCCGGCCACCTCGGCCGCGAGCTCCTCCGAGCCCTCGTGCCCCGGCGCGAGCACGCAGAAGACCCAGGCCACCTCACCCTTGACCTCGTGCGGCACCCCGACGGCCGCCGCCTCGGACACTGCGGGATGGGCGACAGCGGCGGACTCGATCTCCGCCGGGCCGATCCGCTTTCCGGCGATGTTGAGCGTGTCGTCGCTCCGCCCGTGCAGGAACCAGTACCCGTCCTCGTCTGCCGAGGCCCAGTCGCCGTGCACCCAGACGCCCGGAATCCGCCGCCAGTAAGCGTCGAGGTAGCGCTCAGGGTCGCGCCAGAAGCCTCGCGTCATGGCGGGGAAGGGCTTGCGGCAGACGAGCTCGCCCACCTCGCCGGTGCCGACGAGCGAGCGCCCCTCGGCGTCGACGACGTCCATGGCCATCCCGAGCGCGGGCCCGCCGAGCGAGCAGGCCTTGATCGGAATCGCGGGTGTCGGGGAGAGGAAGCACGCGCCCACCTCCGTGCCGCCCGAGCAGTTGATGATCGGGCAGCGCCCGCCGCCGACCTCGTCGAAGAGCCAGCGGTACGGATCCGGGTTCCAGGGCTCGCCCGTCGTCACGATCGTCCGCAGCGAGGAGAGGTCGGTCTGCGGCTCTCCGTGCGGGATCAGCGCGCGGACGAGCGTCGGTGAGAGGCCGAGCACCGAGACCCGCTCGCGCTCGACGAGCGTCCAGAGGCGCTCGGGCGGCCAGTCGGGGGCGCCCTCGGCGAAGACGAGCGTGCATCCGAGCGCGCCGCCGCCGACGACCTTCCAGGGCCCCATGATCCAGCCCATGTCGGTGGCGAAGTGGATGACGTCCTCGGGATGGGCGTCGGCCTGGTAGGCGACCTCCCGCGCGATGGAGACGAGGAAGCCGCCCTGCACGTGGAGGACGCCCTTCGGCTTTCCGGTCGTGCCGGACGTGTACGCGAGCAGGTAGGGGTGCTCGGCGTCGAGCTCGAACGGCGCGAGCTCGCCTGCGCTCTCACCCACGACAGCGCCCCACCCCTTCTCGCGCGACCACGTGACCACGTGCTCGACCGAGGGGGCCTCGCGCACGGCTTCCTCCACGATCGCGCTCATCTCGAGGCGCTTGCCGCGCCGCAGAGACCAGTCCGCCGTCAGCACGACCTTCGCCTGGGAGTCCTCGAGGCGCTGGCGGACGGCCGGGGCGGCGAAGCCCGAGAAGATCGGCACCTGGACGGCGCCCACGTGTGCGCACGCATGCGAGGCGACGGCGACGTCGGGGCACATCGGCATGTAGATCGCCACGCGGTCGCCCGGTTCGACGCCCAGCCGGAGGAGCCCCTCGGCCAGCCGCGTCACGTCCCGAGACATCTGGGCCCACGTGAGCTCGCGGCGGGAGCCGTCCTCGCCGCTCAGGACGGCGGCGACGGCTTGCGGCTTGCGCTCGGCCCACCGGTGGACGCAGTTCCAGGCGATGTTCAGCTTCCCGCCGGCGAACCAGGTCGTCCACTCGGGGCCGCGCGAATCGTCGAGGACCTGCACCCAGGGGTGGGAGAACTCCAGACCCATGTCCTCGATCGCCGCGGGCCAGAACCACTCGGGCTCCTCCTGCGAGCGGCGGACGAGGGTCCAGTAGTCGTCGAGCCCGTGCCGGCGCATGAGACGCGTCACGTTCGCGTGCGCGAGCACGTCCGCGTCGGGTCGCCAGGCGAACTCGCTCACGCGTGGAAGTCTACGAAGCTCTGCGTCCGCGCCAGAACGGGCGGCGTCGCTCCCCGAGGAGGTCGGTGCCTTCGCCGAGGGTGCGCGCCGCGGCGAGGAAGTCCTCCGGCGTCAGCGTCATCAGCTCCTCCGCGCTCGGCGGGCGAGCGGGCGAGCGCTCGGCCAGTCTGAGCGCGTGCGCGTTCAACGCGTGTTCGAAGAGAGTGCGCGAAAAACGCGCATTGCCGAAGCCCTCCCCCCGCCGAGCGGAGTCGAAGAGGTTGCACAGCGTGCGCTCGCTGCCCTCGCCGAGGCGGTACTCTGCGTCCGCGGCGAACTTGCGCGCGATGGCGACGAGCTCGTCGGTCGTGTAGTCGGGGAAGACGATCTCCCGCGAGAAGCGCGACCGCAGGCCGGGGTTCGAGTCGAGGAACTGGCGCATCAGCCGCGGGTAGCCCGCGACGATGAGGACGAGCCGCTCGCGCTGGTCCTCCATGCGCTTGAGGAGCGTCTCGATCGCCTCGGGGCCGAAGTCGAGACGGCCGGCCTCCGGCGCGAGCGCGTACGCCTCGTCCACGAAGAGGATGCCGTCGAGCGCGCGGCGCACGACGCGATTCGTCTTCAGCGCGGTCAGGCCCACGTACTGGGCGACAAGGCCTGACCGGTCGACCTCCACGAGCTGGCCGCGCCGGAGGAGCCCCATCGCACGGTACATCTGGGCGAGGAGGCGCGCGACGGTCGTCTTCCCCGTGCCCGGGTTCCCGAGGAAGACGAGGTGCTGGCTCGTGGCCACCTCGGCGAGGCCTCGCTCCTTGCGCAGAGCCTGCACCTCGAGGAACGCGACGAGGGCCCGCACCTGCTCCTTCACCGACGCGAGCCCGACGAGGCCGTCGAGCTCCGCCTGCAGCTCCTCCAGCGGTCGCGCCGGCGTCGAGCGAGGAGCGAGGTTCTCGAAATCGGGAACGCCGAGCTGCTCGCCCACCGTGCCGAGCCAGCGGCGCGCTTCGTCCAGTGGGTTCCGGGGCATCGCCCCTCGTGGTCCCCGCTCTCCTGTGCCGAGAAACGGCCCGCCACCGCGCGCCGTCGTGTAACTTAGGATCCACTAACTTCGAGCCGGGGAAGGATGCGGCGACGATCTTCGCCGACGAGAACCGCACGTGGACGCTGGGGGCGCTCGCGCCCCCCGGCGAGCTCGCC
>JBOHAD010000128.1:0-5178 GCA_050697555.1 Gaiellaceae bacterium | reverse complement strand
TCGCGCTCCTGCCGGCGCATGACCATGCGGTAGACGAACACGTCGACCATGTAGCTGAAGGGCATGAAGAACGCCAGCAGGAGGACGATGTTGAAGACGAGCCCGACGATCGTGAGCTCGTCCCCGCTCGTCAGGTAGATGAAGAGCGCGATCAGCGGCGCGAAGATGGCCGAGCGCCGAAGAACGCGCCGCAGGGAAGGCTTCGGCACAGGTCGGCCGCGCCGGTCGACCGGGCCCTTCTCCGGCTTCGCCCGCTCTCCCGTCCGCCCCTCCCGGGCGTCTCGGTCGCGCGGCCGCTCGAGGGGGATCTCCTCGCCCTCTTCCGTCTCGAGGACGTATTCGTACTCGTGCCGCTTGAGCTTCTCGCGCCGGCGACGCTGCTTGCGGGACGGCATCGCTCAGAGCACCTCCATGAGGACGCCGATGAGCACGAGGATGCCGACGAGCGCGAACGCCGCGACGAACGCGCCGGGATTCCAGACGAGCTCGTTGTCCTGCTCGTAGCGGGTCTTACGCCGACCGTGGTGCGGAAGGGCCTCCGGGGCCGCGGTGGAGGCGCGCGGCCGGCCGGCCGTGAGGCTGTAGGCGATGACGATGCCCGCGATCGCGGCGGCGATGAAGGCGAACGGCACCCACCAGCTCATCGGGTCAGCGCTCCCATACGACCTCTCCACCCTCCATCACGACAGCCACGTGCTCTCCTCCGAGATGGTAAGCGAGGTAGCGCCAGTCCGGGACGTCGAGGAGGAGCAGATCCGCCGCGTAGCCGAGGTCGAGTCGGCCGACGCGGTCAGCGCGGCCGAGAACGTGGGCGGCGTTGACGGTGCACGCTGCGAGCGCCTCCGCCGGCGCCATCCCCATCTGCGTGCAGGCGATGCTCATGACCACCGGGAGGCTTTCGCAGAAGGCGCTCCCGGGGTTGAAGTCGGTGGCCAGGGCTACGATCGCGCCTGCGTCGACGAGCTCGCGCGCCGGCGGCATCGGGCGCCCGAGGAAGAGCGCCGCCACGGGAAGAAGCACCGCGGCGACCTCGCTCGCCGCGAGGATCCGAACGCCCGCGGGCCTGGTCGCCTCGAGGTGGTCGACGCTCCGGGCGCCGAGCTCCACGGCGAGCCCGATCCCGCCCGCCTCGGTGAACTGGTCGGCATGGAGGCGCAGGACGAGCCCGGCCTCCGCGCAAGCGTGGAGATAGCGGCGCGCCTGCACGGCGTCGAACGCGCCGCGCTCGAGGAAGACGTCCGCGGCCTCCGCGATCGACGCCGCATCGGGGAGGACCTCGGCGAGCGCGAAGTCGAGGTACCCGTCAGCGTCCTTGAACTCGGGCGGGACCGCGTGAGCGCCGAGCCAGGTCGGCACGCCGCCCGCGTCTCGGATCACGCGGAGCTGGGCGAGCTCCGTGTCGCGGTCGAGCCCGTAGCCGGACTTCGCCTCCCACGTCGTCGTCCCGTGGGCGCGCATCCAACCGCGGTGACGCTGGAGAGCGGCCGCGAGCCCGTCCTCTCCCGCGGCGCGGGTGGCCCGCACGCTCGAGAGGATGCCGCCGCCCGCGGCGTGCAACGCCTCGTAGCCGGCGCCCGCGGAGCGCAGCTCGAACTCGCCCGCTCGATCGCCCGCGAAGCAGGCGTGCGTGTGGCAGTCGACGAGCCCTGGGACGGCGGCGCAGCCGCGCCCGTCCAGCTCGCGCACGGCGCCCTCGAGCGGCCCGAGCTCGCTCATGGGCCCGACCGCGGCGATGCGACCCTTCTCGCAGAGGACGTAGCCGTTCTCGATGACGCGGACCTCCCTGAGCGTGGTTCCGCGCAGGGGCGCACGGTCTCCCGCAGGGGAGACGACCTGCGCCAGGTCGCGGACGAGCAGCGCGCTCACGCGCGCGGAACCGTACTTCGCAATCTCGCCTGGCCGCTAATCGGTGCGGCCGGGAAGGTCGAGGCCGTGCTCGCGCGCGGCGTCGAGCGCCTCGTCGTAGCCCGCGTCGGCGTGGCGGAGCACGCCGATGCCCGGATCCGTCGTGAGCACCCGCTCGAGCCGCTCGGCCGCGTCGTCGGTGCCGTCGGCCACGACGACCATGCCGGCGTGGATCGAGTTGCCGATGCCGACGCCGCCGCCGTGGTGGACGCTCACCCACGTCGCGCCGGCGGCCGTGTTCAGCAGCGCGTTCAGAATCGGCCAGTCGGCGATCGCGTCGGAGCCGTCCTGCATCGCCTCGGTCTCGCGATAGGGCGAGGCGACCGACCCCGAGTCGAGATGGTCGCGGCCGATGACCACGGGCGCCGTAACACGTCCGCTGCGCACGAGCTCGTTGATCGCAAGGCCCGCTTTGGCCCGGTTCCCGTAGCCGAGCCAGCAGATGCGGGCGGGCAAACCTTGGAAGGCGACTCGCTCGGGCGCAACCTCGAGCCAGCGCTGGAGCAGGAGGTCGTCGGGAAAGAGGTCGCGCAACGCCCCGTCGATCGCTGCGATGTCCTCCGGATCCCCCGACAGCGCCGCCCAGCGGAAGGGCCCGACGCCGCGGCAGAAGAGCGGCCGGATATAGGCCGGGACGAATCCCGGATATGTGAACGCGTCGTCTACGCCCGCCTGCTGCGCCTCCCCCCGTAGGTTGTTCCCGTAGTCAAAAACGTAGCTCCCCAGGCGGGCGAGCTCGAGCAGTCCTGACACATGCGTTGCGATGCTGGCACGCGCCTGTGACAGGTACTCGTCCGGAGCGGACGAGCGGAGAGCGGTGGCCTCCTCGACCGAGAGGCCAGCAGGGATGTAGCCGTTCAGGGGATCGTGGGCGGCAGTCTGGTCGGTGACGAGATCGAACTGCTCGCCCCGGCGGACGAGCTCGGGGACGATCTCGGCGGCGTTCCCAAGGAGCCCGACCGACAGAGGCCGCCGCTCAGCGGCGGCCTCTCGGACGCGCGCCAGAGCGTCCTCCAGGGACTCCGCGGCCTCGTCGAGGTAGCGGGTCTCGAGGCGGCGCTCGATCCGCAAGGGATCGACCTCGATGCAGAGGATCGCGGCGCCGGCCATCGTCGCCGCCAGAGGCTGCGCGCCGCCCATGCCGCCGAGACCGGCCGTGAGGATCGTCCGGCCCGCGAGGTTGGCGTCCCCGAAATGCTTCTCCCCCGCTGCGGCGAAGGTCTGGTACGTGCCCTGGAGAATTCCCTGGGTGCCGATGTAGATCCAGCTCCCGGCGGTCATCTGGCCGAACATCGTCAGACCCAGCGCCTCCAGGCGGCGGAACTCGTCCCAGGTCGCCCAGCGTGGGACGAGGAGCGCGTTGGCGATCAACACGCGCGGCGCGCCCGGGTGCGTGCGGAAGACGCCGACGGGCTTGCCGCTCTGGACGAGGAGCGTCTCGTCCTCGCCGAGCGTGAGCAGCGAGCGCACCAGCGCCCGCAGGGCATCGTGGTTCCGCGCCGCCTTGCCAGAGCCCCCGTAGACGATGAGCTGCTCGGGACGCTCGGCAACCTCCCGGTCGAGGTTGTTGAGCAGCATCCGGAGCGGCGCCTCCGTCTGCCACGAGCGTGCGTGGAGCTCGCGCCCGCGCGGCGCCCGAATCGCAGAGAGGTCGCCGCAGAGCTCCTCGACGAGCTGCTCGACCGAGGTCACGCTCATAGGCCAGCCTGTGGCCTGTGAGCGTGTGGAGGGGGTGTGGGGGAACTGGGAGGTTCCCCCACAGAGTCAAAGAAGGGGGCACGTGGGGGAAACATGGTTTCCCCCACGGGAGCGAGCCGAAGGCGAGCAACGCTCATGCGAGCCCCCCCACCTCGTGCTCGACAGCAGACACGAGCTTGCCGTCCGCGATCGCCTCCGCCACGCGCTCGATGTCCTCCGCGAGCGGGCGGTCCTCGTGCACCGTCTCCGAGAGCGAGCGGACGAAGTCGTGCGCTGCCCGCACGCCGGCCCCGGGCTCGAGCGGTGCGAGGAACTCGATCCCCTGTGCCCCGGCGAGCAACTCGATCGCGAGCGCACGCTCGGCGTTGGCGAGCACCTGCCAGGCCTTGAGCGCCGAAGCGTTGCCCATGGAGACGTGATCCTCCTGGCCGGCGCTCGTCGGGATGGAGTCGACGCTCGCCGGGTGGCAGAGCACCTTGTTCTCGCTCACGAGCGCAGCGGCCACGTACTGCGGGATCATGAACCCCGAGTTGAGCCCGCCGTCGTGGGTGAGGAAGGCGGGGAGGCCGTCCGAGAGGGAGGGGTTCGTGAGCCGCTCCACTCGCCGCTCGGAGATGGAGGCGAGCTCGGCGAAGGCCATCGCCGCCCCGTCGAGCGCGAACGCGAGCGGCTGCCCGTGGAAGTTCCCGTTCGAGACGAGCTCGCCTTGGCCGACGAGCACGAGCGGGTTGTCGGTGGCCGCGTTCAGCTCGACGGCCACCGTCGCCTCGGCGTAGGCGAGGAGGTCTCGGCTCGCCCCGTGCACCTGCGGCGCGCAGCGGAGCGAATACGCGTCCTGCACCTTGTCGCACCAGCGGTGCGCCTCGATGATCGCCGACCCTTCGAGCAGGCGGATGACGTTGGCCGCCGACGCCTGCTGGCCGGGAAGCGGACGCAGCTCGTGGATCTCCGGCAGGAAGCTGGCGCGCGAGCCCTGGAGCGCCTCGAGCGAGAGCGCACACGCGACGTCCCCAGACTTCGCCAGCCGCCGGCCCCGGACGAGCGCGAGTGCGCCAATCGCAGCCATGAACTGAGTCCCGTTGACTAGCGAGAGCCCCTCCTTGGCGCGCAGGCGAACCGGCTCGAGCTCGACGCGGGCGAGCGCGTCCGCGCCCGCGAGCCGTTGTCCTTCCACACGAGCCCAGCCCTCGCCGACGAGCGGGAGCGCCAGGTGGGCGAGCGGCGCGAGGTCACCCGAGGCGCCGACCGAGCCGCGGCTCGGGACGACGGGCAGGACGCCCCTGTTCAGACACGCCAGCAGGAGCTCGACCGTCTCCACGCGCGCGCCCGAGTAGCCCTTCGCGAGGGCGTTCGCGCGCAGGAGCATGGCCGCGCGCACGACCTCGTCCGGGTACGGCTCCCCCACGCCGCACGCGTGGCTGCGGAGAAGGCGGAGCTGGAGCTCCTCGGAGAGCTCGGGCGGGATCGTCCGCTCGACGAAGCGGCCGAAGCCCGTGTTGATCCCGTAGGTGTGCTCGCCCGAGCTCTCGCTCGCGGCGCGCTCGACGAGTGCCCGCGCGGCGGCGAGCTTGCGCC
>JBOHAD010000127.1:0-5199 GCA_050697555.1 Gaiellaceae bacterium | reverse complement strand
GCGGGGCACGCTTGTGGCCCGGCGTCGTGAAGGGCGTGATCCGCTCGTCCGCGAGGAAGGCGGCCGCGGCGTCGGCGAGCGGCGTCTCCGTCTGGTCCACGGAGCGTTTCTACCGCATCGCCCCGGCGCAAGCGGCCATGCCGGGGTCAGGCCCCGTCGTGTCCTTGACGGACGTTGCCCCGCCGCCGGGCCCGCAGCGGGAGGGCGCGTGCGAACGTCCCGGCGCTGGGCGGGGGCCAGAACGGACGCGCCTCATCCGGCCACGGCCGGGGTCAGACCCCGTCGTGTCCCGAGTGGACGCGTCCCGGTCAGACGCCGGACAGATCCGAGGCGGCCGAGGGCGCGGGCCGTGCACGGCGGCGGAGGCCGCGGCCGGGCTCGAGCGCGACGCCGCTCGTCCGCAGGATGAGCGCGACCGAAACGATGATCGCGCTGCCCGCGACGAGCATCTGCACGGTGATCTCCTCGCCGAGGAGGGCCCAGCCGAGCCCCACGGCGACGATCGGGTTCACGTAGGCGTAGGTGGAGACGAGCGAGGTCGGCGCCGCGCGGAGGAGCCAGACGTAGGCGCTGAAGCCGATGAGCGTCCCGACGACGACGAGGTAGGCGACGGCTCCGAGCGATTCCGCCGTGAAGCGCGCGTCGCCGAGCTCACCGCTCACGGCCGAGAACACCGCCAGCAGAACGCCGCCGCACAACGCCGCCAGGCCCGCGGAGACGAGCGGCCGCTTCGGAAGGGTTGCGCCGCGCGAGTACAGCGAGCCGGCCGCCCAGGCGAACGCGGCTCCGACGGCCACGAGTGCGCCGACCCGGTCGACCGAGCCCGCCCCGAAGGGGTCGAGGAGGAAAGCGAGCCCGAGGAAGCCGCCGACGAGCCCGACGTTGGCGGTCACGTGCAACCGCTTCCCGAAGACGACCCGGTCGAGGAGCGCCATCCAGAGCGGGATGCTCCCGATGAGGAGCGCGGCGACGCCCGAGGGGACGGTCTGCTGCGCCCAGGCGAGGCCGCCGTGCCCGACGAGGAAGAGCGCCCCGCCGAAGACGAGCGCCGCGCGGATCTCGCTCCAGCGGATGCGGTCGCCCTCGCGGTCGCCACGCGGGAGCGCCCAGGCGAGCAGGATCGCCCCGGCCACGAGGTGCCGAATCGCCATCGAGAGGAGCGGCGGCAGGTCGCGCACGGCGATCGTCACCGCCATGAACGTGGACCCCCAGACGACGTAGATCGTCGCGAGGGCGAGCCAGACCCTGCCTCCCAGGCGCGCCATCCTCTGAGGATGCCTGCCGCGCGTCGATCGGCACAAGTCGAGCCGGGCGTCGTGTCGATCAGCGGCGCTGATACAGGGTGAAGGCGCCCGAGCGGGCGCCTTCACCTGCGGGAAGAGGGACTACGTCTACTAAGAGTCCCGGGGACGGCCGTTTCTTGCCCGAGCTAGTCTTGGCTCCGTGAAGCCGCTCCTCGACACGCTCCGCCGGCCGCTCCGCGACCTGCGGATCTCGGTCACCGACCGCTGCAACTTCCGCTGCGTCTACTGCATGCCGCGGGATGTGTTCGGGCGCGACTACGCCTTCCTCCCCCGCGGCGAGCTCCTCACCTTCGAGGAGATCGAGCGCCTCGCCCGCATCTTCGCCGCCCGCGGCGTCGAGAAGATCCGCCTGACTGGCGGGGAGCCGCTCCTGCGCCGCGAGCTCGAGACGCTCGTCGCCATGCTTGCGCGCATCCCGGGCCTCGACCTGACGCTGACGACGAACGGCGTCCTCCTCCCCGCCAAGGCGCGGGCGCTCGCGAACGCCGGCCTCGGACGTGTCACCGTCAGCCTCGACTCGCTTGACGACGACGTCTTCAAGACGATGAACGACGCCGACGTGCCCGTGGCGCGCGTGCTCGCGGGCATCGAGGCGGCCCACGCGGCCGGTCTCGCCCCCGTCAAGGTGAACACCGTCGTCAAGCGCGGCCTGAACGAGGAGAGCGTCCTCCCCCTCGCGGCCCATTTCCGCGGCACCGGGGTCGTCCTCCGCTTCATCGAGTTCATGGACGTGGGCGCCACGAACGGCTGGCGCCTCGACGACGTCGTCCCCGCAGCCGAGATCGTCGCCGCGCTCGATGCCGAGTGGCCGCTCGAGCCGGTCGACCCCGGCTACCGCGGCGAGGTTGCCCGCCGCTACCGCTACCGGGACGGCGCCGGCGAGATCGGCCTCATCGCCTCCGTCACCCAGCCCTTCTGCCGCGACTGCACGCGGGCGCGAATCTCGGCCGACGGTACGCTCTACACCTGCCTCTTCGCCTCCGGCGGCCACGACCTGCGAGCGCCGCTCCGGGACGGTGCGACCGACGAGGAGCTCGCCGCGACGATCGACGGCATCTGGGGCCGCCGCGCCGACCGCTACTCGGAGATTCGCTCGGCTGAGACGCCCGCGAGGCCCCGCGTCGAGATGTCCTACATCGGGGGATAACCGAACCATCCCCCTCGGTATGCTCCGGTCGTGAGCGCTCGGGTCGGACGCCATCTGCCCCACGGCTGGGGCGACTTTCTCTTCCAGCTTGGTCTCTGGCTCGGCTTCGCGCTCGTCTACCAGGTCGCCCGCGGCTTCGCCAACCGCAACCCGCTTGAGGCCTTCGAGAACGGGCGGCTCGTCATCGACACCGAGAACGCCGCGCGCACCCTCGTCGAGGTCGATCTCCAGCGCGTCGTCCTGCACGCCGGCAACGTGGCGGTGGAGACCGTCAACTGGACGTACTGGCTTGCGCAGTTCCCCGTCGTCGGCCTGGGGCTCCTCTGGATCTACTTCCGCCGTAACGACGCCTTCCTACCCGTACGGAACTGGCTTCTCTGCACGAACCTGCTCGCCCTCGTCGGCTATGTGCTCATGCCGACGGCGCCGCCGCGCCTATTCCCGGAGTGGGGCTTCGTTGACACGCTGGCCGCCTCCGCCTCGGTCAACCACGGAAGCGGCCTGATCGAGCTCGCCTCCAATCCCTATGCGGCGATGCCGAGCGTGCACGCCGCCGACGCCCTCATCATCGGGTTCGCGCTCGCCACCCTCGTGCGCAGCCGCTGGCTCAGCTTCCTCTGGACGCTGTGGCCGACCTGGGTCTGGTTCTCCGTCATGGCGACGGGCAACCACTTCTGGCTCGACGTTGCGGCCGGGATCGGCGTCGCCCTGGTCGGCGGCACCATGGTGGCCTGGGCGCAGAACCGGCGGCTTGCGACGGCGCCGTGCCTCTACTGCGAGCGTCGGTGGTAGCGTCCGCGGCTGCGTGAGCCGCACGCCAACAGCCGAGCGCGTCAAGCGGACGTACACGGACGAGGCCCGCCGCCTCGCCAGCCGCTCGCTGAAGGGGCTCGAAGGGACCAGCGTGACGCCGGACGCGCTCACCGTCGCGGGCGTCGGGCTCTGCATCGCCGGCGCCGTCGTCGTCTACTTCGAGTACCTCTCCGAATGGCTCTTCCTCGCCGGAGCCGCGCTCTTCGTGATCGGCTCCGTCCTCGACATCCTCGACGGCGCCCTCGCCCGGAGGAGCGGCACGGGGACGCCGTTCGGCGCGTTCCTCGACTCCACCGTCGACCGCGTGGGCGAGGGCTTCATGATCGGCGCGGTCGGCCTCGTGCTCCTCCGCGACGGGAGCGAATGGGGCGTCGGCCTCGCTTTCGCCGCCGTCGCCGGCTCCTTCCTCGTCAGCTACACGCGCGCGAAGGCCGAGATCCTCGGGCTCAAGGGCGACGTCGGGATCGGCAGCCGGGCCGAGCGCGTCGTGGTCATCACGGTCGGCCTCGTGTTCGCCCCCTTCGGCGCCCTCGCGTGGACGATGGCCGTCCTCACCGCCACCGCCTGGATCACGGTCGTGCAGCGAGTGCTAGCAGTTCGCTCGCAGCTCCGCGCGCCCTGACTGCTAAACTGCTAGCAGCTTATGGCTGCTAGCAGAACAGGCATCCTCATCCGCATGCCCGCCTCGGTCAAGCGCGCGCTCGCGCGCGAGGTGGCTCAGCGCAAGACCACGCTGAACGACGTTGCTGTCGAGATTCTCGCCTCTCGCTTCGATGTTCGCTTCGAGCCGAGCGGCCGCAAGGGCTCAGTCCCGGGCGCGAGCGGGTCGGTGCTCCTGCGCGTTCCGCCCGACCTGAAGCGTAAGCTCAAGCGAGAAGCCGAAGCGACTGCTAGCACAACCAACGGAATCGTCGTGCAAGTGTTAGCGGAACAGCTAGCTGTTCCGCTAGGAAAGGAACCGATGGCTTCGACGAACGGCCAGCAGAACGGCAGGGCGCGCTCCGAGGACAAGGTGCGCGTCGCCATCATCGGCGTGGGGAACTGCGCAAACTCGCTCCTCCAGGGAGCCGTGTACTACAAGGACGCCGACGCGGCGCAGCTCGTTCCCGGGCTCATGCACGTCGACCTCGGCGGCTACCACGTCCGCGACATCGAGTTCACCGCCGCCTTCGACGTCACGACGGAGAAGGTCGGCAAGGACCTGGCAGAGGCGATCTGGGCGCACCCGAACGACACGTACCGTTTTGCCGACGTGTCGAAGACGGGCGTCACCGTCTCCCGTGGGATGACGCACGACGGGCTCGGCAAGTACCTCTCCGAGATCGTCGAGAAGGCGCCCGGCGACACGGACGACGTCGTCCGCATCCTCCAGGAGACGAACACAGACGTCGTCGTCAACTACCTGCCGGTCGGCTCCGAAGAGGCGACCAAGTGGTACACCGAGCAGATCCTGAAGGCGGGCTGCGCGATGGTGAACTGCATGCCGGTCTTCATCGCCAAGGGCGGCTACTTCGGCAAGCAATTCGAACAGCACGGGCTCCCGATCATCGGCGACGACATCAAGTCGCAGGTCGGGGCGACCATCACCCACCGCGTGCTCACGAGCCTCTTCCGCGACCGCGGCGTGAAGCTCGACAAGACGATGCAGCTGAACGTGGGCGGCAACGCCGACTTCCTCAACATGCTCGAGCGCGACCGCCTCGAGTCGAAGAAGATCTCGAAGACGAACGCGGTCACCTCGATGCTCCCCTACGACATGGGCGAGGGCAACGTGCACGTCGGCCCCTCGGACTACGTGCCGTGGCTGACCGACCGCAAGTGGGCCTACATCCGCATGGAGGGCTCCGCCTTCGGCGACGTCCCCCTCAACGTCGAGCTCAAGCTCGAGGTCTGGGACTCGCCCAACTCGGCCGGCATCGTCATCGACGCCGTGCG
>JBOHAD010000126.1:0-5217 GCA_050697555.1 Gaiellaceae bacterium | reverse complement strand
CCCATGCCGCCCTTGAAGTAGACGCCGAAGCCGTACGGCGAGCCGAAGCGGTCCTTCAGCTCGCGGAAGAGCATCTCGTCGTTGACGATCAGCTTCGGCTCGAGGTCGCGGAAGAGCTGCCAGGTCTGCTCGAGCCGGGCGACCGAGTCGAGCGCGGCCTCGCGCGCGTCCTCGCGCCGGGACTCCATGTCCTGGTACATCTCCCGCACCTTCAGCGACCACTGGAGGATCGCGTCGTGGTCGCCCTTCTCCATGCGGCCCTCCGCCTTCAGGCAGAGATCGCCGCCCAGCTCGCGGACCTCCTCGGGCGACTCCTTGCCCTCGAGCGTCTCGAGAAGCTCGGCGAGGAGCCCGTTCCCGAGGTCCTTGGCCTTCTCCAGGTTCTTCCGGTCGACGCCGGCCGTAAGGTCGGCGTCCTCAGGCGCGAGCTCCGCTCCTGAGAGGAGCGCCTCTTGGACCTTGTTGATGTGCTTCGTGACCGCGCCCTTCTTGGAGCCGGACGCCTTGTCGGCTTGCTTCTGGAGCGGCGCGAGCGCGTCGCGGATCTGCAGAGCAGCGTTCGAGACCTGGTCGAGCTCGCGGCTCGAGAGGTCGCGATCCGGCCGGATGGCCGCCTGGCGGACGAGCTCGCGGAGCTTCTTCGAGTCCTCGGTCGTGATCTTGCCGGCCACCTCGACGAAGAGGCCACCGACGAGGCTGCGGGCCTCCTCGAGCGTGGGCAGGCCCTGCTCCTCGGCCCAGGCCGAGAGCCCGCGCGCCCAGAACTCGTCGTCCTCGTCGAAGTTCCGCTCCTTGCCCTTGGTGAAGTACTCGCGCCTGCGGGTCAGCCGGCCCTCGAGCGCGGCGAGCGCCTCGTCGCGGTCGACGAAGATGCGCTCGCTCTCGGCACGCACCTTGTCCTCGAGGTCGGCGACGTCGGCCGCGCGCTTGTCGACCTCGACCTGGGTGACGATCGAGGCGGCGAAGTAGAGGACCTTCTCGAGCTCCTTGGGAGCGATGTCGAGGAGGTAGCCGATGCGGCTCGGCACGCCCTTGAAGAACCAGATGTGCGAGACCGGCGCGGCGAGGTCGATGTGGCCCATGCGCTCGCGGCGCACCTTCTGGCGCGTGACCTCGACACCGCAGCGCTCGCAGATGATGCCCTTGTAGCGGACACGCTTGTACTTGCCGCAGTAGCACTCCCAGTCCTTCGTGGGACCGAAGATGCGCTCGCAGAAAAGCCCGTCCTTCTCCGGCTTGAGCGTGCGGTAGTTGATGGTCTCCGGCTTCGTGATCTCGCCGGACGACCAGTCCCTGATCTGCTTGCTCGACGCGAGGCCGATGCGGATCGCGTCGAAGTTATTGATGTCGATCAACTCGTCTCCCTGTCCTCAATCTCGAGATCTGCCACGTCGGGTGCCTCCTCGAAGGGCCCGGTCGTCGCCTCCGCCTCCTCGGCGGCGGGCGAGCCGGAATCGCTCTCGTCGACGTCGCCGAGCTGCTCGTCGGCCGGCAGCGTCAGCTCACCGTCCTGGTCGACGCGCTCCTGACCCTCCTCGGCCTCCTCCGCTGTCGGCTGCCGTGCAGCCGCGCGAAGCGAGCCGGGCGAGAGGTCGATGCCGAGCTCCTCGGCCGCGCGCAGGAGCTCGTCGTCCTCCTCGCGCACCTCGACCTCGGCGCCCTCCTCGGAGATGACGTGCACGTCGAGCGCGAGCGACTGCATCTCCTTGAGGAGCACCTTGAAGGACTCGGGGATCGAGGGCTCGGCGATGTTCTCGCCCTTCACGATCGCCTCGTAGGCCTTCACGCGGCCGACCGTGTCGTCGGACTTGATGGTGAGCATCTCCTGGAGCGTGTAGGCGGCGCCGTACGCCTCGAGCGCCCACACCTCCATCTCCCCGAAGCGCTGGCCGCCGAACTGCGCCTTGCCGCCCAGCGGCTGCTGGGTGACGAGCGAATAGGGGCCCGTCGAGCGCGCGTGGATCTTGTCGTCGACGAGATGGAGCAGCTTGAGGATGTACATGTAGCCGACGGTCACCTTCTGGTCGAAGGGCCGGCCGGTGCGGCCGTTCAGGAGCCGCACCTTGCCCGAGCACTTGCGCCCGGGCGGCCGCTTCTCGTCCACGTGGAACTTGATGGGCGAGTCGGCGTTCTGCTTCGTCCACGCGACGAGCGCCTCGTCGACCTGCTCGGGCGTGGCGCCGTCGAAGACGGAGCTGGCGACGGGCGTCGGCCCGTTGCGCTCGCCGTCCTCGGCGAAGACGCCGTGGTGGGCGGCCCAGCCGAGGTGCGTCTCGAGGACCTGGCCGATGTTCATCCGGCTCGGCACGCCGAGCGGGTTGAGGACGACGTCCACCGGCGTCCCGTCCTCGAGGAAGGGCATGTCCTCCTCGGCGACGATCTTGGCGATGACGCCCTTGTTCCCGTGGCGCCCGGCGAGCTTGTCGCCCTCGGCGATCTTGCGCTTCTTGGCGACGTACACGCGCACGAGCTCGTTCACGCCGGGCGAGAGGTCGTCGCCCGCGTCGCGGGAGAACGTCTTCACGTCGATGACCTTGCCGCCCTCGCCGTGCGGGACCTTGAGGGAGGTGTCGCGCACCTCGCGCGCCTTCTCCTTGAAGATCGCGCGGATGAGCTTCTCCTCGGCGGTCAGCTCGGTCTCGCCCTTGGGCGTCACCTTCCCGACGAGGAGGTCGCCGGAGCCGACCTCGGCGCCGATGCGGACGACGCCGCGGTCGTCGAGGTCCTTGAGCGACTCCTCCGAGCGGTTGGGGATGTCGCGCGTGATCTCCTCGTCGCCGAGCTTCGTCGAGCGCGCGTCGATCTCGTACTCGTGGATGTGGATCGAGGAGAGCAGGTCGTCCTTGACAAGCCGCTCCGAGATGACGATCGCGTCCTCGAAGTTGTAGCCCTCGTAGGGCATGAAGGCGACGAGCAGGTTCTTGCCAAGCGCGAGCTCGCCGTCGCGCGTCGAGCTGCCGTCGGCGAGGACGTCGCCGTCCGTGACCTTGTCGCCCAGGCGCACGACCGGCTTCTGGTGGATGAGCGTGCCCTGGTTCGAGCGCATGAACTTCTCGAGCTCGTACGCGTCTTCGCCGTCCTTCCCCTCGACGACGATCTTGTCCGCGTCGACGTCGACGACGGTTCCGGTCCGCTCGGCGACGACGACGTCGCCCGTGTCGATCGCGGCGCGGTACTCGAGCCCGGTGCCGATGAGCGGCGGCTCGGTGATCATGAGCGGCACCGCCTGGCGCTGCATGTTCGAGCCCATGAGGGCGCGGTTCGCGTCGTTGTGCTCGAGGAAGGGGATGAGCGCCGTCGCCACGGAGACGATCTGCGCCGGGTTCACGTCCATGTACTGGACGTCCTTGGGGACGGCCGTGACCGGCTGGCCGCCGGGGCCGCGGCAGAGGACGGTGTCGTGCACGAACTTCCCCGTCTTCTCGTCGACCGGCTCGTTCGCCTGCGCGATCGTGAGCTTCTCCTCCTCGGCGGCGTCGAGGTAGATGATCTCGTCCGTGACCTTGCCGTTCTTGACGATGCGGTAGGGCGTCTGCACGAAGCCGAACTCGGACACGGTCGCCATCGAGGAGAGCGAGCCCATGAGGCCGATGTTCGGCCCCTCCGGCGTCTCGATCGGGCACATGCGGCCGTAGTGCGTCGGGTGCACGTCGCGCACCTCGATCGGCGCGCGCTCCCGCGTGAGGCCGCCGGCGCCGAGCGCCGAGAGGCGCCGCCGGTGGGTGAGCCCGGCCAGCGAGTTCGTCTGGTCCATGAACTGCGAGAGCTGCGAGGAGCCGAAGAACTCCTTCAGCGCCGCCACGACGGGCCGGATGTTGATGATCGTCTGCGGCGTGATCGTGTCGACGTCCTCCGTCGTCATGCGCTCGCGGACGACGCGCTCCATCCGGTAGAGGCCGACCCTGAAGGCCTCCTGGATGAGCTCGCCGACCGTGCGCAGGCGCCGGTTGCCGAAGTGCTCGTACTCGTCGAGCTCGCCCCGGATGGGCTCGCGCGAGAGCGTGATCGCGTCGGCGGCGTAGTCCTTCGACTCGGGATCGACGCCCATGCGCTCGGGCAGCCGCACGAGCCTCTGGACGAGCGCAAGGATGTCCTGCGTCGTCAGGACGCGGGTGCCCTCGGGCACGTCGACCTCGAGGCGCTGGTTCAGCTTGTAGCGGCCGACCTTCGTGAGGTCGTAGCGCTTGGGGTCGAAGAACAGGCCCTTGAGGAGGTTGCGGGCGTTCTCGAGCGTGGGCGGCTCGCCCGGGCGCTGCTTCTTGAAGACCTCGACGACGGCCTCCTCCTCGCGCGTGGTCGGGTCCTTCTCGAGCGTGTTGGCGATGTAGATCGAGTTGCCGAAGAGCTCCAGGATCTTCTCGTTCGTGCTCGTGTCCAGCTGGAACCCGGTGGACGGATCCTCGGCCGGCAGGGCACGGAGCAGCGTCGTGATCGGGAGCTTGCGCTTCCGGTCGATACGCGCGTAGACGATGCCCTTCTTGTCGATCTCGAGCTCGAGCCACGAGCCGCGGCTCGGCATCAGGTTCGCGATGAAGACCTGCTTCGCCGCGTCCTTCGGCTCCATCAGGTAGGCGCCCGGCGAGCGGACGAGCTGCGTGACGATGACGCGCTCGGTGCCGTTGATGATGAAGGTGCCGTGCTCGGTCATCATGGGGAAGTCGCCCATGAAGACCTTCTGCTCGCGGATCTCGCCCGTGTCCTTGTTGACGAAGCGGACGGTCATCGAGAGCGGGACCTGGTACGTGAGGTCCTTTTCGCGGCACTCCCTGATCGGGACGGAGGGCTCCTCGAACGTGTAGTCGACGAACTCCACGGCGAGCGTGCCCGTGTAGTCCTCGATCGGCGAGATGTCGTTGATCGTCTCCTGGAGGCCCTCCTCCATGAACCAGCGGAAGGAGGCCTTCTGGATGTCGATCAGGTTCGGTAGGTCGAGGACGTGCTTGAGGCGGGAAAAACTCGTGCGCGCAGGGCGCTCAGCGACCTTGCTGGCCAAGAACTGCGACCTCCCTCTAGGCAGGGCTTAAGGACAAAAAACGGCAGAGGTTCTGCGGTACGGCGGCGCGACCGATAAGAGTAGCACAAACGGCGGTTCCCCCGCAAGGCGGAGCCCGCGGGAAACCGCTCTTCGGGCAGCCAGTATAGCGGGCGTTGCTCGAAACGGCGAGAGGGGCGCCGAAAGCGCCCCTCTCTGTCGAGCCGTGAGAGCCGCTCGCTAGA
>JBOHAD010000125.1:0-5280 GCA_050697555.1 Gaiellaceae bacterium | reverse complement strand
GCCGCTCTCGCCGCCGCCCGCGTGAACCGCGACGCGACCCTCGTGCTCGCCGAAGACGTCCTCCGGCGACTCGCTCAGCACGAGGGCGTGAGCTGGTAGCCGGCGCCCGTCCCGACGTCGGGTGACGGTCTAGGGTTCGGGATGCCTCGTAAGGACGCGCAGGTGATTTCGGTAGGCGCCGCCACCATGACGATGTCTGGCCCGGGCTCGGGCTGCGGCTTGACTGGGCGCACCGGCAGCCGCCGGCGGGGTCATGACGCATGATCGACCGGGCCCCAGCGCGTCCGACCCCGAAACGGGGAGGGCAGAGCTCCGCTGCTCCGCCTGCGGCTACGGGGTCATCGCGAGCGGCCCGCCGCCAGCCTGTCCCATGTGCCAGGCGAGCGCGTGGGAGCAGCTCCCCTGGCGGCCTTTCGCTCCCGCGGATCGCGGCTCGGCATCCACGCGCAACCCGCCCGTCGACGAGCGGCCTGAGATGAGTGAGCCCCAACCGAGCGCCTCGTGACCGTGCCCAGCGACGAGGTCCTCAAGGACGAGAGACTGCTCGAATGGCGCCTCGAGCGGTTCACCGAGCTCGGTTTCTCAGCCGCCGAGTCTTCTGAGCTCGCCGAGTCGGAAGCGGACTGCCACCTCGCGGCCGCGCTCGCGTCGGCGGGCTGTCCGCTCGAGCTGCTGCGCCAGATCGTCCTCTAGCTAGGAGGGATTGGCGATTCGATTGGCGAGACGCGCGTTAGGCGATTGGCGGAGCGCCACGCGGGGAGTAGAGTCGCCCCATGCGCAGCCTCCTCGCAAGGATCCGCAAGTTGTTGGGGCTCGGCCCGAAGGCGTAGCCGCGCCGGAAGGTGGCCCGGGTGCGCCGAGTACGGGCGTCGCTCCCTCACAACGGATAGATTTCTGTGTTCCGGCGGCCTACGCTGCGAGTGGAACGGCTCGCGCTCGGGCGAGCGTCACGGCCAGTCGGGCGAGAATTGAACACACGCCTACAGCGTTTCGCTAGAGGCTCCTACTAATAAGACAGCACCGGCCGTGTTCACGGGACGTCGATCCAGCCGGATGTGAGCCAGCTCGCCAGCGTCACCGCCGGCCGGCCACTCCGGTTGGGTCGGGCTCGAGAGCCATCCGTTTGAGCGCGCCGGGCGAGCGGCCGAGCCGGCGGGAGAGGGACAGGAGGCGCCGAGCGCTTCCTCCTGCGAGCTCACGGGTCACGAGCCGCCGCTCGGCGGGGTTCAGGCCCGCAGAGGCGACAAGCTCGTAGTGGGGGGAGCGCTCGCGACCGCGGCGCGGGCCGAGAGCGGCAAGCCGACGGCGAACCGCGTGGTCGGAGCGTCCGAGCAGGCGCGCGAGCGAGCCCGGGTCGAGGCTCGCGTGGCGGCGGAGGAGCGCGTCCTCGTCGGGTCGCCAGCGCCGGTGTGCGTGCTCGTGGGCGGCTACCGGGAATGGCTTGAGGCCGAGCTTGCGGGCGCGGCGCCGAACGGCCTCCGGCGTGCGGAAGTGGAGCGCGGCCGCCTCTTCGAGCGGCGTTCGCTCGGCGGCCAGGTCCACGAGGCGGCGGTCCTCGTCCCCGCTCCAGATCCTTCCGTACACGGCGAGGCCGAGCTTGCGGGCGCGGGCGGCGATCGCGCCGGCGCTTCGGCCGGGGAGGACATCGGTGGAGATGGCCGTGCAGGTGAGGCCGCGTCCGTACGCCTGCCGGAGCAGGAGATCCTCGCCGGGAAGCCACCGCAAGCGACGCTTGGGGTTGTGGAGGCCGAGGGCGCGGGCGCGCAGGCGCACGCTCTCGGGCGAGCGGCCGAGCTCGGCCGCGAGCGCATCGAGGTCGCCGCCGTCGAGCCAAGCCCTGCGCAGGGCATCGTCCTCGAGCGCGCTGTAGCGCCGACTCGCGGCCATGGCGGCGAGGCCGAGCTCCCGCCTTCGTCGTCGCACCGCCTCGGCGGGCCGCCCGATCCGCGCCGCGAGCTCGGAGGCGGGGACGCCCGCGGTGGTCGCCGCGCGGATGAGCGCGTCCGCGGCAGACGACCAGGGTCGCGTCCTGCGACGCGCGGGGATGCCGAGGGCGCGCCTGCGGGCATCGACCGCGTCCTCTGAGCGGCCCAGGCGCGTCGCGACCTCCCGCCGCGTGACCCCGGCGCCGTAGAAGCGGGCGAGGAGCGCGTCCTCCTCGTTCCTCCACCGGCTCGGCATCCGCTCAGGCCGCCGCGTCCGGCTCCCGCTCGAGCGGCCATCCTTCTTCCGTACGCTCGACCTCGTAGCCTGCCGCCTGGAGCGCCCAGGCCCACTTGGCTGGCGCCCGCCGGTCTCCCTCGCAGACGACGGCGACGGTATCGAGCCAGGGGGTAGGACGAACGTCGCGTACCTCGGGGAAGACGAGCAGCTGCCCGCGCACGGCGGCCAGGCTGGCCGGGTCGCTCGATCCACGGATACGGAGCTCGAACACGTTCACGAGCGAACCTCCTTGATCGCTTGAGGCCACCCCGGCGATGCACGCGAATGGGCCCGTCGCAATCCAGAAGGCGGGCGAGTGCGGCGATCTGTCCGGTCATGGCCTCACTTCCACGAAAGCGCGTCGGTAGCGCAGTGAGGCGACCGTGACCTCGCGCGGCGTCGTCGCGAACGCCGCGCGATCAAGGTAGCAGAGGCACGCCGCTACCATCGAGGCAGGTGTCGGTATCTCACGCTGAGCTCGAGCTCGAGTTCCGCTGGCGGGCGGTGCGCGCCGGCTTCTGGCTCGGCTGGCTCTCCATCGCCGCCGCCCTCACCGGGCTCCTGCTCGGCCTTGGGCGCGACCAGCGGCCTCTCCTCCTCGGCCTCATTCTCGCCGCCGCCTTCGCCCACACCGTCGCGATGGCCGTCCCCTGGCGACGCTGGCTCGCTGCGCCGCGAGGACAGCTCCTCCTCGACCTCTGGTCGGGCGGGCTGATCGCCTTCGTCGCCCTGCTCATCATCGTCGCCGGAGCGCACGAGAACTTCGATCTCCTGCTCTTCCTCGTCCTTCCCTTCATCGCCACCGTCCAGGTCGGCTGGAGGCGGGCGCTCTGTCTCGGCCTCGCTGCGGTCGCCTTCGCGGTCGCGATGGCCATCGCTCCCGCGCCCCTTCCGCTGGGGGCCGTGGCTATGCGAGCCCTCCTACTCGCCGTCGCAGTCGTGCTCGCGCTCGGGCTCGCGCGTGCGACGGCGCGCGAGGCGGAGGCGCGAGCGGAGGCGAGCGCCCGCGCGGAGCTCGAGCACAGCCTTCTCGCCGAGGCCCACCACCGCGTCAAGAACAGCCTCCAGACGGTCGCCGATCTCCTCCTGCTCGCCCGCCCGGAGGGCGAAGGCGGGCGCGCGTTCGACGACACCGCCGTCCGCATCCGCAGCATCGCCGCGGTGCACCGTCTGCTCGCCGAGGCCCGCGGGGGAGCCGTGGAGGCAGACGCGGTCCTGGGAGCCGTTGCCCGGGCCGTCGACCCCGGAGCCATCGTCGAAGCCGATGGGATCGAGCTCGACGCCGCGGTCGCGCAGAAGGTCGGCGTGGTCGCCAACGAGCTCATCGCGAACGCCGTCCAGCACGGTCGCCCGCCCGCCACCGTGCGCCTCGAGCGAGGACGACCGCTCCGACTTCGGATCGAGGACGCCGGCGGCGGCCCCGACGGAAGCCCTCCGGGGCTCCGCCTCCAGCTCGTGCGCCAGGTCGTGGCGCAGGGGCTGGGCGGGCGCTTCACCCTCGGGTCACGACCGGGTGGGGGAACGCGAGCCGAGGTCACCTTCGAGGGGGCGGTCGATGCGCATCCTTATCGCTGAGGACGATCCGGTGATCGGACTCGGCCTCGCCGAGCGCCTCCGCGCGCTGGGCCACGAGCCGGTCGGCCCCGCCTACGACGGCGAGCAGGCGATCGAGGAGGCGCGGACCGCGCTTCCCGACCTCTACCTCTTCGACGTCGACATGCCTCGCCTCGACGGGCTCGCCGCTGCCCGCCGGCTCGCGGCCGAAGGTCTCCGCCGGCCCGTGGTCGTGGTGACCGGCGTCGAGGATCCAGGCTTGGTCGATCGCTCGATAGAGAGCGGCGTTGGCGCCTACCTGACGAAGCCTGTCGACGAAAGGGAGCTCGACGCGGCGATCCGGCTTGCCGCTGCGCGACACGCGGAGCTCGAGGCGCTCGAGGCAGAGGTCGACCGTGCCCAGGAGGCGCTCGAGCACCGAAAACTTGTCGAGCGCGCCAAGGGCGTGCTCATGGAGGCGCTCCATCTCTCCGAGGCAGAGGCCTTCCGCCGGATCCAGCGCGCCGCGCGAGACCGCAATCTGCGGCTTGCGGACGTCGCCCGGCAGATCGTCGAGCAAAAGAGGGTGCTTCTCGACCAAGCATCCGAGGAGACGCCACGCGGGTTGCGGGACTGATCGCCGTCTAGCCCCTTCGGCTAGCCGTACGCACCGGGAGCGCCAGAGCGACCACCGGGAGCGCCAGAACGACCGCCAGCATGACCCTACCGGGACCGCACCGCCAGGAAGGAGCCACGCACCGTTCCTCAGCCGGTACCGTGGGTGCCGATTCGCTCCGCGCGGTCAGCGCGTAGACGAACGGGGCGGAGATGGCGAGGAGCACACGAGCACGGCGGCCGCGGCCCCTCGAGTAGGCGCCGAGCGAGGTGAGCTTCCAGACCTCCGTCGCGAGCGCAGGCTGATCGGACGCAGGAGCACGGTCGCTTAGTCTTCGCGTCCCCGAGCCGAGGGGGTCGTGGCTTGCCAGCCAGACAACAGTTCGCCTTCCGCTGTTGGCAACGCTGACACAAGAAGGCGCTCGAGGTACGGCGGACCTAGATGCGAGAAACCGCTTTGAGGCGGAGGGGGAGGGATTCGAACCCTCGAGGGGCCTAACGACCCCTAACGGCTTTCGAGACCGTCACGAAACTATCGATTTGCAAGGACTGTTGCGCTCGTGCGCCAGTGTGTGCGCCAGCCAGCGGACATGACTGCAGCCTTCTCTCTCGCGCAGACCGGGGTCCTTCTGGCCGCGCACTCGCTCGGCGTGTTCGAGCAGACGACGCTAGTTGGTCTCGAGTGCCGTCCGGGAGCTCCCAGCGCGCCTCGGCCTACGTCGGGACGCGGATTCCGCCGAGGACGCCGTAGTCGCCGAAACCGGCGCCCCATGGTTGTACGCACGCTCTTCTTGCCCTCTAGCTCTCCCGCCTACACAGGTTGTGAACGGTTGAGAGGACATCCGGGCCTCCTTTGAGGCTGTGGGTCTGCCACGACTCACGCCCCAAGGAGGCACCCGGATGAGGCTGCACCGTAACGCCAAGCTCGGA
>JBOHAD010000124.1:0-5320 GCA_050697555.1 Gaiellaceae bacterium | reverse complement strand
CCGAGTGTGGCGCCGTGCGCGCTCATGAGAGGCAGGTGGCCACGGAGACGTCGGCAGAGCAGAAGGAGAGATTTCGCGAGCTGGCCGCCGGCCAGCTGCCGAGGCTCTACGGAATCGCAAGGCGGCTCGTGGGCGACGAGGCGGAGGATGCCGTGCAGGACTGCCTGCTGAAGGCATTCCGCAGCTTCGAGCAGCTCGACCACGGCCGCGCTGGGCCGGCATGGCTCGCCACCATCCTCGTCAACTGCTGCCGTGACCGCGGCCGCGAGCGCGCGCGCCGCCCCGAGGAGGTCGAGCTCGACGAGCTGGAGGAGTTTTCGCTCTACCGCAAGATCGCCGCCGAGGACCCGTTCCCCTACTCCGACTCTCTCCACCTCGACTTCCTCGAGCAGTTCGGGGCCGAGGACGTCCGGGAGATCCTCGCCTCGCTGCCCGAGCACTACCGGATCCCGCTCGTGCTCACGTACATGGACGGGTTCGCGACCAAGGAAGTCGCCGGCATCCTCGACGCGCCGCTCGGAACGGTCCTTGCACGGCTCCATCGAGGTCGTAAGCTGTTCGAGAAGCGCATGTGGGACTACGCGGAGACCCACGGGCTGCTCCGGGAGGGAGCGCGATGATCACCTGCGCCGAGGCTGTCAGACAGCTCTGGGAGTACCTCGACGGCATGGTCGACGAGTCGCAGCGCGAGGCGATCGAGGAGCACCTGAGCGTCTGCCGGCGTTGCTGCGGCGAGGTGGAGTTCGCGGAGGAGCTCCGGCGCTTCCTCGCCTCCCACGCCGCTGACGAGATCCCCGGCGACGTCAGGCTCCGCCTGGAGTCGACGCTGGACGAGGTCACGGACGGCTAGTGCCCGAGCCGCAGGCCCCGCCTCAGACGCGCGACCTCATGCACTCGGAGGAGATCAAGCACCTCGTTCGCGCGGCCTACGGAAGCATCGACACCTCGACCGCGGCGGTCGCGCGGCGCCTGTACTCCCCTGACGAGCTCGTGCAGGTTCCGCCGTCGGCGGCGGATCGCGCCCTCGGCCTCGCGAACCACCTGCGGTTCGCCGGCATCGAGCCGGGCGAGACCATCCTCGACGTCGGCTGCGGATGGGGCATCGACACGATCCTCGCCGCGAAGCGCACAGGTGCCGACGGCCGCGTCGTCGGGCTGGACTTCCTGCCCGAGATGCTCGCGCGCACCCTACGGGCGGCGGCCGAGGCGGGACTCGACAACGTCGAGGTCCTCGAGGGCGAGATGGAGGCCATCCCGCTCGCGGACGGAAGTGTCGACCACGTCATCTCGAACGGCGTGATCAACCTCTCGCCCCGCAAAGCGAGAGCGCTCGCCGAGTGCGCGAGGGTGCTCCGGCCGGGCGGCAAGCTCACCGTCTCCGACCTCACGCTCGCGGAGGAGGAGCTTCCTCCGGAGATTCTCACCCACCCGGCCGCCTGGGCCGGCTGAGTGTCCGGAGCGCTGACGGAGCGTGACTTCGTCCGGAAGCTCGAGCAGGCGGGGTTCGTGGGCATCGAGATCGTCGAGCGCGCTCCGATGGGGGTACGGGATTGGGCGCTCTACCCGCTCTTCACCGAGGATCTGCTTGAGCTGATGCGGACCTTGATCCCTCCCGAGCGGCAAGAGAGCGTGGCGACCGCGATCGTCCTCAAGGCCCGCCGCGCCGAATAGGAGTCGGCCTACTAGGGCCGCTCAATCCGCCAGCTCGCCGCGGAGCATGTCCATGAGGAGCCCGTCATGGAAGCGGCCGTCCGCGCCCCGCTCGTACTGCCGCATCACGCCGACGGGGCGGAAGCCGAGCTTCTCGTACGTCCGTATCCCACGGCGGTTGTCCGCGGCGGGATCGATCGTGAGGCGGTGATGGCCGCGGACGTCGAAGAGGTAGCGGGCCAGGAGCCTGATCGCCTCGGTGCCCAGGCCGCGGCCCTGAAAGCGCTCCGAGATGTAGATGTCGATGCCGGCGTGCCGGTACATCGGCTCGGCCTCTTCGCCGTACTCGATGCCGCCGGCCACCTCGCCGTCGACCTCGAGGACCAGGAGGACGGCGTCGCTCCGCGCCTGCAGCTTCGTCAGGAGCTCCTCGCGAGCCTCCGGCTCGCCCCACCAACGGGCAACCGACGGCTCCCCGAGGATCGCGTGCAGAGCGTCAGCGTCCTCCGCCCGCCCGGGACGCACCGTGACACGCTCGCCGACGAGCGTCGGACGCGCCTGCGTCACAGCTGACCCCTCGCCGACGGACTCCCGGCGCGCGAGGCCGATCGCTCAGCGAAGCGCCGGGGCAGGCTCGTAGGTATCGGGCAACGGCGTGCCGGCCTCGGGGGACTCGACCTCGACGATGTCGTCGCGCATCGGTGCGAGTAGACCGAGCAGCTCCTCCTGCTCCGCCTTCGGCACGTCGAACTCGTCGAGGGTCGCCACGAGGTCCTCGACGAGGGCGTCGAACTCTCCGGCCGTGACCCCCATGCCGTCGTGGACCTCCCTCATGTCACGACCCGTGTAGGTACACGGGCCGCCCGTCGCTTCGCACACCTGGTCCACCAGCATCGTCGTGAGCCGAGGGATGTCGCTCCGCTCGAACTTCTGGTTGATCCGCTCGTCGCCCGCGCAGCGCGCTACCAACGAGTCCACCACCGCTCTGATCGCGTCGAGACCCCCGAGCCGGTCGTACAGGGACGCCATCTCCGTCACCTCCTTGCTCGATCCTCGTCGACTCCGATCCTACGTCGTTTGCCGAGCGACGTGAAGTTGCGAGCTTGTGAGCTGGGTAGGGATCGTCGCAACGTTGGACCTCTCGGTATGCCGGAATTCATCGGTCGTTACCGTTGCTGAATCACTCGGAAGCCGGCTCGGAACGACCCGGGACTGACGAGCGTGACTGTAAAGCAAACGTCTTGCAGTACAGGACCGCCGGACGGCCCGCCAACCGTGCCTCCCGTGCGGCTAAAGGGATTCAGCCGGCCGCGGTCTTGCGGTGGCCTTGCGGTCACGCGTGCTTAGCTGCAGTTCGGCAGGTGGCGGCCAGCTTCGCGGAGCTGCTGATCGAGAGCGACCGCTTCCCGGAGCCGTTCTACGTTGCGATGGGGGCGACTTGGGTCGGCGCCACGCATCTCCGGTCGACGTCGCGCCGCTCCCGCTCTTCAAGGTCGATTCGAAGGCTGAGGCTGCGCGATGCAGTCTCCGCAGCGACGGGATGCACGTCTTCGGGTGATGGTCGGGCGAGCCGAGCTACAGCGGCTCTGCGACCGGGCCGGAGACGGGAGCCTCTTCGGGCTGCCCGGTCGGGCCCCGCACATTCCGCAGGAGGACGGCGACCCCCACGGCCGCCAGTGCCGCGACGACGGCGCTCACTAACGCGACGACCCGGAATCCCTGGGTAAATGCCACGTGGGCGGCCTCGAGGACCCGGCCGGCGACCCCTTCGGCCAGCCCGTCGCTCACGGCCACAGCGCCGCCGAGGGTGTCACGCGCGGTTTCGGCCGCATCGGCCGGGACAGAGGCGGGGACGTCGATGCGGCTGCGGTAGACGGCCGTGCCGATCGTGCCGAGGATCGCGATGCTGAGCGCTCCGCCGAGCTCGGCGCCCGTTTCCGAGATCGCCGAGGCTGCGCCGGACCGCTCGGGCGGGGCGGCGCCGATGATGAGGTCGTTCGTCAGCGTGAAGAGCGGCGCGAGCCCGAGTGAGTAGACGACGGACGCGCTCACGAGGACGGTGAGTCCCGACTCGGCGCTCACCTGGGTGAGGACGAGAAGCCCCACGGCTCCGATCGCGAGGCCGACGGCCATGACGAACGCCGGGCGGACCCGGCGCACGATCGCCGGGGCGAGCATCGAACCGAGGATGAAAGCGCCGAAGGAGGGCAACGTCCAGACGCCGGCCATGAGCGGCGACAGGTCGAGGACGAGCTGGAGGTACTGGTAGATGAAGAGGAACGATCCGAAGAGCACAAGGATCCCGAGCGTGTAGACGGCCAGTGAGGCGCTGAAGGCCGGCACGCGGAAGAGCCGGAGGTCGATCAGCGGATCCGCCAGCCTCGACTGCCGGCGTACGAACGCGAGCCCGAGCGCCAGGCCGACCACGATCGACAGGGCCGGCACGAAGCCGAGCCCGTCCTGCGCCGTCTGCTTGAGCCCGTACACGACGGCGAGCACGGCGACGAGCGACAGCGCTGCGCTGACGAGGTCCAGGCGACCCGCCTCCGGATCGCGGAACTCCGGCAAGAGCACCGGCCCGAGCACGAGAAGGAGCGCCATCACCGGCACGGCGAGGAGGAAGACGGAGCCCCACCAGAAGAACTCGAGCAGCACTCCGCCGAGCAGCGGGCCGACCGCGCCGCCGAGCGAGTAGGCCGTGATCCAGACGCCGATCGCGAACGTGCGCTGGGCGGGGTCGTGGAACAGGTTGCGGATCAGCGAGAGCGTCGACGGAGCGATCGTCGCGCCCGCGATGCCGAGCAGCGCCCTGGCCCCGATCAGCATCTCGGCGCTCGTCGAGAACGCGGCGAAGAACGAGGCGAGGGCGAAGGCTGCGGCGCCGATCAGCAGGAGGCGGCGGCGGCCGATGCGGTCACCGAGCGTGCCCATCGTGATGAGCGCTCCGGCGACCATGAATCCGTAGATGTCCGCGATCCAGAGGAGCTGCGCGCTGCTCGGCTCGAGGTCTGCGCTCAGGTGCGGCACCGCGAGGTGCAGCACCGTGAGGTCCATGGCGTAGACCACGCACGCGAGCGCGAGGACGGCAAGGCCGACCCACTCGCGGCGTCCGGCCTTCGGAGGCTCGATCGTCCTCATGTTGGTAGGACCGCCCGCCTCGACAGAACTCATCGCCGCTCGGCAGGAGGCTCCGTTACACGCCCGTCCCTCCGCGCCCCTCTGCAAAAAGCTCGGTGAGCGTAGGTGTGCTCCATGTACTGCGGCAACGAGAATCGCCGTCTCAGGATTCCGGCGGCCCGCCCGAGACGTGGCTCGACGAGCCGCGTCCGGGCGACACCACGGCCCGTTACGCGAGCGCCTCGGCGAGCACGGCCCGCGCCTGGGCGAGGCCGCCGGGGGTAATCGTGTGCCCGGCCGGATCCTCGTGGTAGCGGACGGCCAGGCCGGCCGTCTCGAGCCGCGCTCGGGCTTCACGCCCGAACTCGACGCTGACGGTGGGGTCGAGGCTCCCGTGCGCGATCGAGACCGGGAGCCGGGCGCGGCCCTCGAGATCGAGGTCGAACCCCTCCACCCGGGGGATGTAGCCGGAGAACGCGAGGATTCCGGCCGGGCTCGGGCGCCCGGCTGCGAGCCCGAGGGAGTAGGCCATGACGGCGCCCTGCGAGAAGCC